>DCHG01000011.1:0-28881 GCA_002315595.1 Clostridiales bacterium UBA1758 | reverse complement strand
CAGTTCAATACATCCGTCGAACATATAGGACATATCCGTCGCTTTGGAAGTATCCCATTCGCCGATCTTCAATTCGGTCAAAGCCTGACAATCTACAAACATATAAGAGAAGTCTTGACCGTTCGAAACATCAAACGAAGAAACATCCAAAGACTTACAATAGAAATGTTCGTATGAAGCGGCAAACATCCATGAGAAATCCGTAACATTCGAAACATCAAAGAGATCAAGACCGGTAATCGTCAGATTTTCTGCTGTGCTATTCCCAATGCCGTACGAAGAACTCACCAAACCGCCATTCTTGATTTCTTCATATATTTTCGGATAATCAAGCGCATATTCCAGTAATTCTTCATACGGGAAAATACCATATACCTCGTCGATATTCTCAACCGGCTCGCCCAGTATTTTGCCAAATGAAGCATTGAAGGCTTCGACAATTGCGTCTTCATCCTTTGTAAGAAGGGCGTCATATAAATCGTAGAATTTTTGGAGATAATCTTCCAGTGCTTCAATACTACTGTAAACCAAACCCATTTCCTTAAATGATTCGAGGATCCATTCGTCTTTCAAAGTCTTCGGGCCGGTACGGAACAGGCTACCGTCGTCAAAGACGAACTTTTTGACGCCCTCGTCGAGGGTATAGGTCAGCGCGCCGGTTTTGGTGTTATAGTACGCGGTGGAGTTTGCTGGCGTATCCCATGTCTTCCAATCGGGGGAAGTTTCGGAATAGTTGCCCGGAAGGCTCTTGGAGAACTTGACCGAACTTACATTCGTTGCGGCGCCGAGTTTGTCGTAATCCCACCACTGTCCCGAAACATCTATCGGTTTGGCAAGGGACTTAACATCCCTGTCGACGTACTGCCACAGTGAAACACTGCCGTTGGCGTCGGTCACGCGGATGAGCATCGTGGTGATCGGAACAAGCGAACTGATGGTCGCGCCGGTTTTCCACTTGTTGTTTTCGGTGAGTTCCTTGTCAAAGGAATACTCAATCTTCACGACCTTCGTGCCCTGCGTCTTCGGGACGATGTTATACTGATAAGAAACATTCTTTTTCAGCCAGATCCAGAAGCCGGAATAGGTCACGATCGTCTTTTCGTTCACGTCGACATCCGTGACGCAGAAATAACTCGGGTCCTTTTTGCCACATTCGCAAAGATGCGTATCCTTGTCGTACTTGTGCGCTTCGGCGTCTTCGATGTAGTCGCACTTCGTGCAGTATGCCACGTGCTTGCCGTCGCCGTCGTGCTTATAGGCGATGCAGTGTTCTTCGGAAGTGACCTGAACGAAAGCGTTGGTCTTTGCATTGGTCAGAATGAACTTCGTACCGTCGAAGCCGAGGTAATACTTGACGGTCTTGACGGTCGTTCTCGACCAGAACAGAGTTTTTGTGACGACCGTGGTCTTGACTTCGGTGTAAAGTCCGCCGTCATATTTCCATGTGTATTCGCTCGTTGAATCGGCTTTGACCTTGCCATTGACAACGGCAACATATTTGCCGTTTTTGGTAAATTGGAAGCCCTTGAAACTGTTGCCGGTGATCGTGTATTCGCCGGCGTCCTTATCGCCGAGGATCAGCGTCTGTACCTTTCCCGCGGTAAGGGCGACATTGTAGTTACAACCGTAGTTGCCGATGGTGACAAATTCCGAATCGGCACTGTTTTTGTAAATCACCGCGGTGCTTGTCGCATCGACGCCCTTGACGGAAAGTTTGCCGTCAATGTTGATCGCAGCCTCTGCACCCGTGGACTCTGCCTTGACCGCGGCTTCACTGCCCTTGGCGCGAATACCGCCGCCGGTGATGTTGATATCGGCGCCCCATGTATTTTCGTAGGTAATGCCGTATTTTTCGCCTTCCGCCTTGATGCTACCGCCGGTGATGTTGATATTGGGGTCTACATCTTCGGATACGAGCTTGATCGCAGTCTCGCCCTTGGCGTTAATTTCACCGCCGCTAATATTAAATCCATAACAATCCGGGGACATAATGCCGGCTGCCTTACCGTTGGCATTGATCTTGCCGCCGCTGATGAAAATACTTCTTGCGGAAATTCCGTTGGAGTTCGCGCTGTTCAGGTTAAAGGTACCGTTTTTAATCAGCAGGCAATCGTAGGCTTTCAAACAACATCTCGGTCCATGACCGTAGTCATTGATCGTGACGGTGCCGGTGAAATTTTCATCAAACGTGATATCCCTTGCAGAAATGCCGGTGTTTGTGTCATAGATCGTCAAATTTCCGTCGCCGGTGAAGGTCAGATTATTACTGTCCGTACAATCAACGGTAATGCCGTTGTATGCGCGAAGATAGGTTTCTTCCGTATTATCCGCCGGAAGACCGATGACATTATCGCCCGTGAGAGTGATCGTTGCATCACCATATATCACCACGGAGTTTTCGCCGGTCAACGGAAGATTGACATTGTTGAAATAATAGGTATGCGTCGACGGATTATAGTCGATACCGGAAACCGTGGTTTCAACATTACCCGGATTGCCCCAACCGTTAAACGAAGAATACATCCTGCCATCCACAAGATACAAAGTGTCCGAGTATGCGAGTTCCGGGGTGGCTTCATCAATCGTCCACGGAGTAAGTCCGTCACACGCCTCGTCGCACACATAGTTGTTCAGCGCGTCGACAAGGGCGATCTTTTCATCACCGATCGCAACCCATGTATCGTCGGTCGCACCGGCGGCACCCTTCATCTGTGCTTCGGAAAGGGCGTAAATAGCCTCGACCGTACCTCCATTCTTACCGTAGGCAGGATTTGTTCCGCCGGTAAGGTAATAGCAATCTTCAACGGACGCTTTGGATTGAATCTCACCGGCAATGGCTCCAAAATATTCGTCGCCCGTTGCGGTACCCGTCGTATAACAGTTTTCAAACTTGCCGTCAATGCCGCCGACAATACCGCCGACACACCCCTTGCCGCTGACATCACCGGTCGCATAGCAGTTGAAAAGGTCACCATTTTGTTTTCCGGCTATACCGCCCACAAACCAACCTGTTGCCGTGACATCGCCGGTCGCATAGCAGTTGAAGATTTTCGAAACGGATGATGTTTCACCCACAATACCACCGGTGTATCCACCATTTTCGGTAGTCACATCGCAGGTTGAGTAACAACCGGAAATAACGACGATTCCGGTTTCTCCCGCTATTCCACCGGTATCAGCGCCCGATTTCGCGGTGACCGTACCCGTTGAATAACAGTCGGTAATTTTCACTCCTGTGCAACAATAACCTGCAATACCACCAACTTCTTCTCCTCCCGTTACATCAGCCGTGGAATAACATTTGGTGATTTCAGAATTACCATTGGGATATCCGACAACGCCACCGATTTTGGAACCATCATTGTCTGTAATCGTTCCCGTAAAGAAACATTTGACAAAGTACGATTCATGACCATATCCTGCAACGCCACCGACTTGGCTATCCGTTGCATTGATTTCGCATTCCGAGCCGCAATTGGTAATCGTAGAGTAATAAGCGTATCCGACAACACCACCAACACTTTCTGTGCCGGTAATGGTACCCGTCGTCACGACATCTTTAATTTCGGAGCCCTCGGTGATGTAACCGAACAATCCGAGATATCCATTGGCATCAATATTCAACTTGACTTCTTTGTTGTTGCCGTCGAAGTAGCCCACGAAGTTGTTGCTGTTATTGCCGATCGGGGTGGTCAGTTCGGTGGCTTCACCGCCGGTCGGGAAGTTTTCGTCAAGTCGATAATAGTACGACTCGGTTATTTTGCCGCTATTGACCTTCGCCGCAAGGGATTCCAGTCCCTCGTAGTTGCTGATGATATACGGAGTGGTGGAACATCCGTCACCTTCCGTGTAAAAAAGCGGCTCATAGTCGAATGTTACCTTCGGAAGGAACGTGTTGGCATATTCAGCGTAGCTACTATCAGCCCTCGCCGTATTCCCGGAAGTCGAAATACCATAGAAATAGACATTTTTATAACTGCCTGTTTCAGTGTTTTTCGTTTCAATCAAAAGATTGCCGCCGGTGTATTCGAAAGGTGTGGTAAATGTGATCTTCATCGTGTCCTGTGACGGATTTACATGACCGTGGTAGACCACCGTAGCCGACGAAGTATCGACAAAACTCGATGTAAGATCCGTGGTATCCGTGGTCATCAATTTGACATCCCAGTTACAACCGGGATCGTCTTGCTTGGTCTGAACATAAAAGGTCATCGAACTGATTTCCTTATTGAGAAGACCGGTCAGGTCTGCCGCAGGATAGATCATTTGCGATTTTGCAAAAAAATCGCAAGAAAAAAAGTAAAATGGAAATAGCGCATTTGTCTCTGCGCCGTCTGTGTAAAGTGTTACCTGCTTCGCCGCAGGCGGATCGCCCGCACTTGCGCTGATCTCAAACGCGGGAACGAATGAGATTACCATCGCAAGTACCAGGAGTATGGATAGTAGCCGTTTTTTCATAGTGTTTGCATCCTCTCGTTTTTATATTCGCATAGTTATACTAGGCTTAATACAAATATATACCTTTTCTCGCTATTTTGGAAGAGATGTCGGCCTGCCGTTTTATACTCATTTTTTCAGGTGTTTGAATGTAATATGCCGTATTTTTGAACAATTTTGTAATTTTTTTGTCGGTTTTGAGTACCCCCCCCCCCTTGATTTTTTACCAAAAACATATTATACTGATGTCGATACAATTCAAAAAAGTGAGGATTTTTTGATGGAATTTCTAACCAGCAAGGAAGTGTCCGTCCTTTGGGGGATCAGTCAATGTCGTATTATCCGACTTGCCCGCGAGGGCCGCATTGATGGTGCGGTACAATTCGGAAATCGCTGGATGTTCCCCAAAACCGTGCAAAAACCCGTCGACGCCAGAACAAAGCGGGAAGGACACGCGGAAACGACGGATTTTTTTCGTTTTCCACTCTATGTAAATTTCCCTGCGGACGCTTTTGTTCCCCCGCTGACGAAAGAAGAATTGCAACTTCGCACGGCGCAAGTGGATCTATATGCCTGCAACTTTCCAAAAGCGCAACGAGCCTTTTCATACCTTGCCGATCACGCCGAAAACATATATGTAAAAATCGGCGCAACCGCCTTTATGGCGGCACTTTCCAGCGTCTATCGCCGGGAAATCAACTATCGCACATACTATGACCGGCTATGTTCTGCTTTGGCGCAGGATTTCCCCCACAAAAAGGATATGGAAATGTTATTGCCGTGGCTTAACTGCTTCTGCGGCTTTTACGGCTCCGTTTCCAAGCATTTCGACATTGATCCGCAATACAACTATCATCCGTCCGTACAGAATTTAATGGCGTTTTTGTCTATTTTTCGACTTGCCGGGGACAATTTCGAAAATATTCATGCGATCGATCGACTGACACAATTCGAAATTCTCAGTCGGATTATGGAAAGCAGCGGGTATTTTTTCGAAGCGCAGGAATTGCACCGAATTCTGTTCGTTGCCTATTATTTGTCACACGAAAATACGCTTATGCTTTTCCATTTACGACGTGCGATCTCCATCGCACACGAGCATAATCTGCTTCTTTGCGCGGTCGACCTTTTGTCCTATTACCCGAATGTCTATCGTGAAGTCATCGGCGATTTTCCCGCGGAATTTAATAAAACGATCCGGCTTCAAAGCGAAATAATCAGCCGAAATTACGCCGACTTCACAAAGCATTACAATTTTACGGAAATTTACAGCAATCTTTCAAGCGGGGATTTTCAATTGTTGCTCTATGTTTTTAACGGCTATTCCAACAAAGTAATCGCCGAAAAAACGCATTTCTCCCCGCAGACGGTATCCAACAAACTTTCCGACATCTACGAAAAACTCAACATCAAAAGCCGTCAGGAATTGGTCGAATTATTTCAGGATTGTTTGAAAGAAAAAACATCGACATAAAATATCCCGGAAACGACAAAACCCGCCCGAAGCATTTGCTTCGGACGGGTTTTAATTATTTTATCATTATTCGCCGAGTGCCTGCTTGGTCAAATAGGCGTTGATGAAACCGTCAAGATCGCCGTCCATCACGGCGTTGACATTGCCGATTTCAAAATTCGTGCGGTGATCTTTGACAAGCGTGTACGGCATGAAAACATACGAACGGATCTGACTGCCCCATTCGATGAGTTTTTGTTCGCCCTTGATATCTTCGATCTTTTCGAGATGTTCGCGTTCTTTGATTTCGACAAGTTTGGAACGAAGCATACGCATGGCGACTTCACGGTTTTGATGCTGACTGCGCTCGTTTTGGCAGGCAACGACAACGCCGGACGGGATATGCGTGATACGAATGGCGGATTCGGTCTTGTTGACGTGCTGACCGCCGGCTCCGCCGGAACGGTAGGTGTCGACTTTCAGGTCTTCTTCACGGATTTCAACCTCGATCTCATCGCTGATTTCCGGCATGACCTCGACCGCCGCAAACGAGGTATGGCGACGGCCTGACGCGTCAAACGGTGAAACGCGGACAAGACGGTGGACGCCACCCTCGCTACGCAAAAAGCCGTATGAATTCGTGCCTTCGATGAGAATGGACGCAGATTTAAGCCCCGCTTCATCGCCTTCGATATAGTCGAGAAGTTTATAGGTGAAGCCGTGGCGTTCCGCCCAGTGCGTATACATACGGTACAACATCTGCGTCCAGTCCTGCGCTTCCGTTCCGCCTGCACCCGCCTGAAAACTCATGATCGCGTTCGCCGAATCAAATTCACCGCTTAATAGCGTGGCAAGGCGCATATTTTCAACGTCGGATTCCAGTTTTTCCGTGCCGGAAACAATTTCGCCGTCAAGCGATTCGTCCTCCGCTTCCAATGCAAGTTCAATAAGGGTGTAGACATCGTCGTGTTCGCGTTCAAGGGAACGGAAGGATTCAAGTTTGTCTTTCAGTCGCTTGGATTCAACCAAAACTTTTTTGCTTTCGTCCGGGGAATCCCAAAAATCCTGCGCGTTCATCAGCCCGTCAAGTTCGGCAATGCGCTTTTCTGTGGCTTCAATACCAAGCGCGGCACGCAGTTTTTTCAGTTCGGGCATCAGTGCCTCTAATTTTAATTTGTATTCGTGAAGATCAATCATAGTATTACCCCTATATCATTATCTGTTTTATTATACCCCAAAGACGGCAAAAAGTAAATACCATATCCCTCATTTCACGCGTCCGCCGGGATTTTTGGCGAATATTGATACTTTTGCTTGCGTTTCGGACTTGCGCACTATATAATGTCTACGGAACAAGTTTTCACCGTCAGGAGAATTTCATGAAAATTGCAATCATCGGCTCACGGGGGCTACAAATTGATCTCGACCGCTATCTCACCGCCGACCTCGTTTCGGAAGTCATCACCGGTGGCGCACAGGGTGTTGACAACTGCGCGATCCAATGGGCAAAAAAGCACGCGATCCCGTTGACCGTTCTCCGTCCCGACTACAATTCTTTCGGACGAAGCGCGCCCTTGCTCCGCGACAAGACGATCATCGACCGATGCGGATCGGTGTATGCCTTTTGGGACGGTGTTTCCCGTGGGACGGCATTTTCGCTGAACTATGCGGCACAACAACACAAAAGTATCAACATCGTGTTATTCGGACCGATAAAATGAATAAATATACAAAACCCCTGCTCTTTCGAGCAGGGGTTTCATCATTTTTTACGACTGAATTAGTCGAGTTTGTACTTCGGACGAGCCTTGTACGAAGTGTGCAGGATCTCATGAGCCTTATGAGTGCCCGGCTTACCGCCGAGGAATTCATCATATACGGTCTTGACGATCGGGTTTTCGTGGCTCTTGCGGAATTTCATACCGGCATCCTGATCATACAGAGCCTTTGCACGGAGCGCACGGAGATCGACATTGCTACGAACGGCACTGGTCTGCTGCGGCTGACCGCCACCGTTGACGCATCCGCCCGGGCAAGCCATAAATTCGATGAAGTCATAGTGGGCTTCGCCGGACTTGACGGCGTCAAGGACTTTGCGGCAGTTGGCGAGGCCGGAAGCGACGGCGGCGTGAACGATCTTGCCATTGACGTCGAGGGTGGCTTCCTTGATACCTTCGGTTCCGCGAACCTGGGTAAATTCGACCTTTTCAAGCGTCTTGCCGGTGAGAACTTCGGTAACGGTACGGAGAGCAGCCTCCATAACGCCGCCGGTGGCGCCGAAAATGACGCTCGCGCCGGTGGAAACACCGAGCATCGGATCAAATTCTTCTTCGGGCAGTTCGTTGAACATGATGCCCGCCTTGCGGATCATGCGGCCGAGTTCACGGGTGGTGAGGGCGGCGTCAACATCCTTGCAACCTTCAACAGCGGACTGATCTTCGCGGTTGATCTCGAACTTCTTGGCAGTACACGGCATGATGGAAACGACATAAATGTCCTTCGGATCAATGCCTTCCTTCTGCGCATAATAAGTTTTCACGAGCGCACCGAACATCTGCTGCGGGGACTTGCAGGAAGAAAGGTTCGGAATGAATTCCGGATAATACTGTTCACAGAAACGGATCCATCCGGGCGAGCAGGAGGTGATCAGCGGGAGGGCTCCGCCATTCTGCATTCTTTCGATGAATTCGGTGCCTTCTTCCATGATGGTGAAGTCGGCGGCGGTGTCAACATCGAAGACCTTTTCAAATCCGAGACGACGGAGGGCGGCGACCATTTGTCCTTCGACATTGGTGCCGATCGCTCTGCCGAATTCTTCACCGAGGGTGGCACGGACGGACGGAGCAGTACCGACAATGACGTGCTTGGTCGGATCGGCAAGAGCCGCCCAGACATCACCGGTGTTGTCCTTTTCGGTCAAAGCGCCGGTCGGGCATGCAACAATACACTGACCGCAGGAAACGCAGGACGTTTCGACAAGGTCACGGTCAAAGGCGCAACCAATGTGGGTGTTGTAACCACGATCGTTCGGGCCGATGACGGCAACACCCTGCTGCTTTTTGCACGCCGCGACACAACGACGGCAGAGAATGCACTTGGAATTATCGCGGACAAGGTGCATATCTTCTTCGAGTTGGGGCTTCAAATCCTCGTGGGCAAAACGAACCTGATCGACGCCGAGTTGTTCGGCAAGCGTTTGCAGTTCGCAATGATGGTTGCGTGCGCAGGTAAGGCACTCCATACGGTGATTGCTGAGGATCAGTTCGAGGGTGAGTCTGCGGGAGCGCTGAACCGCCGGAGTGTTTGTGAACACTTCCATGCCCTCATTGACAGGATAGACGCAGGCGGCAACAAGGCTTCTTGCGCCCTTGACCTCGACAACGCACATACGGCAGGAGCCGATTTGGTTGAGGTCTTTCAAATAGCAAAGAGTCGGAATTTCGATGCCGGCAAGTCTCGCAGCCTCGAGGATCGTGGCAGACTTAGGAGCGACAACGTCAATACCGTTGATTTTAATATTTACAGTTTCCATTATCTTTTCTCCTTCCTCCGCTTATTCTTTGATGATGGCGCCGAACTTACAGGTGCTCATGCAGGAACCGCACTTAATGCACTTGGCGTTGTCGATGACGTGCTGTTCCTTAACCTTTCCGGTGATTGCGTTAACCGGGCAGGCTCTGGCGCAGGCGGTGCATCCACGGCACTTATCGGTGATCTTATAAGCGAGCAGGTCTTTGCAGACGCCGGCCGGGCACTTTTTGTCGACGACGTGAGCAACATATTCATCTCTGAAGTATTTCAGAGTGGAGAGAACCGGGTTTGGAGCAGTCTGACCGAGGGCGCAGAGGGAACTGGCCTTGATGTGATTGCAGAGTTCTTCCATTTTGTCGAGATCTTCGAGAGTGGCATTGCCGGAGGTGATCTTTTCAAGCATCTGATACAGACGCTTGGTACCGATACGGCACGGTGCGCACTTACCGCAGGACTCATCGACGGTGAAGGCGAGGAAGAATTTGGCGATATCGACCATGCAGTTGTCCTCGTCCATGACGATAAGTCCGCCGGAGCCCATCATAGCGCCGATCTTGGAAAGGTTGTCATAGTCGATCGGGGTGTCGATCAAGGAAGCAGGAATGCAACCGCCGGAAGGACCGCCGGTCTGAGCAGCCTTGAACTTTTTGCCGTTCGGGCAACCGCCACCGATGTCTTCGATAATTTCACGAAGGGTGATGCCCATCGGAACTTCAACAAGGCCGGTGTTGACGATTTTACCGCCGAGGGCGAAGACCTTGGTACCCTTGGAGCGTTCGGTGCCGATCTTGGTGAATTCTTCGACGCCGTGGGTGAAAATCCACGGGATGTTGGCATAGGTTTCGACGTTGTTGAGGATGGTCGGCTTTTCGAACAGACCTTTGACCGCCGGGAACGGAGGACGCGGACGCGGCTCACCGCGGTTGCCCTCGATGGAGGTCATAAGAGCAGTCTCTTCGCCGCAGACGAATGCGCCGGCGCCGAGACGGATGTCGATGTCGAAACTGAAATCGGTGCCGAAAATGTTTTTGCCGAGCATTCCGTATTCTCTGGCTTGTTTGAGGGCGATCTTCAATCTTTCGACGGCGATCGGATATTCGGCACGGATGTAGATGTAACCCTGATTGGATCCGATGGCGTAAGCGGCGATGCTCATAGCCTCGAGAACACTGTGCGGGTCACCTTCAAGGATGGAACGATCCATGAATGCGCCGGGGTCGCCTTCGTCGGCGTTGCAGCAGACATACTTGATCGGGCCGGCGGACTTGGAAGCGAATTCCCACTTCATGCCGGTCGGGAATCCTGCACCGCCGCGTCCGCGGAGGCCGGAAGCCTTCATGGTTTCAATGACCTGGGCAGGAGTCATGCTGGTAAGGATCTTACCGATGGCTTCGTAACCGCCGCGGCCAATGTATTCGTTGATGTTTTCCGGATCGATCACGCCGCAGTTACGCAGGGCGATACGAACCTGCTTCTTGTTGAAGCGGGTGTCCGAAAGGGAATGAGTCGGCTCACTATTGCCGGCTTCATGATAGAGCAAACGCTCGACGACTTCGCCGCCGGCGATATGCTTGGTGACGATCTCTTCGACGTCATCAATGGTAATGCGGGAGTAGAACGAGCCTTCCGGGTAGACAATGACGACCGGGCCGAGGGAGCAAAGGCCGAAACATCCCGTCTGGATGACTTTGACTTCTTCGGAAAGTCCGTGTTTGGCAAGTTCGCTCACGAATTTCTCTCTGATGGCAGGGCTACCGGAAGAGGTACAACCGGTACCGCCGCAGACGAGAATGTGAGATCTGACTTTTTTATTTGCGTTCGCTTTTCCACCCGTACGCAGGGCAATATCATCCTGCATTTGACCACGGACGGCAGCGAGTTCTTCAAGTGTCTTCATCTAAACTGGCACCTCCATAAAATAGATCTTTTTTTGAGTTGACAAAACCGGGTAACCGGATCTCGACCTCGGGTTCCGAAAAGGAACACCGCGAGAATCATACTGATCTCGGTCAGGACGAAACAAACGATTTAGCCGTTTCGAATTCATACAAGCTTCACACCGTTATTGATCGAAAAGCTCCGTTGCGGAAGCTTGTCCGAGAACTAAGAAGCAAGTTCTGCGCAGAATTCATACGCGGTACAGATCGCATTTGAATCAAGCCTACTTTGCGATGTACTTATCGAGAACCTTATCGACATCGGCGGGGGTGAGTCGACCAAAGACCTCATCGTTGATGATAACGACCGGGGCGAGTCCGCAGGCACCGACACAACGAACGGCGTCGATGGAGAACTTACCGTCGGAGGAACACTCGCCGGCTTGACAGCCGACACGGGCGCAAATTTTGTCGAGAATTGCACCGGAGTTTTTGACGTAGCAAGCGGTACCGAGGCAAACGCTGATACGGGTTTCGCCCTTCGGGTTCAAAGTGAACTGGGCGTAGAACGTGGAAACACCGTACACTTCGGAAAGGGACACACCAAGCGTCTCGGCGACGATGATCTGTACTTCCTCAGGCAGGTAACCGTAGATTTCCTGAGCCTTCTGCAAAGCCGGCATCAGAGCGCCCTTTTCGTTCTTGATCACTTCCAGAGCCTTTCTCAGCTGTGCTTCCTGTTCAGGTGTGCCTTTAAAGGGCACGCTGGTCTTCTTGTTTGGCATCTAAAGCCCTCCTATCTATTGACAGTTAATGTTGATAATTGCGCATAGATTATCATTGTTGATTATACCACAACAAAATCAAAAAGGGAACTGTTTTTTTCTGCAAAACAAGAAAAAATAATCCGTCATTCGGCATTTGAATTGACATTCCGCACAATTCGGCGTTCCAAAAACGAATTTTTGCGCCGATACGGTCGAAATTCACCGTTTTTATGAAAAGATTGACAAAATTTACCCAATGAAGATTTTCTTAATTTCACATTTGTCCCTTTACCTATTAGATAAAAAATGATAAAATATTGCTTGCAAAAAAAGAATTCACACATACGAAAGGAGGGCGGACTTTTTGAAACGCTTTTTGAAAGAATTTTTCGGCTTTATCCGAAGGACGGATCTGTTTTTGCTTGTCGTCGCACTTGCGGCTTCCTGCTACGGACTTGTCCTGATCCGATCTGCGACGCTTTCGTATCATTCCGATTCGTATGTCGTCGTTCAGTCCGCCGCCATTGTCATCGGTATTGTTATCTATTTCATCATTTCGGCGATCGACTTTGAACCGTTTTGCAAATTTTGGCCCGTCATTCTCATCATCAATCTTTTGCTGATCGCGTCACTTCTCGTCTTCGGCGTCGGTGAAGAAACGACGGGCAACCGTTCGTGGATCCGTTTTGATTCCATCGGACTCCCCGTCGGCATCCAGCCCGCCGAAATCGGAAAAATCCTCTTTGTGATCTCGCTGTCCTCGCACGCATACCGGCTTCGTGAACGGATCAATTCTTTTTTCTCGATTCTCCAGTTGGGCGTGCATACCATTATAATGTTTCTTGCGGTCTATCTGTTTTCCAAAGATCTCGGCATGGCGATTATGTATCTGTTCATCTTCCTCGGCGTAATGTTTGCCGCCGGTGTTTCGGTTTGGTGGTTTGCACTCTTTGGCGGCTGCGTGGGCGTTGCGCTCCCGATCGCATGGAAATTCGTGCTTTCCAATTATCAAAAGCAACGCATCATCGTCGCTTTCAATCCGGAACTTGATCCGCTGAAATACGGCTATCACGCGATCCAAAGCAAGATCGCACTCGGCTCAGGCGGAATGTGGGGGCTCGGACTCGGCAACGGAACGCAGACGCAGAACAGTATTCTTCCCGCAAAGCACACCGACTTTATTTTCTCCGTCGCAGGTGAGGAACTCGGTTTGGCGGGATGCACGCTGATCATTTTACTGCTCACGACAATCATTATCGCTTGCATCGTCAATGCCGTACGTGCGGCAAATAAACACGGCACACTCATTTGTTTCGGTGTCGCGTCAATGTTGTTTTTCCAGATTGCGATCAATATCGGAATGTGTGTCGCACTCACCCCCGTCATCGGTCTGACACTCCCGTTTTTCAGTTACGGCGGAACCTCGATTTTGTCTATGTTTGCCGCAATCGGTCTTGTTTCCGGCGTCAAGGCTCACCCCCAACGCCTGCGACCTTGGGATTAAAACGCAAAGTGCTTCATCATAAAGATGAAGCACTTTTACTTTTCGTTATTGCGAGGAATGCTTTGCCCGACGCGGCAATCCGTCCCCCGTTCTTATCGCAAAAACGCCCCCTCATCGAGGGAGCGTTTTGTTTTTACTTGTTTTTCAGTCTTTTCAGGATCTCGCCGCAACGTCTGAGGTCATCCGGCGTATTCACGCCCTCACCCTCATCGGGATCGTCGATCACCCAGCCCTCGACGCGGTGTCCTTCGGATAAAAGGATCCGCGGCACATCGGTCAAATAAAACTCGCCCTGTGCATTATGACGGTCGACCTTTTTCAGTGCCTTGAACAGAAGTTTCGCATCGAACACATAGATCGCCGCATTCAGTTCCGTGATTTTGAGTTGTTCGGGCGTGGCGTCCTTTGCCTCGACAATGCCCATGACCTTGCCGTTTTCACGGATGATTCTGCCGAGACTCGGACGCTCGGCGGATACCTCGGTCATAATCGTGCAGGCGGCTCCGCTTTTTTCATGATACTCGCACAGCGCCTTGTATGTGCTTTTTCTGACAAGGGGCATATCCCCCGCCGCCACAAGCACCGGGCCGTCATAATCGCCGATGATTTCTTCGGCGCAGGCGCAGGCGTGGCCGGTACCGAGTTGTTCCGTCTGTACCGCGAAATTCAACTTTGGCGACAATGCCGCCTTCAAAAGTTCTCCCTTATACCCGATGACGACGGTAATATCCTCATCCGCGATAAAATCAAGTTCGCCGAGGACATGACCGATCAGCGGCTTCCCATCCAACTCACGCAGAGCCTTCGGCAGTTCACCGCCCGTTCCGTCCAGTCTTTTTCCGCGTCCGGCTGCCAAAATGATACATTTCATTGAAAATTCCTCACTTTATTTGGTATAAACCCCGACGATCTCGCCCACATATGCACGATGGAAATCCTCCGCCGGGTAGTGTTCGGCGGCAATACCTTGATCGACAAAGCACTCCTTTTTGAGCATATCGGTATAGACCTTTCGACAGAGAAGCACCAATCTCGCTTCCTTGAATGCGATCGTTTCGCCGCATTGGATTGGAGTCAGACCGGTCTCTTTCGCCTTGTCGTAATCGCGCCCACTCTTACCGCCGCAAAATGCGAGTGCTTTGCGGTATTCTTCGCCGAAAACGCATACGGTGTAATAATCGCCCTTTTCGGTATAGCCGTAGGTATGCCTTTGCGGACGGATGACCACGGTGGCAACATCCATTTCCCAAATATGACCGAGTCCGCCCCATGAGCAGGTCATCATATTGAAGTCGTCCATCGTTCCGGCGCAGGTCAGAAACCAGTCGTCGCCGATCATTTTAAACACATTATCCGCGATCTCTTTGGGGCTGATTTTGCGAAAACCCTCCATTTTTACCTTTCCTTTCTCAATCGGTTGTCTTACTTGAAATATGCAGCAGCCACGCCGTAAGATACTGCACGGCAATGACAATGAACAGTGCAAGAACATATGCTTTACCGCTTGCAAGGACATTCGGCAGCACCATTGCAAGCACCAGCCCGGAAATTCGTCCCGTAGAGAGGAAAAATTCACGCACCGTATGGGTTTCCGCCATAAAGCCCGAAAGTTCCTCGGTCTTTTCGACAGCGGTCACATATTCGGAAACGACCGGGTTGGACAAAAACGATACCATTAAGCTATATGTCACGTTGAAAACAATCAGCGTCACAACGCCCATTTTGAAATACAAAAGCACGATTGCGACAATGATCAGCGTCGTCGCAAAAACCTCCGCCTTTGCCCGATCGTTTGCACCGATGGTTTTTCCGTAAAGCCATGCGCTCAAAATCGTTGCCGCACCACCGAGAAATGAATTAAAACCGACCAGTGCCTCGGAGGATACGAGTTGATAGATCAAAGCGTTGACGATGAACGAAAGCAAGCCGTAATAGACGCCGCTGATGACACTGCATCCAAGAACACAACGCATCCTCTTTTTGGTGAAAAAGCATTTCAGCGTGTGCATGAACGCGGGTTTTTTCTTATCTTCCGGGATATACACGGGACCGACGCGGGTGGAGCAGTACACCGAGGTCACGCCGAGCAGAAATGCGACCAGAAAGAGAATTCTGTAACCGAGAAATCCGTCGAAATACGACACGAGAAACCCCGAAAACAGCGGCGTGACAAGGCTTGCAATGCCGGTGAAGATCGAGGCAAACGAAAGTGCATTGTCACGGCAGTCATCGGTCGTATATGCGCTGAGTTGCATAATGTATGTTGTGAAATAAAAGCCCGATGCAGCACTGAGTGCAGCGGCGATCGGAATGATGTAATTCGACACCCGTTCACCCATAATCGCAATGAAAAGATACGCGATGCTGTTGATGCTCATGCCGAAACGCTGAGATCCGACCGGCGACCGTTTTTTTACATAAAGCACCGCAAAGATCATGGCGATCGGCTGAACGATATACATGACGATATTGAAAATCATCACGCGATCAGTACCGCCCGTTGCGCGTTGGATCATGGTATTGAAAAAGATCGTGTGCATCTGACAGTAGACCGTAAACAAAACATGCATCGGAACAAAGCAGAGATACGATTTCGGGAGTCCGTTTGCGCCGAGTCCGTCCCATAGTCTGCGTAAACTATTCCTCATTTTCTTCCGATTTCCTTTCGGGAAGTTTCGATTCGATCGCACGACGGATCTCATCACCGCCGCCAAGGAGCATACAGGTCAGTTTGCCGTCCTCGGTTATGATGGTAAGTTCGTTTCCATCGATCCCGATCGACTGAATATCGTGAAAACCGATGGTGAAATGCCAGCCTGCGGCGCGTGCCGTCCCCTTGGTCACGCCCTCAATACGGTTTTCATACACCGTGATGTACGAGCCGATATTATTCGACGAAACGGCAATGATCAAAATCGACGCAACCACGCAGACAAGGCAGGCGAGATTTGCCGCAAGATTATTATACGACACGATGAATTTTCGTGCGAGCAGTCCCACGACGACCAACACAAATCCCGCGATGACCGCAAAGACGAGTTTTTTGTTTTTCCCCTGGGATGTCGCCAGAACTTTTCCCGTTGCTTCCATCTTATACCTCACTTGATTGCGGCATAAAGAGCCACGCAAAGCCCTTCACGCGTCATTTCATCATTCTGTGTGCCGACATTCATAATGCCGAGTTTTTCAAGGATCGTCATCGTTTCGGCGCAGTATTGCGAATAATTTTCGGCTTCCGTTTCCTCGATGACAAGCAAACGGCGCAGAGTGATCGCACATTCAATTCGCGTGACCTGATCGTTCGGGGCAAAGGCTTCGCCCCTGCCGAGCATCAAACCATATTCGGCGGCTTTGATCAGGTACGGATAGTACCACGCGCCGGTTTTCACATCCGAATAGGGCGAATTTTCGGGGATCTCGACCGTTTCCGCCCCGTTTTCGGTCTCATATGCAACGACGAGGAGTTTTGCAAGTTCCGCACGGGTAAGAGTAGCAAGCGGATCAAATCTGCCGTCCGTTCTACCGCAGATAATTCCCGCGGAAGCCAAATACTCCGCGGCGTTTTTCGCATCTGTGCCGATCAAATGACCGTCGACGAAATTTGAGCGAAGTACACCGAGGTTTTCGCGCATTGTTTCAAACCCGACGCGGTCAAAATACATCTTTGCAAAAAGGCTCGCCCATTCGTCGTTCGACGAATTCAGTTTCGCGGTGAGTTCCGTTTCCCGCGCGGTCGTGACACTGCGTCCGAGTTGACGTTCGGCACAGAGAAGCAACGCCAGTTCGCAGACATCCGCGGGCGTTTCCTTTTCCAATGCGTCAAGCATTTCTTCGGCGGTGACACGGTAACTGCCCTCTACGGCGATCGCCATCGCAGACAATGCGGTGACGGCAAACGCGGAATGATCTTGGCAGGCTTCGATCATTCCGTCACAATTGAGAGCGAGGATCAGTCGGTACGCCGCGTCCTCCGTCCGACAGTTTGCCGGTGCGGAAACGGACAGTGACGCAGTGGAAATCGCCTGTGCCCAACTGTCGCCGTATTCGGACAACACGCCGCCGCGTTCGATCAGGATCGCGGGCAGATCCCGCCCTTTAACATCACGCGGATCGCCGCCGTCCATACAAATTTCAATAATTTCACGCGCCAACAGCTCATTGGTTTCGGTTTCCACGGCAAAGGCGGGAAATGCCGAAAAAACAAGTACTAGTGCGACAAAAAACGAAAGTATTTTTTTCATCTGTATCATATAAACACGGCGGGGACATCGGGTGATGCCCCCGCCCGGATCAGTAAATCTATCAGCAGGTGATGTATTAGAGTTTGGAAACGATGTCCTGCGTATCCTGCGCAATGACAAGTTCTTCGTTGGTGGGGATGACGAACACTCTGACTTTGGAGCCATTGCCCGTGACTTCGACTTCTTCACCGCGGACATTGTTCTTTTCGTGGTCAATCGTGGCACCGAGGAAGCCGAGTCCATCGATCAGGCTTGCGCGGAGTTGCGGGTTGTTTTCACCGACGCCCGCGGTAAAGACAATGGCGTCGACGCCACCCATGGCGGCGGCAAAAGAGCCGATCCACTTGCGAACGCCGTATTCGAACATATCGAGGGCGAGTTGGGCTCTCTCATTTCCTTCGGAAGCGGCCTTTTCAAGGTCACGGAAGTCGGAGGAAATGCCGGAAACACCGAGAACGCCGGACTTTTTATTCATAACGGTGTCCATTTCGGACGGAGTCAAATGCTCATGTTCCATGATGAACGGAACGATTGCGGGGTCAATGTCGCCACAACGGGAGCCCATCGGGAAGCCCGCAAGAGGTGTGAAACCCATGGAAGTATCCATAACCTTGCCGTCCTTGATCGCGGCAAGGGACGAACCATTGCCGAGGTGGCAGGTGATGATTCGGGTGCCTTCGGCTTTGCCACCGAGTTTTTCAATGGTTCTTGCGGAAACATATCTGTGAGAAGTGCCGTGGAAGCCGTAACGGCGGACCTGATACTTCTCGTAATATTCATAAGGAAGCGCATAGAGGTAAGAAGCCTTCGGCATAGTCTGATGGAAAGCGGTGTCAAAAACCGCGACCTGCGGGACCTTGCCCATGACCTGTTCGCAGGCGTTGATACCCATGAGGTTAGCGGGGTTGTGAAGCGGGCCGAGGGGAATACATTCTTCAATGGCTGCTTTGACCTTTTCGTCAACAAAGACGGATTCGGAGAACTTGGCGCCGCCGTGGAGGACGCGGTGTCCGACGGCGTCGATTTCGGACATAGAGGCGACTACGCCGTTTTCCTTATCGGTCAGCATAGTGGTGAGCAGACGAATGGCGTCGGCGTGCGTCGGCATAGCATATTCGCCCTTGATCTGTTCGAAGCCGGTACGCTGATATTTGTAACGGCCGTCAATGCCGATACGCTCGCAAAGACCTTTGGCAAGAACCTCTTTTTTGTCCATGTCAAAAAGCTGATATTTGAGCGAAGAACTGCCCGCGTTGATAACAAGAATCTTCATTTTTTAATACTCCCTTTTCAATTCTCATCAATGATGATATAATTACATTGTTTTACAATTATATATTATAATAAAAAACACACCAATGCACAATACCCATTTCATCAGTTTTTTTCACAATTATCGGGAGGAAATATGCGGGCAATCGGTATTATTTGTGAATATGATCCTTTTCATCGCGGTCACTCGGCTCAAATTGTCGCGGCACGCACCGCATTTCCCGACAAAGCGGTCATCTGCGTGATGAGCGGAAACTTCACACAACGCGGCGCACCCTCGCTTCTCCGAAAGCACGCACGGGCGGAAACTGCCGTTCTCGGCGGTGCCGACCTCGTCATTGAACTCCCCGTCCATCGTGCGGTAGCGGGTGCGGAAAAGTTCGCCGAAGGCGGCGTTTGCTGCCTTGCCGCGACCGGTTTGGTCGATGTGATCTCCTTCGGGAGCGAGATCGGACGGATCAGTCCGCTTCAAGCGGTCGCCGAACTGCTTTGTTCCCCCGATTTTTCCGAAAAACTTCGTCCCCATTTGGATCGCGGACTTTCCTTTGCCGCGGCAAGGGCGGCGGCGGTCGCCGAAATTTCGCCGGAGTTTGCAGGCGTCCTCGACACGCCGAACAACATCCTCGGCGTCGAATACATCAAAGCCGTCGAAAAGTTCGGTTTTTCGTTTAGTTTTCATACGATTTCCCGTCTTGGATCGGCCCATAATTCGGAAATCGAGTCTTCCCTTCCGTCTGCGAGTTTGATCCGTTCCCGTCTGCGTCAATCGGACGACCTCGCACTGCTGCCGGAAGGCACTGCGAATATCTTCCTTCGTGAAAAATCCGCGCAACTTGCGCCGTCGTCAACGGAACTTCTCGACCGGGTGATGCTCGCAAAACTCCGTGCGCTTTCACTCGACGAGATCGCGAAACTCCCGGACATCTCCGAAGGTTTGGAAAACAGACTGTATCGTGCGATCCGTTCCGCAAAAGCGGTCGATGAAGTGATCGAAATTTCAAAATCCAAACGTTACGCGTCATCCCGTCTTCGCAGGATTTGTTGCTGCGCCTATCTCGGTATCACGGCAGAGATTGCCGCGGAGCCGCCGAAATGTCTGCGTGTGCTTGCGGCAAATCAAACGGGGCTTTCGCTTCTTGCCGAAATGCGCGAAACCGCGTCCGTTCCCGTGGTGACAAAACCCGCTGCTTATGCAGACCTGATTGCAAACGAGGTCGCCGCCACCGATCTTTATGCGTTCTCCCTGCCCACGCCGACGCCGGTCGGGTACGATCTGACTTGCAGTCCCATTATCATTAATAAATAAAAATCCTCCGTATATTTGCGACGATCCGGGTGCATAATATTCGTAAAACAACCCAATCGACACAAATAAAGGAGTTTTCGATCATGGATAAAATCGCGCTCATTCTCGTCATCATCGGTGCGTTGAACTGGGGAAGCGTCGGCATTTTTAATTTTGACGCCGTCGCATACCTTTTCGGCGGCACCACCGCAGTGGTCAGTAGGATCATCTACACCCTTGTCGCACTCGCCGGAATTTGGTGTATTTCCCTGCTTTTCAAAAAAGAACCTTCGGAAATCGAATAAAATACGCCGTTTTTTCGTCCTGCCCGTTGACAAATTTAAACTTTTCGTGTAAAATGAAATCAATAACAGGCGATGACGAATTAACGGCGGCAAAGTTCAGAGAGAGAACGGTTGGTGAAAGTTCTCCACGTCCGTCGATGCCACTTCCGAGCCTCCGGCCAATCCCCGGCGTTTCCCGCGATAAGGGACACAGAGATGCGTATTTTACGCAAATCAGGGTGGTACCGTGAGCAATGCTCGCCCCTGTACAGGGGGCGGGCTTTTTTTATTACATATATAACCTTAGGAGGAAATAAAAATGCAAAACATGGGACTCAATGAGCTCCGTGAAAAGTTCCTTTCATTCTTTGAATCGAAAGGTCACCTTCGTCACGAAAGTTTCCCGCTTCTCCCGCAATCCGACAGTTCGCTTCTTCTGATCAACTCCGGTATGGCTCCGTTGAAGCCGTACTTCTCCGGCGAGGTCACTCCCCCGCGTACGAGAATGACGACCTGCCAAAAATGCGTCCGTACCCCGGATATTGAACGCGTCGGTAAAACCTCGCGCCACGGCACATTTTTCGAAATGCTCGGGAACTTCTCCTTCGGCGATTATTTCAAACACGAAGCGACCGCCTGGGCATGGGAATTCATCACCAAGGAATTGAAAATTCCGGAAGAACTGCTCTATGTTTCCGTCTATCTCGACGATGATGAAACCTACGACATCTGGACAAAAGAAATCGGCGTCGATCCGAAACATATGGTTCGACTCGGCAAAGAGGACAACTTCTGGGAAATCGGTGCAGGCCCCTGCGGTCCTTGCTCCGAAATCTATTTTGACCGCGGTGAAGCCGCCGGTTGCGGCAAGCCTGATTGCCATGTCGGTTGCGACTGTGACCGTTATGTCGAATTCTGGAACCTTGTTTTCAGCCAGTTCAACAACGACGGCAACGGCAACTACTCCCCGTTGAAGCAAAAAAATATCGACACCGGCATGGGATTGGAACGCATCGCCTGCATCATGCAGGGCGTCAACAACCTATTCGAGGTCGACACCATTCAAAACATCATGAAACACGTTTCCCGTGTCGCCGGCGTCAATTACGGCGATTCCGAAAAGACCGATGTTTCACTTCGTATCATCACCGACCATATCCGTTCGACGACAATGCTTATTTCCGACGGTATTCTTCCGTCCAATGAAGGACGCGGCTATGTTTTGCGCCGTCTGCTTCGCCGTGCCGCCCGTCATGGTCGTCTGATCGGTATCAAGGGACCGTTCCTCTATCAAATCTGCGACACCGTCATCCACGAAAGCGGCAACGCATACCCCGAACTTGTCGCCAAGCAGGAATTCATCAAACGCGTTATCACCATGGAAGAAGAAAGTTTTGAACGCACCATCGACGGCGGTCTTTCCATCCTCAACGATGAGATCTCCGCAATCAAGGCGGCAAACGGCACCGTGCTTCCGGGCGAAACCGCGTTCCGTCTTTACGATACTTTCGGCTTCCCGATCGACCTTACGCTTGAGATCACCGACGAAGCCGGTCTTGACATTGACCGCGACGGATTTGACAAACTGATGAATGAACAGCGTGAACGCGCCCGTGCCGCCCGTGCCGCACTCGGCGACCACGCATGGGAAAGAGTGGACTTCGGTCTTTCGCCGAAGATCAAAACCGAATTCCTCGGCTACACCACCCTCGAATCCAAGGCAAAGGTTCTCGCACTCGCATCCGACGGTGCCGTGAAAGAAACCGTCGGTGAAGGCGACGAAGTCAACATCATCCTCGATGTTTCCCCGTTCTACGCCGAAATGGGCGGTCAGGTCGCAGACCACGGTACGATCAGTTCCGAATCCGGCAAAATCCGCATCACCGATGTCCGCAAACTGCCCGACGGCAAATTTGCCCATGTCGGCACCGTGGAAGCCGGCTCCGTTTCCGTCGGTGACACGGTCAATGCCTCCGTCTGCCCGACTCGCCGTGGTGCGATCATGCGTGCGCACTCCGCCACCCACCTTTTGCAGAAATCCCTCCGTACCGTTCTCGGTACCCATGTCGAACAGGCAGGCTCCTATGTCGATGAAGATACCCTCCGCTTCGACTTCACCCACTTTGCGGCAATGACCGCCGATGAAATTGCCGAAGTCGAACGTTTGACCAACGAAGCCATTCTCAAAGGCATGGAGATCACCTGTACCGAAATGCCGATCGAGGAAGCGAAAAAACTCGGTGCAATGGCTCTGTTCGGTGAAAAGTACGGCGATATCGTCCGCGTTGTCCGCATGGGCGACTATTCCACCGAATTCTGCGGCGGTACCCACCTCAACAACACCGCAAAAGCAGGACTGATCCGCATCGTGTCCGAATCCTCTGTCGCCGCCGGTGTTCGCCGTATCGAAGCCGTGACCGGCACAAAGGTCTTTGCCCGTCTGGTCGAAGCCGAACAGGAACTCGGCGAAGTATCCGCATCCCTCAAAACCTCCCCTGCTGAACTTCCACGCCGCATCACCGTACTTCAAAATGAACTGCGTGATGTCAAGCGCGAACTCGAAACCGTCAAGAGTAAAGCCGCCGCAGGCGGCGCCGATGAACTTCTCGCATCCGCCAAAGAAATCGGCGGTCTGAAAGTCATCTCCGTAAAGATCGACGCCGATACCGCCGCCCTCCGTACCATGGGCGACACGCTTCGTTCCAAGGAAGCGAAACTCGTCGCCGTTCTCGCCGCAGAAGCCGACGGAAAACTCACCTTCTGTGCCTCCTGCGGTGCCGATGCCGTCAAGGCTGGCGTCAAGGCGGGTGACCTTGTCCGTTCCGTCGCCCAGATCACCGGCGGTAACGGCGGCGGCAAACCCGACTCCGCCATGGCAGGCGGTAAGGATGCCACGAAACTCAACGAAGCACTTGCATCCGTCGAAAGTTTCGTCGCCGAGAAGGTGAAATAAGATGGATAACTGTGTTTTCTGTAAAATCGTCGCGGGCGAGATCCCATCAAAAAAACTCTATGAAGATGACAAGTATCTCGCTTTTTTCGACATTGCGCCGATGGCTCCCGTACATTTTCTCGTCATCCCGAAGCAACATATCCTGACCGGCATTTCCGATATCAATGACGACAATGCCGATCTCGTCGCGGGCGCACTCAAAATTGCCGCACGCCTTGCCAAGGAGCAGGGGCTTACCTCCTATCGCATCGTCACCAATTGCGGTCCCGATGCCGGACAGACCGTATTCCACCTGCACTTCCATGTACTCGGCGGCACCACATTGTCTAATCAAATGGCTTAAAAAGTTCACCCCCGTTGTTCGACCGAACAACGGGGGTTGTTTTATTCTATGACCGAAACGGCGATTTCAAGTGCTTTTACGATCGTTTCAAGCGGAAGTGACGGTGCTTTCATGCGTTCCGCCTGTTCAGGAACACACGGGACATGGATAAATCCCGCCTTGATGCGCGGAAATTCCCGTGCCACGCCGTCAAGTACGCCGTACATCAAACTGTTGCAGACGAAATCGCCCGCGGAATTGGAAACCGACGACGGGATCCGCGCATCTTTGATTGCCGCAACCATTTTTTTGATCGGAAGCGTCGTAAAATATGCCGCGGGACCATCGGTGCGGATTGATTCGTCTTTCGGCATTTGTCCCGCATTGTCGGGAATTCCCGCATCCATGATATTGATGGCGACGCGTTCTGGCGTAATGTCGCTCCGTCCTGCCGCCTGACCGATACAGACGACCGCATCCGGTCGGATTTCCCGCAACTTTGCCATGGTCTTTTCCGTTGCGTCACCGAAAATCGTCGGAACTTCCATTTTGATCAGTTCCACGCCCGCAGGTGCCTGCATCCGCTTCACCGCTTCAAGTGCAGGATTGATCGGCTCACCGCCAAATGGATCGAATGCCGTGATGAGGATTTTCATTTCGCACCGCCTTTTCACATTTTCTACAAAAAATTATATCGCAGACACACGAATCTTTCAATACCAATGCCTTTGAAATTCTTGACTTTGTTTTTATTGAATGGTAAAATAATATCAGTTAGATATGACTTACTGCGATGGAGGACTCTATGAGAACTTTGGATGAACTCGGCCTCGGCGAATCCGCCGTGATCGAAAAAATCGGCGGGGAAGGCGCACTGCGTCTGCATCTGCTCGACATGGGCCTCATTCCGAGAACAAAGGTTACTTTGGAAAAACGGGCGCCGATGGGCGATCCGATCGAAATACGCATCCGCGGATACGAATTGACGCTCCGCGTTTCCGATGCGAAAAACGTCGTCGTGAAGGAGGATGCAAAATGATCTTTGCACTTGCCGGCAACCAAAACTGCGGCAAAACCACCCTTTTCAACGCATTGACGGGTTCTAATCAACACGTCGGCAATTTCCCCGGCGTCACGGTCGATCAAAAAAGCGGCGAAATGCGCGGTACGAAGGATTGCACCGTCGTCGATCTGCCGGGCATTTATTCGCTTCGTCCGTATAGCACCGAAGAAATCGTCACGCGTGATTTCATCCTGAATAACAAACCCGACGGCATTATCAATATCATTGACGCGACCAATATCGAACGCAATCTTTATCTGACGCTTCAACTCATCGAACTGCGTATTCCGATGGTGCTTGCCGTCAATATGATGGACGAACTACGCGGAAACGGCGGCTCGATCGACGTCAAAAAAATGGAACAATCCCTCGGCATCCCGGTCATCCCAATCAGCGCCGTCAAGGGCGAGGGCGTGTCGGAACTGACCAGTCGCGCCGTTAGCGTCGCACGTGAAAAAATCCTGCCGAAGGTCTATGACTTCTGTGGCGAAGGTCCGGTCCACCGTTGTATTCACTCCGCCGCACACATCATTGAAGACCATGCCGCAAAGATCGGCATTTCGTCCCGTTTTTGCGCCACAAAACTTATCGAAGGCGATCCTGCGATCGAACAACAACTCGGCATCGACCAAAACGAACGCGAACTGTTGGAACACAGTATCGTCGAAATGGAAAACGAGTCGGGTTTTGATCGCAATGAAGCCCTTGCCGATATGCGATATGTTTTCATCGAATCCGTCGTGGACGCCTGCGTGATCAAGGCGCATGAAAGCCGGGAACATATGCGTTCGGTCAAACTCGACCGTATTCTCACCGGAAAATTCACGGCGCTGCCCGTATTTTTCGGGGTAATGCTACTGATCTTTTGGCTGACCTTCGACGTGATCGGCGGCTTTCTTTCCGATCTGTTGCAGGACGGGATTGATGCACTTTCCGCGGTCGTCAACGCAGGTCTTGTCAATTACGGGCTCAATGAAGTCGTACGCAGTCTGATCATCGACGGCATCTTTTCCGGCGTCGGAAGCGTCCTCAGTTTCCTGCCGATCGTCGTGACTCTGTTTTTCTTTCTCTCGATCCTCGAAGACACGGGATACATGGCGCGTATCGCATTCTTTATGGATAAACTTTTGCGCCGTTTGGGGCTTTCCGGGCGGAGCATCGTCCCGTTGCTTGTCGGATTCGGTTGCACCGTTCCCGCCATTATGAGTTCACGTACGCTTTCCTCCGAACGCGACCGAAAGATGACCATTCTTCTGACTCCGTTTATGAGTTGCTCGGCAAAAATTCCCGTCTACGCCGTGTTCTCCGCCGCATTTTTCCCAAAACACGCGGCATTTGTGATGATGGGGTTGTATCTAATCGGAATTCTTCTCGGTGTCTTTGCGGCGTTTTTCCTCAAACACACCGCTTTTCACGGAAAGCCCGTTCCGTTCGTCATGGAACTGCCGAATTACAGAATGCCGTCGGCAAAAAGCGTCCTGCTCCTTTTATGGGAAAAAGCGCGTGACTTCATTCAGCGCGCATTCACGTTCATCTTCGTCGCAACCGTCATCATTTGGGTGTTGCAGGCATTTGATACGCGATTGAATTATATGAACGGCAACAGTACCGACAGTATGCTTGCCGATCTCGGACGCTTCATTGCACCGATCTTCAAACCCCTCGGCTTCGGTGATTGGCGTGCGGCAACCTCGCTTGTCACGGGTTTTTCGGCGAAGGAAGCCGTCCTCAGTACGATGGCGGTTCTTCTCAATGTCAGCGTCGCGGAACTCGGCGGATTTTTATCGACACTGTTCACTCCGTTGACTGCGTTGAGTTTTCTGGTATTTGTCCTTCTTTACACGCCTTGCATTGCCGCAGTCTCAACCATTCACCATGAACTGAAATCCATCCTTGCCACCATTGGCGTTATGTTCGCACAATGTGCCATCGCGTGGGGTGCGGCATTCATCGTCTATCAGATCGGCGGGCTGATTGTATGAACATCGCGGATTGGATCATCCTCGGACTTGTCGTAGTCGCCCTTGCCGCCGCAATTTCCGCGATCTTCCACGGAAAAGTCAAGTGTTCCGGCAACTGTTCCCATTGTTGTTCGTCGTGTAAAAAGACGAAATAACATTATATATGTATAAAACCCCCTCTGTTCGGCAATCATCCGAACGGAGGGGTTTTCATGTTCAAATTCACGGGCAATTTCGAAACGGATCTCGCCATCATCGACGTAATGCTTCAAAACGACTCCACGATCAAGATCCGCCGTTTTACCAATCTCCACTGCAATGCTTTTCATGGGGCGGTGATATACACCGAAGTCCTTGTCAATATGGATCTGTTGGAACGCGATGTGGTGAACGGTTTGCTGACAGTTCCCGTTTCAAAACCCGACCGTGCTTCCGTGGAGCGTGCGGCGGTTGCGGCGGAAACTTCGTGGTGCAACACCGCCGAAAATGCCGTTCAGTCCGTCATGGCGGGTGACGGACTGATACTTGTCGACGGTGTGGATGCGGCGTTCATCGTCGGCATCAAAAAGCACCCGAGTCGCGGAATCAACGACGCCGAAGTCGAAACGACGGTTTACGGTCCAAAGGCCGCCTTCGGCGAGGTGTTAAATGTCAATATGGGGCTTTTGCGGAGGATCGTGCAAAACCCGTCCATCAAATTCAAAATCATTCGCAAGGGCAAGATCACGCATACTCGCATCTGTATCGCCTACATCGACTCGGTCGTCAAGCCCGGGCTGGTCGATCAAATTCGCCGTCGTCTTTCGAAATTCGAGATCGACGGCGTGATCGATTCGGGATATTTACAGGAATTCATCGCCGATTCTCCGCTTTCTCCGTTCCGTACCAGTGGGAGAACGGAACGCCCCGATGTTGTCGCCGCCCGACTGTTGGAAGGTCGTGCCGCGATCATGGTCGAAGGCTCTCCGTTTGCCGTAACCGTACCGTATCTGTTCCTCGAAGCATTTCAGGCGGACGAGGATTACTTCGCGTCGTATCTGCACGCCTCGGTCAACCGACTTCTTCGATTTGTCGCATTCTATATCGCGTGTATGCTTCCTGCACTCTATCTCGCGCTGGTGACCTTTCACCGTGAGATGATTCCCTATTCATTGCTTCTCTCTCTCATTCGATCGCGTCAGGGTGTGCCGTTTCCGCCGATCGTGGAACTCATCGGGATGTTTGCCGTCTTTGAAATGCTTCGGGAGGCAAGCGTGCGTCTGCCAAAATCCATCGGTACGACGATGAGCATCGTCGGCAGTGTCATCATCAGTCAAAGCCTTGCCTCCGCGGATATCGTCAGTGACATTGTCATCATCATTGTCGCCGCATCCGGTATGACCTCGTTTGTCCTGCCGAAACTCTCACAGGAAATTCTCTTTGTCCGCACAGTGCTGATTGTGGCGGCATATTGTATGGGACTGATGGGAATCGCACTTACCGCGACTGTCATGACGGCACTTGCCGCATCGCAGTATTCGTTCGGCACGGATTTCACCGCATATCTTCTCGACGGAGCGAAACCGACGGGCGACATCACCGTTCGTTTGCCGTGGCCGATGATCCCGGGCACCAATGCCCCGCTCGCCCTCGCTTACAACCTTTCCATGATCCGTACCGACGTCCTTGAACAGACCGGTATCGAGAAGAAGCCGGAATCCCCGGAAGAATTCCAGGAATTCTACGCCGCTGCCGCCGAACTCGGCTACAAGGGCGTTGTTTCTTCCCCGATCGAAGCGTACTCCCGTTACTATCAGTATCAACTCCATCCCGATGACATGCTCACCGGTGTTGGTTCCACCAAGATCGTTAGTATCAACGAGAACACCGAAGAGATGGTCAACAAATATGCTGACGAAGCTTATCTCGAAGCCTACAAGGACATTCACAGT
>DCHG01000027.1:11891-14736 GCA_002315595.1 Clostridiales bacterium UBA1758 | reverse complement strand
TTCATAAGGCTCCTCCTTTAATCCGGAAAATACACGGTTGCGACCTGCTCGCCGTGGTTGATAAAAATTTCCACGGTACGCGTGTCGGGTAAAATTTCGATCGAGTTCACATTCGGAAGTTCGTATTTCAGCACTCTGCCTCCACCGGTGACGGTGAGAACGCCGTTTTCGTATTTGACTCGTGGATCGGATTTAACCAAAAGATCCTGCGCCTCTTTGACAGGGTAAAAATGCGGTACGCCGTGTTCAAAAAAGATCTCACGCGTGATACTGAATGCGCCCGCATATTCGCCTTTTTCATAGGTCGAGATCGGACAGTTGTCGAAGTCGTAGATCCAATAGATCCCGACTCTTCTGCCGTCGGGCGTGACAAAGGATTGCGGTGCGTATGCGTCGTGGGTGAGTTCGGGGCGGAAGAAGCGTTCGGGCGTGAACTTTTCGCCGTCGAAGGTGCCGGTCAAATAGACCACACGGGGCTGATAATCCTCGTGGTAAGAGCACGTGAGCATGAATTTTCCGTCCTCGATCGGGTAAAAATCGGGACATTCCGTTACCGTGCCGATCATAGTCGAGGCAAAAAGAACGCCTGCGTAATCCCAATGAAGCAGATCGTCGGAGGTGTAGCGCAATACTTTGCCGACGCCGTGTTGAGTTGACGCAAGCACCATTTGCCATTTCCCGTCAAAAAAATTCACCTTCGGATCACGGAAGTCGGCACTGCCGTCTGCGGGAAAACGGTCGATGACCGGGTTGCCCGCGTATTTTTCAAAATGCACGCCGTCGATACTGGTCGCAATGGATTGCGTCTGACCGAGTTCCTTTGACACCGTGGTGTAAAAGATCCACATTTTGTCGTCGTGGATAACCGCCGAACCCGAAAAACAACCGCCGTCGTTTTCATATGGCATATCGGGGAAGAGGGCAATGGGGAGTTCCTGCCAATGTACAAGGTCGTCGCTGACCAAATGCCCCCAATGCATCGTCGACCAGACGGGAGCAAACGGATTATGTTGGAAAAATGCGTGGTAGCGACCTTTGAAATAACAAAGACCGTTCGGATCATTGCTCCACCCCTGAATGGGTTCGAAATGATGTAACATTCTTGTACTCATAGGTACCTCCGTCGCCGGTTTCGGCGAAAAATCAGAATTCAAACACTGATTATATAATAAGCCATTGCATCGGAAAATGCAATGGCGAGTTGGTAGGTTTATTCGTTCGAAATTTCATTTTTCAGACGAAAAAGGGCGGTTATCGGTTTGTTTGGTATGACACACACTGTAAAGCGACTTCACTTGTCAATGAAGCGTGCGTGAACTTTCGGATCGCATTTTTCGGTCGATTTCGTCAAAGCACTGCAATTATTGACTATTTGTCCGAATTTGACCGACGAAATATGACCGTTTTCAGCCGCTGTAAAGCGATACACCTTGTTAAACAGAAGACCTTCATCAGTAGAAAAGCACCCCTAAAATACCGCCGAGAATGATGTAAAAGATCGGATGCTTCTTGAATTTTTCATAAAGGATCCAAACGATGCAAAAAATCGAGAGTGCCTTGAAATCGAATAGATCCGCAACCGCATAATTCGCGGTGAAATCCGAAATGCGAAGCACGGTAACGCTCAAAACATTGTACGCCGCCACCGAGATCAGACCGATGACGCCGGCGCGGATGCCGTAGAACGCGGATTTGACGACGGGTTTGTCGGCGAATTTTTTGAAAAACACGGCGATGATGACGATGATGATAAGTTCCGGCAAAACAAGACCGAGCGAGGCGATGAGTGCGCCGGGAATACCCGCTAAACGAAAGCCGACATAGGTGGCGACATTTTCGCCGATCGGACCGGGTGTGCTTTCCGCCACGGCAACCATGTTGTAAAGTTCCTCCAACGTGAGCCAACCGCGACCGACGACCTGCTCCTGCACAAGCGGTATCGAGGCAAGACCACCGCCGATGGTGAACAGACCGACATAGAAGAAAATGGCGAATAATTTCAGAAGCATCATCTTATTTCGCCTCCTTTTTCGGACGCCACTTGAAGGCGAGCCCCATCATGATCGAAAAGAGGACGAGAACGGCACTCGGCACTTTGAAAAATCCGACCGTCACGAATGTGACAACGGCGAGGGTGGCGCAGATCCAATCCTTGATCGACTTTTTCGCCATGCCGATGATTGCGGAAATCAACAACACGGCAACGGTGACATTGATGCCTTTGAGCGCCTTTTGCACCCATTCAATCTCGGTGAAGTTCGAAATAAAAGCGGCGATGACGCTGATGATGATGATACTCGGCAATGCGACGCCGAAGGTTGACGCAATCGCACCGGGAATTCCGCGGCGTTTGAAGCCGACGAAGGTTGCGACATTGAATGCTATGATGCCCGGTGTGCATTGTCCGATGGCGAAATAGTCGAGCATTTCTTCCGGCTCCACCCATTTTCGCGTTTCACAGAATTCCCGTTGAAGTGCGGGGAGCATAGCGTATCCGCCGCCGATGGTAAACGCCCCGATCTTAAAAAAGATACGGAAAAGTTGCCATAATTCCCTGAAAAGTGGCTGACGCGTGTCATTTTTTGTTTCCATTTTCCCTAATCCTTTCCCAATATGCTTTGGTTGACTGCTCTATTTTATTATCCCCGTAGGTGTAATAAACCTTGTTTTTGATGTCGTCGGGCAGATACTGCTGATCCACCCAATGATTTGGATAGACGTGAGGATATTTGTATTCCGTCCCGCGCCCTAATTTTGCCGCACCCGAATAATGTGCGTCTTTGAGATGGGCGGGAATGTCCCCGCCGTGACCGAGTGAGATGTCGTCCATCACCGCACCGATGGC
>DCHG01000027.1:11228-11865 GCA_002315595.1 Clostridiales bacterium UBA1758 | reverse complement strand
GCGGTGACGGAATTGGATTTCGGTGAAGTTGCAAGCAAAATCGCGGCTTCCGCAAGCGGCAACTGCGCCTCCGGCAAACCTAACTGCGTGGCACTGTCCACGCAGGCTTTGACGATCGGAACCGCCTGCGGATAGGCAAGTCCGATGTCTTCCGACGCAATGACGAGCAGTCTTCGGCAGGCGCTGATCAGGTCGCCGCCCGCAAGAAGTTTGCCCAAATAATACACCGCCGCATCGGGATCGGATCCGCGGATGGATTTTTGCAGGGCACTCATCACGTCATAGTGCATATCGCCGTCGCGGTCAAACCGCATTGCCGACCGTTGAGCCGCCGTGTCCACATCCTCGTCACGGATGAAAAGGTTTCCGTCCTTTTCCATGGCGGAGCCGACCAAAAGTTCGACGGCATTGACCGCTTTTCGGACGTCACCGCCGCAACTTCTTGCAATGCGGGAAACAGTGCCGTCTTCGGGCGTCAACTCCACACCGCGCTTTTCGGCGCAAAGGGCGAATGCACGACGGACGGCGGGTTCGACATCCGTCGGCTCCACGGGCTTGAATTCAAACACCGTCGAACGCGACAAGATCGCATTGTAAACGTAAAAATACGGATTTTCGGTGGTGGAGGCGATCAGCG
>DCHG01000027.1:0-11166 GCA_002315595.1 Clostridiales bacterium UBA1758 | reverse complement strand
TGCTGCTGCTTTTTGTTGAAATACTGGATCTCGTCGAGGTAGAGAAGTATTCCTTCGGGTGTGAGCAGGGTGTCAAGGTCGCCGATCATATCCTTGATGTCCGAAATTCCCGCAGTCGTGGCGTTGAGCCGATACAGACGGCGGTGTGTGGACTCGGCAATGATGTTTGCGACGGTGGTTTTCCCGCAACCAGACGGTCCGTAAAAGATCATATTCGGGATGTTTTTGGATCCGATCACACGGCGAAGCAAGCCGTTTTCGCCCAAAATATGGCGTTGCCCGACAACTTCGTCAAGAGTTCGCGGACGGATCTCATCCGCAAGCGGTTGATACATCAAATCACCTTTTTCATTCGGCGGTCGTCGAAAACGGACGATACCGCTTGAAGCGTGTCAAAAAATGTGCTATCATAGGTCTAACGTTTATTATACATTTATTTTTGAAATATATCAATTTAATTCAGGTGAAAGTATGAAAAAAACGGAAAAAGCGATTGAAGTCGTTTCACGTCTTCGCAATGAATATCCGCTTGCCGAATGTACGCTCGACGCAAAAAAGGCATATGAACTTCTGTTTGCCGTCCGATTGGCGGCACAATGCACCGATGCCCGCGTCAATATCGTCTGCGAGGAACTGTACCGTAAATTTCCGACGCTTGAAAGCATTGCCGGTGCGTCCGTTGAAGAAATCGAAGCGATCGTACATCCCTGCGGACTGTATCACACCAAGGCGCGTGACATTTCCGCCTCGGCGAAGATGCTCGTCGAGGTCTATGGCGGCGTCGTCCCCGATACGATGGAGGAACTTTTGAAACTTCCGGGCGTCGGCAGAAAAAGCGCAAATCTCATTTTGGGCGATGTTTACGGAAAGCCCGCCGTCGTCACGGATACGCACTGTATCCGAATTGCAAACAGACTCGGTCTTTGTTCGACCAAAGAGCCTGCGAAGGTCGAAACGGCACTGCGTAAACTTCTTCCGCCGGAGCAATCGAATGACACCTGCCACCGCTTTGTCATGCACGGACGCGCTGTCTGCCGCGCAAGAGGCCCGATTTGCGAAAACTGTTGTCTGCGTGAGGTCTGCGACCGCGTCGGTGTGGAAAAGTAAACATTTATTCGATCACAGTATGAGCCACCTTTTTTTGAAAGGCGGCTTTTCTTTTTTGCAATTTCATCCGTCCCGCCGCATATCATATACCAAAACGATAGGGGGCGTCCCATGACGAACGAAAATCTTGCAAAACTCCTGCTCGGATCACCGCAGGGGATGAAATTACTGTTTAACCTCGATAAGATCTCCACAATGGTCAATTCCGACGAAGGCAGAAGGCTTCTCAAAAGCGTCGGGGGAGAGGGTGGCAATGCGATCAAAATCGCCGCAGAACAAGCCGCCGTAGGCGACACTGACGCGGCGAAGCGGCTCGTTACCACACTGATGTCGACCGAGGACGGCAGACGGCTCATCGAGGGCATTGCCGCAATGTTGAAATGATATGGCGGAGATCGAAGACCAACTGACCGAAATGCTTTCCGATCCCGAAAGCATGAAAAAGATCGGAGCCGTGGCAAAACTGCTCGGCTCCGGCGGTGGGATTTCGGGGATTTTCGGCGAAACTTCATCGGACGCCGCACCTGCTGCGGAAAAGACCGCGGGCGACAGACGGGAACTTTTGCTCAAAGCCCTGCGCGCCTATGTTTCACCCGAACGGGGTGCGACTGTCGACCGCGCACTGAATATCATCCGTATCAGCGGAATGGCGAAGAACGCTTTGCGCATTTTCGGCGCAACAAAGGAGAGTACCGATGTATAACCGATATTTGAAGCCGATGAGCGATGATTATGTCGAGGTCGGAAAAAAAGAGGACGGAGCAGTGCGCTCCGTCCTCGGTGATGCGTTCAAAAGACTGATCCCCGATTTCGACGGGGACATTTTTTCGGTTTTGGTTGCGGCAATCCTTTTGGTCGACTGTGACGAGGATGAATTGCCGATCATTCTGCTTCTGATTCTGTTAAGCGGGTTGTAGACGAAAGCATCGAAGTTCCGTCCGGCAGAACAAAGATCTCGGAAGAAACGGATCCGATCGAAATGGAATTCGCATTACAACGGTAGATCAGTTCGCCGTCGTAATAGGATTCGCAATACACCAAAAGACCGTATTTTGTGGAAATATATAACCGATCCTCGTAACCATCGTCGGGTACGCTTGTCACGCCGATACAACCGAGTCCGTTGACGGTGACATATTCCGCCGAAAGAATACTGTCTTCGGGCAGAGCGATGACCGTTTCATAGGTCGGCACCGAGAGGGAATCGTCATATGTAAAACTCCCCACGGGAACGGAACGGTAACTGTTTTCGCCCTTATTCCAAAGGTATGCGGTACCCGAACTGTACAATGCGTAGCGGTCGAAAACGGTTTCGCTCTGCCCGGTTTCCACAAGCGAAAGTGTGCCCGAATGATAAAGCACGTGATAGGACGCGGAACTTTCATCACCGTAGAAAAGTTCGGTGGTCATTTTCAGTGAAAAGTTTTCCGGTCGGTCGAGTGCCGCAATCATTTGGCAAACATTGTCAGCCGTCACGGTGACGGCGGATTGATGTTCGTCGCCGTGTCCGATGATGGCACCCGTGGAGCCGGGGTCGATATCGACAAGTTCCGTTTCGGGCAGGGTGATGAGGTTTTCAACCATCCGGTCGGATTTTTTGTTTATGATCAAAATGACGAAAACGACTAAAATCGCCGTAAGTGCCGCAACGACCAGACGAAATCTCCATTTTTTCATATCACGGCACTCCTCTCAAAAATCAAAAAATCAATAAATACGTTCAGCGGGGGCGGAATTCATCGGGACGGTTGCCTTCACGGTTGAAGTACCATGCGATCGCGTCCGCGGTACGCCTGGACGCAAAGCCGTCGCCATAGGGATTGACGGCGTGCGCCATCGCGTTATATGCGTTTTCATCGCTGAGTAGTTCGCTTGCAAGTCCGACGATGGTGTCGCGGTCAACGCCCGCCAGTTTGACGGTACCCGCCTCAACGGCTTCGGGGCGTTCGGTTTCATGCCGCAAAACAAGGACGGGCTTACCGAGGGACGGAGCCTCCTCCTGCAATCCGCCGGAATCCGTCATGACAAGGGTGCAACGCGCCATGAGGTTGATGTTGTCGTCGAAATCCAACGGCTCGATCAGGCTGACATTCGGGATGTTGCCCAGGATCTCTTTTGCGGTCTCACGGACGACCGGGCTGAGATGCACGGGATAAATAATACGTGTATCGGGGAATTTTGACGCAATCTCGGCGGCGGCGGAACAAATATTGCGAAGCGGCTCGCCGTAGTTTTCACGACGGTGCGCGGTCATCAAAATGATGCGCTTTCCGTCGTCGAGCAGTCCTTTCAGTTCGGCACTCTTGAACTTATACTCGTCCTTGACGGTCAAATGTACCGCGTCGATTGCGGTGTTGCCCGTGATAAATGCTTCGCCCGCGATCGCTTCTGCGGCAAGGTTCGCCTTGTTCTGAACGGTCGGGCAGAAGTGGAGGTCGGCGATCTTTGACACGAGATTGCGGTTCATTTCCTCCGGGAACGGCGAATATTTGTCATAGGTGCGAAGCCCGGCTTCGACATGACCGACGGTGACCTTGTGATAGAATGCGGCGAGTGCGCCGGCAAAGGTCGTCGAGGTGTCGCCGTGTACCAAAACGATGTCGGGCTTTTCCTGCTCCAACACGCCGTCAAGCCCCGCAAGCACCTTTTCGGTGATGCTTGAAAGCGTCTGACGCGGAGCCATGATGTTTAAGTCGTGATCGGGCTTGATCGAAAACAGTGCAAGCACACTGTCAAGCATTTCACGGTGTTGTGCGGTCACGCAACAGATGTGTTCAAATTCCTCACGACGGGAAAGTTCCAAAGCAAGCGGAGCCATTTTAATCGCCTCCGGGCGGGTGCCGAAAACGGTCATGACCTTGATTTTACGATTCATGCAAAGAATCCTCGATTTCAGAAAGATTGCAACTGTATTGCAAACTACATTTTAACCCAAATTCTCCGCTTTTGCAAGTGGTCAAAGCGCCAAAGTGCCGTTTTCGTCCTCGACGAGCAGGATAACATCCGCCTGACATCCGCTGACGGCGTCGACATAGATCAGTACATGACTGCCGTCGTTCTGTTCGCATTTGTATTCATAGCAGTATTTTTCATTCTCGCCCGCCGTCGGAATGACCGCCATACCTTCGGAAAGGACGGTCATTCCTTCGGGAATACAATTGTAACCGTCCTCGACGGAGATTGCGGGCGTGTCGAGGTCTCGTTCGACGTGGTGATAAACCCAACCCGTTGCGTCAAACCCCACGACCTTGCCCGAATCGCCCGCGACCGTGACCTTGATCAGGTCGGGGTAGACGGTCACGCCGTCCTGCGTGTAGGCGAAATTGATGACGAAGCAGTTGTTTGCCTTGACGAAGTAGGACTGTTCGACGGGGTTGTAGCCGAGTCTTTCAAGAAGATCCGTCGCCGATGAAAGTGCGGCGTCGTAACTGATGCGGATCGCAGACGGAGCGACGGAACAAAACATCGAAACGGGCACGCCGCCTGCCTTCGCAAGCGAAAGGTAGCAATCGCCGTACCGATAGCAGTAGCAGGGGAGTTCGCCTGAGGTCTCGGAGTCGAGTTCCAGTTCGGCTTGTTCAATGCCGAGCATTTCGGCAAAATTCTTCGCCGCCATGTCCTGCGTCACCTCCGCAAATTCGGCGGCGTATGCGGGACTTCGGTCGGTCAGATGTTTGGAAAACGGGCCGTCGTAGATGAGACTCGGAAATTCGGGAAATTCATCGCTCGGCGAATAAAACCCCGCTTCCGTGCCGTCGGAGGGCAGGAAAGCCCGACTGTTTTGCAGGGCTTCCGCGATCGACTGTCCGCTTTCGATCGCCTGACGAAGTTCGCCCATTTCCGTGGAAAGACGCGCACAGAGTGCGGCAAGATCGGTAAAATACTGACGTTCGTCAGCGGTCATCTCACATCCCGCGGCGGTCTGCTTGACAAGATACCGTGCAAAATCCCCCGACTGGTTGATGAGTTTTGCCGACAATGACTCGCCCTCGTTTGTGATCGGCAGACGGGATAGAAGTGCGGAAACGGTCGAGGCTTCCTCGGTGATCTCGCCCGCGACAGAGGCAAGCATGACGGGGGAGGTGGACACAAGCCCCTTTTGAAACGCAGTGTCCATGTTTTCAATGCCCGATGCGAGGTTGTAAAAATCGTTTTCCTCAATGTGTCTGGACTCGGTCGTGCTTCGGTCGTAACGGATGAATAATGTCACCGCAGACGCCATTGCCGCACAAAAAAGGATCAAAAAAGACACAAAAAGCCATTTGTAAGGATTGTTTTTCATATTCTCGCTCCTGTGGGTAAGATATTATATCTTTGTGCGGATTTTGATAAAATATACGGAACGGGAAAATTAAAAGGCTCCCGCAGTCGGGAGCCTTGATGAGTTGATATTCAGAATTCCACGATCTTGCCGTCGCAGGACATTCCGAAGCCTTCCTTTTCGTACAAACCGCGATCTTCATAAAGAATATGAGGCGAATTGTGTGAAAAATGGTTAACATAGCAGATCGTTCTGTCGTCGACGCAACCGAGACTTCTCAACTTTTCGCGCATTTCAATGTCGGAGTTCAGGCACATATGCCCGCCCCACTGATCTCTTTCGCGAATTCCGTTGGTGCAATCCAGACTGATAAAGTCGAAATGCGGCTTCGTTGAGCCGAGATAGTCGATGACCTTCGGCAGGAACTTGCCCGTGTCGTGTGCGTAAAGCATGGTCTTGTCGCCGTTTTTGATGATGTAGTTAAACGGAGATTTTGTGCCGTGTTCGGCTTCCAGCGGGGTGACTTCCATACCTGCGATCTGTTCCGTCTGATACGGATAGATGAAATGCGGGATCAGTCTGCCCTCGGTAAGACCGGCGTGAGGGGCGAGTTTGTAGACCATTTCTTCACTGCCGTAGAAGTGATACGGCGGCGTGCCTTCGGGAAGGTTGGCATACCCCGGTCGAAGCAGAACGATGTCATCGGGATAAAAATGATCTTCGTGGACATGGGTGATGATGTAGTGGTGAATGTTGAACAGATCAATATTCTGCGTCACGCAGTGGTGCAGGGTATCCGCGGAAAAATCGATCATCAGTTTATCGTCGATGAGGGATTGTGAACGGGTGCGGATCTCGTTTCCGCCGAGTTCGCGTGCGCGTTTGCAGGTCGGGCAGGAACAGAACAGTGCGGGAACGCCTTCTGCGGCGGCAGTACCGAGGAATTGGATCTTCATTTTCAAACACCTGTCTTTCGGTAAAGTTATAAAAAAAGTCGTTATCTCTGAACACGGCCGGAACCGTCGCCGCCCATGAGTTTTTTGACCTCATCGACCGAAACCATATTAAAATCGTGCTCAATGGTGTGTTTGAGGCAGGAAGCGGCAACCGCAAACTCAATGGAGGTCTGCGGATCGAAGCCATTGGCGATGGAGTAGAGAAGACCGCCGCCGAAGGAGTCGCCGCCGCCGACACGGTCGACGATGTGGATGAGATAGTTTTTGGAAAAATAAGCCTTACCGTCGGTATAGAGCATACCCGCCCAGTTGTTGTCGTTGGCGGAGATACTGCCGCGCAGGGTAATGGCGACCTTTTTGAAGCCGAAGCGTTCGGTCAGTTTGCGTGCGACGTCGATGTAGCCTTCTTTGGAAAGTTTGCCACCCTCGATGTTGGTGTTTTCCGCGGCAATGCCGAAAACATCCTTTGCGTCTTCTTCGTTGGCAATGCAGATATCGACATAATGCGCAAGTTCGCTCATGGCTTTGTTCGCCTCGTCACGGCTCCACAGATTTTTGCGGTAGTTGAGGTCGCAACTGATGGTCACGCCGTGTTTTTTTGCCGCAATGCAAGCGTCACGGACAAGGTCAACGCAACCCGCACTCAACGCGGGGGTAATGCCCGTCCAGTGGAAAAAGTCCACGCCGTCGAAGATACAATCCCAGTCAAAATCTTCACGGGCGGCGGTGGCAATGGCGGAATTTTTGCGGTCGTAGATAACTTTGGAGGCACGCTGTGACGCGCCTTTTTCGACAAAGTAAAGACCTAAACGGTCGCCACCACGGACGATTTTCGTGGTGTCAACGCCGAATTGACGGAGTTCGTTGATCGCGCACTGACCGAGGTCGTTTGCCGGGAGTTTTGTGACGAATGCGGCGTCCATGCCGTAGTTGGCAAGGGAAACGGCGACATTGGCTTCGCCACCGGCGTAACTTATTTCAAGGCGTCTGGACTGTGTCAGGCGGAGATATCCTTCCGGATTGAGTCTGCCCATGATTTCGCCGAAAGTAACAAATTTCATTGAAAAATCCTCCAAATATCAACTTTGTAGTTATATGAATGATAGCATTATTGGCAAGCAAAGTCAACGAAAACATTTTTCGTTTTATCAAGCCGTTTCAAAAAAAAAAGGTTGCTTTTTTTCAACGACGATGTTATGATATATTCAACATAAAATTGCCGTTTTCCGTAGATTTTTTACGGAGATAACGCAAACAAAAAAGGAGAAAGAATCATGAGAAAAAGATTCGTATCCATGCTTTTGGTACTCGCGATGGTACTCTCATTCGTTCCCGCGTTCCAACTGGGCGCGAGTGCGGCGGAAACACCGACGGAGGTAAGCACGGAGACGGGACTCGCCGCAGGTGGCTATCTCAAACTCACGCAAGATATTACGCTGACGAATAATTGCCCTCTTCCCGATAACACAACGATCGCGCTGAATGGGAACACGATCTATCAAGGCACCGGTATGCTACTTAGCGGCACGGGGCTTGTTTTTGAGATTTCCAGCGCTGATGACATAGAGAAAGCGAAAACAATTTTTAATTGGATAGCAGCCGGCACCTATACTTGGAAACTAAAAAATGATATTACCATTACCAAGCAATATGATCATGAGAATAGTAATGAAAATGATGTAAATATCATTTTTGATGGTAACGACAACAAAATCACCGCAGTCGTTGCAGAGCCGAATCAAACAAAAAGCGAACAATACGCTATATATATTCAGTCTACGAATAAAGCTGGTAAAGAACCAGCAAAAAACGTAGAGTTCAGAAACCTTACATTAGAGGTAAAAGACGGATTCAGAAGTGCTTTCAATATTGAAAACGTCGATGGCCATACTGGTAAAGTATCCGTTACATTTGATAATGTAAATATTATCATGAACCATAGCCAAGCACCGAGAAAGAATAGCCAAGATAAGACTTGCGTGCCGATTCAGAACAACAGCTCTGAAATTACGGTGAAGAACTCGCTCGGTATTACCACAGACAAATTCTGCTGGGCGGCAATTGACTTGGATAAATCCAACGGCAATGCTACGTTGACCTTTGATAGTTCTGCGACTGTTTCCTTTACCGATAACCGCACTGCTGCCAAGAAGGTAGAAGAGCCGCTTGTGGGCTTGAGTACAGAGACCGATTATGAAAAATATCCCAAAGCTCAGACAAGCACATGGACAGTCACCGGCTATGATGCCGCTACGGTCGGCCTTGGAAAGACAACCAAGGCGGCAATGAATCCCAATAGCACCGAAGGACTGCGCTGCAAGGACGGCTATGATATTGCCGTTGCAAAGATTGGCACTGATTACTACGGCAGCATGGCAGATGCCGTTGCCGCGGCGGCAACGGCAGCGTCAACGGATGATGTTACCATCACGCTTTTAGATGACATCACCGAGAGCTGCACCGTTCCGGAAACGACTCATAAGCTTTATCTTGAGCTGAATGGTCACACCATCAGCAGTGATACTGCTCAGTCTCAGCGTCTGAATGTTATTATTGACGAGCAGGGCGACATTACTAATGCAATCAACTGCGGAATGAATCCCCAGGTTTGGGACGTGCAGGACAACTTTACAATTTCCAACAAGTTCAACGTTAAAAAAACAGGCTTTCATCTGACCATCAACGGCAACGGCCATACCATTACCGGCGATGATTATACAAATACGCGCCTGGATTATATGATGGGCTTCAACCCGAAGAACTCCCAGAACAGCGGCATTACTATCAACAATATCAAATTCGTATCCGGCACACACTACCGTAATGTTCTCCAATTCCAAAAGGGAGATAGTACCGGTAATCTGACTGCGACTCTGACCGATGTTACCATCGACCAGACCAAGGCTACTTCCAAAGACGACAAATACGGCGCAGCCATTATCTGCAATTCCACGGATGTTACGATTGCCGGTGAGTTTGCTGTAATTTCCGGTCCTCGCGCATGGGCTGCCATCGACCTCGATAAAACGGCCGGCGATGTCTCTCTGACCTTTAACAGCAATGCCGAGGTTACCTTTACCGATAACCGCAGCGCTGCTAAAAAGGCTGCAGAGCCGCTGATTGGCCTGGATGTTGATACAAGCAGCAGCTCCTATGTTTCGACTGCGAAATGGACGGTTGCCGGCACGGAGTATGCCGGACTGGTTGCCTCTACTCGCGGAACCAAGAGCGGTTACGATAAGCCGGTGGCTCAGATTGTCGACGGCGATAAGTATGCTTCCGTGCAGGCTGCCGTGACTGCGGCTTCGACGACCAAATCCACCGTCAAGCTTCTGAGCGATGTGACGGAGGCTGTCACCATCGGTGCAACGCAGAACATCACCCTCGACCTCAATGACCATGTACTGACTGCGCCCGCAGCGGAGAACACCAGAGCGCTGCTCAACTGGGGCACGCTGTATATCACCGACAGCGACACCACACCGACCACGCGCTACTTCACGGACGACAACAACGACGGCTGCTATGAGACCTGCCACGATACCAATGTCGCGGGCAGCATCGCTGTTACCGGCGGCGTCATCACCGGCGGCATCAAAGCCTCCGGCGGAGATATTTGCGGCGGCGGTATTTTCAACGGGGAAACCGGCAGCCTTATCTTGAACGGCGGCAACATCGTCGGTAACCGCGCAACGGTGGGCGGCGGTATTGCCAACTTTGGCAGCAGCTTTACCATGAACGGCGGCAGCATTGTCGGAAACAGCGCGGATAACGGCGGCGCTGTATACAATGTCGGCGGTAACACATTCGATATGAATGCAGGCACCATGCAATACAACACAGCCCAAAATAACGGAGGCGCTGTGTATAACCGCGGCATCTTCAACCTGAAGGGCGGCACCATTGCCAACTGCAAGACTACAAGCACCACCTACGGCAGCGGCGCGGGTGTTATGAACATTGCACAGTTTACGATGAGCGGCGGCAAGATCACCAACTGCACCTCCGCCTATGTCGGCGGCGCTGTGTTCAGCGACGGCCATAAGGATAACGGTGGCGTGGAGCCGGGCGGATTGAACGAGACTACCTTCACCATGACCGACGGAGAAATTTCCGGCTGCACCGCTCCCAACCATATCAATTCCGAGACCGGCAAGGCGTGGGGCGATTCTGTATTCATCCGCTACTCTGTGATGAACATGACCAGCGGTAAGATACAGGGTATGGTATTCACCAACGATAACCCTGTCTGCGGCAACAATGAATGCGCTTGCCATAATGAAACCACCCCCGCTTATCACGTCGCGTGCGATGTGACCATCTCCGGCGGCTACTTCAACTATAGCGGGCTGGCAGACAAGGCATCTACCTGGGCCGGCAAGAATTGGATTCCCAACGGCTACACGATCTATGCTGATACCAGCGTCAGCGGCTACACATTTGTGGTCAGCGAGACAAAGGTCCCGACTATCACGGTTGCCGCGGCTACTAACGGCAAGGTCAGCGTGAATGACATCTATGCTGTTGCGGGCGATACGGTCACCATTACGGCGACGCCCGACGAAGACTATGAAGTTGACACCATTAGCGTGAAGGATAAGGACAACGGCACGGTTGCTGTGACCGGCAAGACCTTCACGATGCCCGCAGCTGCAAAGCAGCCTGTCACTGTGACCGTCACATTCAAGGCGGTTCAGAAGTACTCCAGCGGCGTAAGCGTCGTTAGTTCCTACGGCGTGAGCACCACCACCGCAACGCACGGCAGCGTCAGCGTGGACAAAAAGAATGCTGCTGCCGGCTCCACCGTTACGCTGACGGTCAAGGCAGACAAGGGCTGGACGC
>DCHG01000023.1:239-17612 GCA_002315595.1 Clostridiales bacterium UBA1758 | reverse complement strand
TCAATCTCTCTTAATTCATCGTGAGTAAGAACAAAGTCAAGTAAGCGGTCAGCGGGTTGGGTGTGGCTATATCCGTATTTGTCGGAGCGTGTGACGGTCAGCCCGTGGGCTTCTGCTTCTCTCTTGAATACTTTGTTATGGTATACACCTTTGTTACTTGTGTCTTGTTCGTTCAAGACTATACTTGATACTCTTATGGATATGGTAAGGAACGGTACAAATATCTGTCGGGATAATAGCGGTAATATGAATGTCTTTCACGGTAGCAAAAAGATTGTATCATTGGCTATGTTTCTATATTCAACCTATAACGGTTTGGATGATTGCGGAGCGGGAATATCAAACAACCTACGGCATTATACCCGTAACGGAAAATACATAGAGAATTGCAAAGAGGACAATTTATATATCGGCGGTGTTTCTGTGTACTACGATGAAAAGAAAGACCGTGTTGTAGTCGTTTCCAATACGCAAGAATTTATTGATGTATTTGAGCCGTTACCGATATTGCTTGATATTATGAATAGCAAAAAGTTTGTATTACAATGGGGTGTCGGTGATAGGTTGCAATGCAGAGCAAAAGGCGAGGTTTTCTTTCCGGCAGACTTGGCGTATTTAGCATATTATGACAACGGTTTATCTTTGGATAACTACATTGAGAAAATAAGAAAATTAAAGCAGTATAAGAAAAACAATAAGTTATCGGAAGAACACCTTGACGGAGATTTTCATAATCACGCAAAATATAATATTGCTCTTGTTCCGGCAAGTGCAAACAGTCAAAAGAACGCTAAAATATCATTCGTAAAAGAACCGTATTTTTTTACTGTGGTGTATGATAAACCAATGTATAGCGGTGTCTATAATGGCGGTGATTTTAAGATATTAACGGGCAATTTTGACGATGATTTGATGATGAATGTAAACGGGCGGTTTATTACTGATAACTTTGAAAATGTGGCTGAAATGCTTGATATATTCATAGAGCAATACCCCGAACGGATAGACAAGGCAAATGCTCCAAAAGAAAACAAACGGCTGATATTTGATAAGGGCTTCGCCGAACAATTAGCAAAAGAGCCGAAAGAAAAGTTTACTTGTTTGGATAGTCTTGGAAAAAGTCGATAACAACCGCCTTTTCTACCATAGGGCTTTGAAAATAAGTGTAAATAATGAGTTGTCAACATTTTTGAAAACAAGCAAAATCACCGATAATACGGGCATTTTTGCGGTATTTTGAGAGGGTAAACCACCCACTTTTCCCGATAGTGAGCGGTAGTTATCGGGGAAAATTAAAGTGTACATTTTAAGAAATAAATACATATTCCCCGTGGTTATGGGGCTGAATTACAAATAAGTTGTTTGGAAAAGTAAGCAAATTGGTAAGCTTATATTGAAAAATGTCACACGGTATGGTATAATTGTGGTGCTATATCGTGTGACTTGTTAGAATTAAAGGAGTTAATATGTCACACAATAGAAAGGATAGAAAAGGCAGAGTTCTTTTCAAAGGCGAATACCAAAAGAAAAGCGGTATATACGAATACAGATATACCGACACAAAAGGGGTGGCACAGAGCGTTTACTCTTGGCGGTTAAAGCCGGATGATAAAACGCCATACGGAAAGCAAGAAACATTATCTTTGCGTGAATTGTCGGCAAAAATCGAGCGGGATTTACAAGACGAGATTGACACCGTTTCCGCAAACAAGGTTACTCTAAATGATTTCTTTGACGAATACATAGAAGAAAGAACCTTGAAGCAGTCCACACGAACAAATTACCGATATATGTACACAAAGTACATTCGTGACGGTTTGGGGCGTAAGAAGTTAGCAAGTATCAAATACAGTGATATAAAACGCTTGTATAATTCACTGATTGATGATTGCGGATTTAAGCCGAACAGTATGGAAGTAGTCAACACGATACTGCACCCGATTTTTTCAACGGCGGTGCGTGATGATATTATCCGTAAAAATCCGTCTGACGGCGTTATGGCAGAGATAAAGAGCCGTAGGGATTGGAGCAAGCCGAAGCGGAAAGCGTTGACGGCAGAGCAACAAAAAGCGTTTATCGGCTTTGTATCGCAGTCAAAGACCTATTGCCATTGGAAAGCATTGTTTACGGTGCTTTTAGGTACGGGTTGCCGTGTCGGTGAAATTATCGGGTTGCGGTGGCAAGATTGCGATTTTGAAAACGGGTTAATAAATATCAATCATAACTTGATATACCGACCGCAAGATAGCGGTAAATGTGAGTACCACATAACCACACCGAAAACGGCGGCGGGTGTCCGTGAAATACCGATGTTTGACGAAGTAAAAAACGCTTTGATAACGGAGCGGGAATATCAGTTATTCGAGGGCTTCAACGATACTGAGATAGACAGTTATTCGGGCTTTATCTTCAAAAACCGTTTCGGTACAGTCTTTTCTCCCGCAAGTATCAACCGAGGTATAGACCGTATTTGTCGAGACTATAACGCAGAGGAAACAGAGAGGGCAACCAAAGAGGACAGAGAACCGTTGTTATTACCGCATTTTTCCGTCCATAATTTACGGCATACATTCTGTTCCCGTATGTGCGAGAATGAGTCCAACAAAGTAAATTTGAAAGTCATTCAAGAGATTATGGGGCATAGTTCCATTGATACCACACTTGATGTATATACGGATTTGACAACAAAGGTAAAACAAGACGCTTTTGCAAGTCTGCAAGGAAAGATTGTGCTTGAATGATTGCCGTACCAATTCCTGTACCAAAAAATCAGCGGTTGTGCCACAACACAGAAAAAACCGCACAAGTACCCGTATGTATCAAAAACCACAATATGTTGTGCTTTTGTATGGGATGAAACGCTAAATGCAATGTCTATGTCTTGTTTATTGGATATTCAAGTTTTAATCCCGACAATGAAGCCTTTGGACGCGCCCAAGGCGGAAAATAAGCCCGCCGAGTCTCCTGCGGAGGTTGCCGTGGAAACGGCGCCGGCGGAAGAGGTCATCGACTTCTCGAAGGTCGAAATCGAGCCTTTGTTTGCCGATTTCGTCGATTTCGACACCTTCTCAAAGTCCGACTTCCGTGCCGTCAAGGTCAAAGCCTGCGAAGCCGTCAAAAAGTCGAAAAAACTCCTGCAATTCACGCTCGACGACGGTACGGGCGCCGACCGTACAATTCTTTCCGGCATCCATGCGTTTTATGAGCCGGAAGAACTGGTCGGCAAGACGCTCATCGCCATCACCAATCTTCCGCCGAGGGCGATGATGGGCATCGAGTCCTGCGGTATGCTCCTCAGTGCCATTCATACCGAAGAAGGGGAGGAGAAACTTCATCTTCTCATGGTCGATAACCACATTCCGGCAGGCGCAAAATTGTATTGATTTTTATCTAAAATACCCTAAACGGCTCACTATCGTACGGTAGTGAGCCGCTTTTTTATGATAACGGGACGGAGAAGTAATTGGAACACTACGGGTGCGGTGTAAATGCAAGCACCGCTTCGAAAATTTCAAAATACGACAAAACGCGGTTACAAAACAATTGACATACTGTAAGAATTTGCTATAATATATATGTAAAATTTTATTTCGAGGCGGCGCGTATTGCGTGGCTTCTTGACATATAACAAAAATTTGAAAGGATTTGAATTTATGAGGAAGAGAATTTTATCCATGCTCTTGGTAATTGCCATGGTGTTGTCGTTTATTCCGGCGATGAACATCACGGCGAGCGCCTTTGATCAGGCGGATTGGATGACGTTTAGGTTCAATATTGACGCAGGCCCATTAACGCTTACTGAAAGTGTTACCGCTCTTGAGAGTTTTTCTTTTGGCTTTCCGCTTACTTTGTCGAGCAATGCAACTTTGACGAATGATACTACGACAGAAATCACTTGGGATCTCAGTAATGGACAGGCACATTACGCCTGTATCTGTAATTATCAGTTCTATACCAACAATAATGTGCAAAAAATCGAAGTCTCTGATGCAACGACTCCCGGCGCTTATGTCATCGCCACGGGTGATTTTAAAACAAATATGATCGACAAAGATACCTTTACTTTGACGGGTATTAAAGGGGCACAAGATGTAGACATTTCTCTTGGTGGCGCTCAGGTTACTTACAATGACCAAAAATTCCTGCTTGTCAAGGAAAACAACGGCACGCCCGGGGTAAACGACGATGATAATCTTGTACTCTATGTCGGGCACGCTTCCGTTGATTATATCGATAATACCGGCAATACTGCGACGCAGGATTGCTCGGATTATACTGCCGTAACGCCCTCGGACACCGCGGTCACTTGGAATGCCGGTTGGTATGTTGTCAGGGGCGAACAATTGATCTCCAATCAAGTCACCGTCTCCGGTGATGTCAAACTGATCCTCTGTGATACTGCGTCATTGATGTTGAATGGTTCGTTAAATGTTTCGGGCGCCAATAGCCTGACCGTTTACGCACAGAGTAATAGCAACAACACGGGCTCACTGTCTGTCGTTGGTGGTAGTTTGGCTTCTGCTATCGGGGGTGCAATGAACAATGCCTGCGGTACGATTGCCATTTACGGCGGATACATCACTGCAAATGGCGGTGATAAAGGCTCTGCCACTTACTATGGTTCGGGCATTGGCTGTGGAGCAAGCAATATCCCGTACACCAGCGGTACGATTTATGTTGGCGAATGGCTGAGCGTGAAGGCGGGTGCCGCTCCGCAACCCACCGCGGAAATTGCCCACACGACGACCGAAAATATTGCCGTTAGCATGAACCATAAACGCTATGCCGTGGTCGAGCCGATTATTAGGCCCGACGGTGTGACCTCCGGCAACGGTACGGAAGCGAAGCCGTACATCATCAGCGACTATGACGGGTTGAATGATTTTGCCGCTTATGTCAATGCCGGCGATACGATGGAAGGCAAGTATATCAAACTTGCCGATGACTTCGGCGTTGCCGCGAAGTCGGGCGCAAAAACCGCCCTTACCACCCCGATCGGAAATTCATCAGAAAATAGTTTCAAGGGCATCTTTGACGGCAACGGAAAGACCGTAAAACTTGCGATCGGCAGCGAAGGAACGCCGTACGATAAGGAAAATTGCGGTATGTTCGGCTACGTTTCTGCGGGTAGTGTAAAAAATGTAACCACAAGCGGGACAATTTATGCTAGTAAAAGTAAAACTGGCGGCGTTGTTGGCATCATTACTAACGGTACCGTTAGCAATTGCCATTCCGGCGTCAATGTCAGTGAAATAACTGGTACTGACGGTTCTGCATATGATATCGGAGGAGTTGTTGGCAGAAGCCAAGCTTCCGTCACCGGTTGTTATTTTACCGGTAATGTCAACTGTAACGGCAATAATATTATTTGCATTGGCGGTGTGGTTGGCGGATTTGGTAATATAGGTTCCGTAGAGAACTGTTGCTCCACCGGTAATGTCAGTGTAACATGTGATAAAACGTCTAATATTGGCGGCGTGGTTGGGGAAATTCCTACTAATGCAACTGTCTCTGGGAATCGTGTTACCAACTGTTATTCCACCGGTAATGTCAGCGTAACATGTGCTATCGCGGAAAATATTGGCGGCGTTATTGGAGTTATATCCTCGGCTTGTACAATCGCCAACTGTTATGCCACCGGTACCGTTACCACGAATACCGATAAATCCACACTTGGCGGCGTAGTTGGTGGTGTTGAAGATTGTAAAGTCACATTCACCAACTGTTACTGCCTCAATCTTTACGGCAGCAGTAACGGCACCGCACTTTCCGCGGAACAGATGAAGGCGGGCGAAGGCGAAACCAAGAACACTTGGGTGTTTGTCGCCGCCTATAATGGTTATTGTTCGCTTACCACTTTGCTGAATAAATATGTCAATTCCAATAGCGGAAAAGGCTATCGCAACTGGGCGGCAATGAATGACAATGTCAACGGCGGCTACCCGGTCTTTGCGCTGGATAACTATCTCTATCTGAAAGAAGGCAAGGCGTATTCTAACACCTGCACTGCGGAAAATGAAATCGCATTGCCCGACGGTATTTCCTACGATGACGGTACCTATACCTTCAATAATGTCAATATTCCGTCGAGAGGCGAACAATATCTGATCGTCTGCGACAGTAATGCGACGATTGAGTTAAAGGGAAATAACCAGATCGGTGAAACCGCAAATGTTGAGGATAGTTACGGTCCGTCGTTCGGAATTCTTGCCGAAACGAACGATTTGACGCTGACCGGCAATGGTTCTTTGACCGTTTACAGTTTACAAGAAGGCATTTATGCGAAAAACATCACCTTTGATGATGACTTCACCGGCAACTTTACTTCGTATGACAGGGGTTCGGAGGGATGTTGTCTGGTTGCGACGGACTCCGTTATTATCAAAAACGGTCACTTTATCCTGAATAACTACAATACCAGCGGTATTTCTGCGGACAAAGTTTCCATTACCGGCGGCAATATGAAGGTTAAGGGCGGCGAATACGCGATTTTCACCACGACTTCGCTGACTTTGTCGGGTGTGAATATGGGTGGTACCGATGCCGAATATTCATCGGGAACGACAAAGTTCCTGCAAAACAAGACGGGAGAATATTTGACGCTCAACTCGGAACCTTCCTTCGACGGTCGTTTTGAAACGAAGTACAGCCATGTCGCAAAAGAAGGCTATTCGCTTTACACCGCCCTCGTTAAGGGTACCGAATACACCGTTCACGACAACGTGAAGTACACCTTCGCCGGCTGGTTTGACGGCATTGACGGCACGGGTACGGAACTTTCGGGAGCCCCCGTTGCCGGTACGACCTATTATGCCAAGTGGACAAAGGGCGGCAAGACGGTCGTGACCAAGCCGCTGGACTTCTTCACAGGCGATGATAATACGACTTATGCCGTTGAGCAAAACGGTATCAAATGGACGGCGGCAACATCCACGCTTACGCTGAATGGTGTGATTATGGATGTCTATGCCGACATTCAGCAGATGATTGTCGTGCCTGACTATACCGAGTTAGTCATTACCGACGGTACGACCAACAGCCTTATTTTCACCAATATCTCAAATCCGGGATCGGAAACCTATGCGATCGGCTTGAAGGCAAGACTCGGACTCGCCATTTCCGGCAAAGGTACTTTGAACATTTCGGCAAGTGCTGAAAGCGACAAAGTAAAAATCTATGGTATTTTCTCTAACGATGATTTGAGCGTTTCGGATGCCACCCTCAATGTGGACGCTGACGTAATCGGTATTTATGTTGATTCGGTCGGCGGTAATAAGGCAACCTTTATGATCAATAGCGGAAACTTTGATGTAAAAATCTCCGGGAAAGAAGAAGGATGCTACGGTATCTACTCTTTGGGTGATCTTACCGTGAAGGGCGGCAAAGTCAAGGTTACCGGCGGTTGTGAGGCAATCATTGCAGGCACTGACTCCAAAAACGGTGTACTTACCATTGAAGCCGGTGAGATTGATGCCACCGCACGTATCACCGCCCTTTGGGGATCTGAAAGCATTCTCATTTCCGGCGGTACCGTAAAGGCAACCGCGGTCAACGAGGGAACCTTAGGCAATACCGCAAAGGCAATCTATTGCTATAACGGTAATGTTGAAATTTCCGGCCAAGCGGATGTAACCGCAATCGGTTCCAGTACCTCTACTTTGCCCTTAGATAAAGCAGGTGTTGCCTACGGCATCCGTGCCAAAGCGGGCGATATCAAGGTGATCGGCGATGAAGCGACCGTTGTCGCTCAGGGCGATACGGCGGCGTTCAGCATGGCGGTGGGCAAAGCCCTCACCGTCAGCGAAATGCAGATCATGGCAAAGACCAACAAGGACGGCACCGGCGACAAGGTTACCGTTGAACAGGATGCAGCCGGCAAGGTTACAAGTGACCTGACCACGGCAAAGTATGTGAAGATCTCCTCCGGAGTTCCCTGCACCTACGGCGTCACCATGAAAGCGGGCGAAGCACAGACGCTGATCATCGGCGAAAATGAAGCCGGCACGTTCACGATCACGGGCAATGCCACCAACGGCTTCTCGTTGAAGGGCGAAAACGGCAAGTATGTCGCGTATGTGAATTCCACGGTCAAGTCCGATAGCGACAATTCTGACTTCAAGTGGAAATACGACGGCGGTCTTTACACCGAAATCAAGACGACCGTTGTGACGAGAACACTGTTCTGGTCGAAAACATCCGTCAAGACCGTCAAGTATTACCTTGATTGCGACGGCACGAACTTCATTCTTACCAATGCAAAGACCAACGCGTTTGTTCAGGTCACGGATGAAGAACACAATTGGGCGTATGTCCAGTGCGGTGACGATATGCACCAGGCATACTGCACGAAGTGCGATTATCACGAGGATGCGGAAAAACATTCTTACGAAGAGAACGGCTACTGCGTCTGCGGCAAACTGAACCCCGAACTCTGCCGTGTTTCCGATGTGAAGGTCAACGAAAAGAAGACCGTCACTTACATGGGCTTCTGGTTCTGGAAGAAGGCAGTGACGAAGTATCAGTACACGATCGCTCCCGTTACGCAGAATGTCAGCGTTTCCAAGGTCTGGTATTCCACCGACAACAAGACATGGATCAACGGCACATCCTTTACCTCCGACCTTGCGATCGGAAAGTTCTTCATCAGAGTTAAAGACTCCAACGGCAAGGTGACGGATTGGAAGTATGTTAACGGCAAGGTAAGCGCGGTTCAGAAGTACAGCATTACGCTGAATGATTCGCAAAGGCTTGTTTCGGCAAGCAACATTCCCGAAAAGATTGCCGAAGGCGAAACCGTAACGATCAGTGTCACACTTGGCGGAACGGCACCGAGTGCATACGTTTATGATGAAAGCAGCACCTTGGTTGCTTTGTTAGCCAGTAATGCACTCACCGGAAATACCTATAACGGAGCCGAGTGCAAAGTTTCCGATGTGACTTACAATAATCGCGTTCTGACGTTCAAACTTTCGAATGTGACCAAAGATTTAATCGTCACTGTTTCCGATAATGTTTGACACATCGCTGATTTTGTAAATAATCACCCAATGAAACACGGCGAGAGCAAATGCTCTCGCCGTGTTTTTGTTTGTTCACGAGCAATACTCGAACTGCTGTTTTTTTTCGTTAACCTGTTTCATCCGGTTTTGACGCAGAGGAATATTAAAAATCTACAATACGGGGAATTTTTGACGGATGTCTTCCTTTCCTGAGAAAAAAGTGATATAATAAGAAAAAATGATTTCCGTTTCGAAAGGGGAATTCCGATGAAAATTGATCAAAGCAATTTGAACGGACATTTGATTTTGAAGCCCGAAGGACGCCTTGATTCGACGACCGCAGGGGAACTCGACGAAGTTATTTCGAGTGAACTGACGGATGCGACCGCTTCGCTGACCATCGACTTTAAGGGTATTGATTTTATTTCGTCGAAGGGGCTTCGTGTCCTTGTTTCCGCATATCGCAAACTTGGCGGCAAAGAAATGATACTTGAAAATGTCAATGAGTCCGTGATGGATGTGCTTAAACTTTCGGGATTGATGAAGGTCTTCACGATTCGCTAATCAAACGGGGGAGATAGAATGAGTTTTTCTGCTTTGATTTTAAGCCCGCACCTCAATAAGAACGACGCTCTTGCCATTGTTGATCAAAACGGCACACGCCGTACTTCGTGGGCGGTGTTTCGTCAGACGATCTATCATATCGCGGACTACGCGGTCGAAAAAAAGATCGTCGGCATCGTACCCGTTTATATGGAGCGCGGTGTCGAGTGTTTCGCCACTTTGCTTGGATTAAATCTTGCGGGCGTTGGGGTTGCACCGCTTTCGATCACGACGCCTGCGGATCGTTGCACCTATATCTCCGAGCAGGTGCAAAACCCGACTTGGACGGCAGATACCTTTGCAAATGCAATGGCGACAACGGTAACCGAAAACGATTGGATAAAGGTGATCGAAAACGACTCGCACGATGACAAGCAGGCGCGATATGTTGTTTTCACCTCCGGTTCGACCGGCAACCCCAAGGGTGTTATGCTCAGCGACCGTGCCATGGCGGACGGAATTTGCCGTGCTTCCGGGGCGGATTTTTTTGATTACGATGAACGCGACATTGCTTTGCAGATGTCGTCGCTTTCTTTTATTGCGCTTGCGGCGGACGGATTTGCACCACTTTATTCGGGTTGCCCCGTCCATGTTTTGCCCGAAAATGTGCGTGGTGATCTGTCGCTTATCAGCGATTATATCAACCGTCACGGTGTGACGAAACTGTTTATGTCGCCCCAAATGTACCGTAATTTTGAGGGTGCGCCGAGTCTTCGTTGTGTTGCGACCGGTAGCGACCGTATTATCAATTTAGCCCCGAAGGGACACCGTTTGATCGGTGTTTACGGACTGTCGGAATCCGTCGGTTTCACCTTTCACTACGATATTGAAAAGGCAATGAGCGTCACGCCGATCGGTGTTCCGACGGGTGATGTCCGTGAATATGTCATCGACGATGCGGGCAATCTCGCCGACGAAGGTGAACTCTGTCTCAGTGGTGCGATTTCACACGGATATTTCAATGACGACGAATTGACAAAGCAGGTCTTTACCGAAAACCCGTTCTGCAACGAAGCAGGACATGAGATCCTGCTTCATTCGGGCGACATTGTTCGACGCCTTCCTGAGGGCGGGTACCGTTACATTAACCGCCGTGACAATATGCTGAAAATTAACGGTCAGCGTGTTGAGCCCGGAGAGATCGAAACCGTGATGATATCGGTGGAAGGTGTGAAAGTCGCTGTCGTCAAGGGCTTTTCCGACGACGAAGGCAGGAGTCTGCTTTGCGCGTTTTATACCTCGGACGGTTTGCCGGATGAAGATCGTATCCGTGAGGTGCTTTCGGGCAAACTTCCGCACTATATGGTGCCGAGCATCTTCGTTCACCTCGACGAAATGCCGTTGAATTCCAACGGAAAGATCAACCGAAAAGAACTGAAAATGCCCGATCTGACGGTGTTCCGCAATGAATACCGCGCACCTTCGGATGATGTCGAAGACGCACTTTGCAAAGGCTTTGAAACGGCATTGCATCTTGAACGTGTCGGCGTCGACGACAACTTTTTCAGGATCGGCGGCGATTCGATCGGTGCGCTTGCCGTTGTTCGCGAATGTGAAAATATCGGGCTTTCGACCGCGGATATCTTTGCCGGCGGAACGCCTTCCGAGATTGCAAAGATCCTGCACGGCAAACTGAAAAATGTCTATGCCGGACTTCCGAATAACCTGCCGAAGTCACCCTTGACCGACAGTCAAATGGGCGTGTACCTCGAATGTATGGTCGCGCGCGAAAGCAAGATGTATAACATCCCGATGCACATCACCATGGCTCGTCCTGCGGGGCTTTCCGCGGATGAGATTAAGTCGAGAATTGACCGCGTTTTCGCTGTTCATCCGGCGCTTTATTCGCATTTGAACGCCGACGACGAAATCATTTATATGGTGCGCGAAACGTTCCCGAAGGACGGGATCTGTGTGATCGCCAATGCAGATGATGACGAAAGCGTAAATATCGAAATCCGGCCGTTTGATTTGATCAATGAGCTACTTTGCCGTGTAAATGCTTTCTTAACCGAAAATAAGTTACATATTTTAATTGATATTTCCCATATCGTCGCAGACGGAACTTCGATGAGTCTGATTTGCAGACAACTTTGCGAAAGCATATCGGGCAAAGAGCCGACCGCCGAAACCGTGGACGCGTTTTCTTTGTTTGAGGCGGAAAAGCGGCTTCTTGCATCGCCCGAATTCGCAGAAGCGAAGAAGTATTATGATGAACTGTTAAGCGGCGTTGATGCGGTGACAGAACTCATTGCCGATGAAAAACCTTCGGAAAACCCGAAAAATCCAGCAAAGCGTTATTCGCTGAAATTCCAACTTCCCGACCTCAAAGGACGGTTAAAAGGCACGGATATTACTGAAAACACTCTCTTTATGGGTGCATTTGGTTATGCACTTGCCAAGATGACGGGACAGTCCGACGCTGTCTTTGCCGCAGGCGAAAACGGAAGACGGAGCAGTGCCCTCGACGGAACGGCGATGATGCTTGTGCGCACGCTTCCGGTCGTTCTGCGCTTTGACGAAACACAACCCGGCACGGTGATGCTCAAACAATTGCAGGCTCAATTTTTCCGTTCCATGAGCCTCGACAGTATTTCGTTTGGCGAACTTGCACGCGAATACGGCGTAAGCACCGATGTTTCCTTTGTTTATCAGTCCGAAATGTTGAGTGGCTATCACGAAAACGGCTTTGACGCGGAACTCACGATCCGGGAAACGGGCGACGCTTTCACCAAAATGAACGCGTCTGTTTTGAAGTACGCCGATGGTTTTGAATTCCGAATGGATTATCGCAGTGACCTTTATCATCCGCGTACGATCGAGCGTTTTGTCGAAGTGTTCGTCAAAGCCTGCACGCACCTTCTTACCGATGAGCCGTTGAGCGCGATGCCGCTTGTCAGCGACGAAGACCGCCGCCTGCTCAGCACCTTCCACGGTGAAAAACGTGATTACGACAAGTCAAAAACGATCGTTGATGTTTTCGGCGAGATCGTGAAAAAATACCCCGACAAAATTGCGGTTAGTTGTCGGGAAAATCGCTATACCTATGCACGCGTCGATGACATCAGTAATCGGCTTGCGGCATTTATCCACAGCCGTGGTATCGGTAGGGAGCAGACGGTTTCGATCCTCATCAAACGAAGTGAATGGATCGAGATCGCTTCCATGGGTGTTATGAAGGCGGGCGCGATCTACGAGCCGCTGGATCCGACCTATCCGACTGAACGACTGACCTTTATGACAGTCGACGCTGACACGAAACTTTTGATCGCAGATCGTACGCTAATCGGGCTACTGCCCGAATACCACGGCGAAGTTCTTTACCTCGACGAGATCGAAAAATTGCCCGAAGCAGGCGATGTTTCCGCCTATGCGCCGAAGCCGGAGGACACCTATGTCCTGCTTTATACCTCTGGCACGACGGGGAAGCCGAAGGGGTGTATGTTGGCTCATTCCAACATTCTTGCTTTTGCTGTCGCACATTCGGACACGCTTCAACTGGATGAAAACTGCGTGGTCGCGTCGTATGCCAGTTTCGGTTTTGACGCACATATGGCGGATCTGTATCCTGCAATCTACAACGGATGCGAACTTGCCGTCGTCCCGGACGAGATCCGGCTTGATTTCCCGGCACTGAAAGAATTCGTCGAAAGTGTCGGAATTACGCACCTTTGCATGACGACGCAGGTTGCCCGTCAGTTCGCCATCGAATACCCGAATATGAAGTCGCTTCGCTGTATCAGTTGCGGTGGTGAGAAACTTCTTACCATAAAGCCGAGCGAAAATTTCCGTTTTTATAACCTTTACGGACCGACAGAAGGCACGATCTGCGTCACGCATTTCTTTATCGACCGCGAATACGAAAATATCCCGATCGGTACAACAATGCTCAACGAAAATATCTATATTGCGGATCCGTTTGGTCGCGTTGTCCCGGTCGGTGTTCCGGGTGAACTCATCATCTGTGGACCGCAGGTCGGTCGCGGTTATCTTAACCGTCCCGAGCAGACGGCGAAGGTCTTTGTCAAAAATACCTATGATGACACGGCGGACGAGGAACACCAAAATTGTTATCGCACGGGCGATATCGTGCGATATCTCGACGACGGTAATATCGAATTCATCGGGCGACGCGACTTGCAGGTCAAGATCCGTGGTTTCCGCATTGAACTCGGTGAGGTCGAAAAGGTCATCCGCGACTATCCGTCCGTCAACGATGCAACCGTCGTCGTTGCCGAAGAAAACGGCACAAAATGTATTCACGCATATGTTGTTTCGAACGAAAAGATCGATATTTCGGAACTTCATCGCTTCATAAAATCACAGAAACCCGCCTATATGGTGCCGAGTGCCACCATGCAGATCGACGCAATTCCGCTGACGCCGAACCACAAGGTTGACAAGCGGAAACTTCCGCCCATCATCAAGGAACAAAAAGCGGCGGATGACGGCGCAAGAAGCATGACCGAACTTGAAAAATCCATCGTCGAGATCCTGAAATCCATCCTCGGAGAAGGAAATTACGGTGTTTCGACGGAATTTGCCGACCTAGGCATTACCTCGATCAGTTCGATCAAACTCGCAACGCAACTATATAAAAAATTCGGTTTGCGCGTCAATTCCAAGGAGATCCTTGACGGAGGAACGATCCTTTCCATTGAAAACAAAATGATCGCCGAATGGATGGAAAATCACGGTAAGACTGTCGAGGAAAAGCCGAAAACGCGGCTTGATACTTATCCGCTGACGCAAACGCAAATGGGCATTTACCTCGATAGCCTGCGTGCGGGAATGGACGCATACAACATCCCGCTGATCTGTAAAATCCCGAACGAAATCGATGTTGAACGGCTGAAAAAGGCTGTTATTTCCGTAATTTCGGCACATCCTTCCATGCTTTGCTATATTTCGGCGGACGAAAAAGGCGATGTTTCGATCCTTCCGCAACCCGATTTGAAATTCACAGTCGAAACCGAAAAAGTTGATGAAATGCCGCCGAAGGCGACCGAATTCGAATTCGGCAAGAAACCTTTATTCCGTGTGAGAATTCTCGAATTCGGGCTTGAAAAATATCTGATGATTGAGGCGCATCATATCATTTCCGACGGTACATCGCTTTCGGTGCTGACCGATGAAATCGACCGTGCTTATTCTGGAGAAACGATCGCAGAGGAGGAGTATTCGGTATACGACCTCACCCTCGACGAGCAGGCGGCTAGAAACGGCAAAAATCTGACGCAGGCGAAAGAAGTCTACGACGCCGTCTTCCGCGGGATTTCCGCCGACTATTTGCCCGAAACCGACTTCGATGAAGTGACAAAAACGAGTGTTTTTGACCATCGTATCAAAGCGGATATCAACACGGTCAAAAAGTTCTGCAAAGACAATAATATCAGTGAAAGCGTCCTCTTTACGGGCGTATTTGCAATGATAATTTCCAAATTCACCGGGCACGAAGATGCTTATTTTGCCACCGTTCACAACGGTCGTACCGATCCGAGATACGAACGCCTTGCGGCGATGCTTGTCAAGACCTTGCCGATTTACGTCGACTTGAAGCCTGACATGAAGGTCTGCGACTTTCTTTCCGGGTTGGATAAGGAAATCAACCTGCTAAAACGGCACGATATTTATTCGTTTGCCGACGCCGTCCGCGATTACGGTGTGAACGCGGATGTCCTATTTGTCTATCAGGGCAGGATGATGAGTTCCGTCAGACTTGACGGGCGGGAACTGGAAATCGTCAATGTGGAAAATCCCGTTCCGAAGGCGGAAATTTCCGCCGAACTTTTCGAGGAAGACACGAACTTCCGCTTGACCGTCGAATACAACGGCGGAAGTTATTCCGAGGATTGGATGGCGTCGTTTGCTGACGCATATTCGACCTGCCTTAACTCGCTGATTTCTGTCGAAAAAATCGGTGAAATTGATATTTTATCCGATTTAGAACTCGAAAAGTATCATAAATTCAACGATACGGATATTGCGGTGGAGTATCATCCGCCGGTGAGTTTCATTGAAAAACACGCCGATGAAACGCCGGAACTGACCGCGATTATTGCAAAGACAGATGCGGAAGTCCCGGTGACCGAAACGCTGACCTATGCCGAACTTGACCGTATGGGCAACGAGATCGCCGATCGACTGATTGACTGTGGCATCCGTCCGACGGATGTGGTCGGCATCATCACCAACCGCACCAAAGAGATCTATTTGGCGGAAGTCGGTGTTTGGAAGGCGGGGGGCGCGTTTTTGTTCCTTTCGCCGTCGTACCCGGATGAGCGCGTTGAATATGTTGCCGCCGAAAGTGGACTGAAAGCGATCATTACGACGGCAAAAATCGCCAAATCGCATGAGTACATCTTGAACAATCTCGGCGTCCCCGTCATTTTTGCCGATGATCTTGACCACAATTACGGAGGGAAACGGCATGAGTTCGCCGCAAAACCTGACGATCTCGCATATCTTATCTATACATCGGGCTCAACGGGCAAGCCCAAGGGCGTTATGGTCACGAACAAGGGGCTTGTCAACCTCACAGACCTGAACGAAAAAAATGTCCATATCATGCCCTTTGTTTCGCCGGTCATTGCCGCAACCGCCGCGTTCACATTTGACGCGTCAATTGTCGACGGCATTTCTATGATCATCAACGGCGTGACCGTCTGCATTGCTACGGATGAGGAGATCCACGATCCTGCGAAGTACCGTCGGATGTGCCTCGATCACGGCGTGACGGGCTTTATTGCGACGCCTTCGTTCATCATGAGTATGCTTGATTTGCCGGAATTTGCCGATGCGATCAAGGGAATGCACGCAATCATCAGCGGTGGTGAAGCCTTCCCGGTCAGTCTGTATGAAAAACTTCGTGCGGCAAACCCCGACCTCGTTATTATCAACGGCTACGGTCCGTCGGAAACGACGGTCGCTTGTTCGGCGAAGGTGCTGAAATCCGCAAATGATATTTCGATCGGACAACCGATCAACAACACAAAGATCTACATCGTCGATCGCCAAAACCACATTCTTCCGAAGGGCGCACTCGGTGAACTCGTCATCCTCGGCGACGGCGTCGGCAAAGGGTATATGAACCGTGATGATCTGACGAAAAAGGCATTTTTCACGCTTCACGGGCTACCCGCGTACCGTTCGGGTGACCTTGCACTGATCGACCACGATGACGAGATCCGCTTCCACGGAAGAATTGACAATCAGGTTAAATTGCGCGGTCTGCGTGTCGAACTCGGCGAGATTGAATCCGCAATCAACCGTTGTGACGGTGTTAAGACGAGTATCGTCACCGTCAACGGTGCGGAAAACAACCGTTTCCTTGCCGCTTACTATACCGCCGAGCGCGATATTGAAAGTCATGAGATTATCGCAGAAATTTCCAAAACGCTTGCCGAATACATGGTGCCGAGGGTATTTATCCGGTTGGATGCCATGCCGATGACCGCAAACGGAAAGATCGACAAACGCGCACTGCCCGAACCGCAACTCGAAAAGAAATCCGCTGAATTCGTTGCACCGAGAACGGAAGCGGAAACCAAACTTTGTCAGGCGTTTGCGGAGGTTTTGGGACTGGAAAAGGTCGGCGTAACGGACGATTTCTTTGAACTCGGCGGTACATCACTGACGGCGACAAAGATCGCCATGTACGCGATCTCTCACGGAATTGACATCGCCTATAAGGATGTCTTTGCCAATCCGACGGCGGAAAAGTTGGCGGCTTTGGTCGGGACGGAAACCGAGTCCGAAACCTTCACGGAAG
>DCHG01000023.1:0-207 GCA_002315595.1 Clostridiales bacterium UBA1758 | reverse complement strand
GACACCGACGCCGACCGTGCGCTTTGCGGAAATACTTGGCGACCGGGCGACAAGGTCACGGAAGGCAGCCTCGGCAATGTACTGATAACGGGCGCTACGGGATTTTTGGGGATGCACGTTCTCAAACACTTCCTCGACAACGAGGAAGGGGAGGTGTTCTGTCTGCTTCGCAAAGGTGGAATGGAATCCGTAGAACTTCGCTTGGCG
>DCHG01000042.1 GCA_002315595.1 Clostridiales bacterium UBA1758 | reverse complement strand
GCGTCCCGTTGTTGTTGAGCGTGGTCCCGATGCCGATAAACGAAAACTTCTCGTCAAAAAGTTTTGGGAAACGGGTGAACTGAACACCGACGGAAACGTACAGTTCGGTGAGGGAGGAGCAGGGACGTTTTCCGACGGAAAACTTAACACACAGACCAATAATCCTCGCATTTCGTGGGTGCTTGAACAGTTCGTTGTCGCAGGTGCGCCGGAAAAGATTCTCTGGGATGCAAAGCCGCATATTGGCTCCGATATCTTGCCGGAAACCGTTAAAAATATCCGCAAACGCATTGAAAGCCTCGGCGGGGAAGTCAGATTTGAGAATAAACTCGAAACGATCCTCGCAGAGAACGGGAAGACCGTCGGCGCAGAGATCTCGTCGCCGAACGGAAATTACCGTGCTTCAACGAAACATTTGATCCTCGCCGTCGGTCACAGTGCAAGAGATACCTTTGAAATGCTTGATCGGCTCGGGGTGAATATGGAGCGAAAACCGTTTTCGCTCGGTGCGCGTATTGAGCATTTGCAATCTGTCGTTGATGATGCACAATACGGCAACGGACCTGATCGTTACTTGCTTCCTGCGGCGGATTACAAACTTTCCGAACATTTTGACGACGGCTCATCTGCATACACTTTTTGTATGTGTCCGGGCGGATATGTGGTCGCGGCGGCTTCGGAAGAAGGGATGGTCGCCACAAACGGAATGAGCCTTTCAAAGCGTGACGGACTGAATGCAAATGCCGCGCTTTTGGTGACGGTTACGCCGGATATGTTCCCCGGGGAAGGCGTTCTTGCCGGAATAAACTGGCAACGCGAAATCGAAAAAAAAGCATATATTGCGGGTGGTAGTCATTATTATGCTCCGGCGGAAACCGTCGGTCATTTTCTCGGAAAATCCCCAAATCGACCGGGCAAAGTAACGCCGACCTATGCACCCGGCGTTACATTTTGCAACCTCGACGAGGTGTTGCCCGATTGCGTGACGAAAACGATGAAATCGGCAATTCCCGCACTTGCGAAAAAACTGCACGGCTTCGATGCGCAAGATGCGATCTTGACCGCGCCGGAAACGAGAAGTTCGTCCCCGGTGCGTATCATTCGTGGTAATGACGGCAATTCGACCTCGATTGTCGGTCTGTTCCCGTGCGGTGAAGGCGCAGGATACGCGGGTGGAATTATGTCAGCCGCCGTTGACGGCATGGTCGTTGCGGAAGCCGTCATGCGCGACATTCAAAAATAAAGTTTGATTGGATCATAATCATTCGAAATTTCCGCGGCTTTGACCGCTTTGTGTTGGAGGCAGGTACGAATATTCTGTTAAAACGCGGTCCATCGGATATGACAGAGGGCGTTATTTGGCGCAGATTGCTTGAATTTTCCGTCCCAATGGTCATTGGCCTTCTTTTTCAACAACTTTACAATGTAGTGGATACCGTCGTGGTCGGACAGTTTGTCGGCAAAGAGGCCCTAGCCGCAGTCGGAAGCACGGGCTGTATCATTAATATGCTCGTCGGTCTGTGTTCGGGACTTGCAACGGGTGCGGGAGTTGTCATTTCGCAATATTTCGGGGCGCACAATGACCAAAAACTCCACGATGCGGTACATACGACCATTCTTGCAACCATCATCATCAGCATCGTTGCGACCGGTGTGGGGATTTTGATCGTCAAGCCGATGCTTTGCATGATGCAGACGCCTACGGATGTTTTTGACGATGCAACGGTGTATCTGAATATCTATTTCGCGGGAATGACGGGACTTCTCGTCTATAACATGGGATCGGGAATTCTTCGTGCGGTGGGAGACTCCGTACGCCCACTGTACTTTTTGATCATTTCCGCACTGATCAATATTGCCCTCGATCTCGGCTTTGTGCTGATTTTCGGTATGGGGGTTGACGGCGTTGCGTACGCAACCATTATTTCACAAATTATTTCGGCGATCTTTGTGATGACGGTCTTGACACGGACAAAGGAATGTTACGGCGTAAAATGGAGCCAACTTTGCATCAAACGGGAAGAACTTGCAAAGGTGCTTTCCATCGGACTTCCGTCGGGAATTCAGCAAGCCGTGACATCGTTTTCGAATGTTTTTGTTCAGTCGTATATCAACGCATTTCAGTCCGACTGCATGGCGGGATGGGCGGCATACGGCAAACTGGATGCGTTCATCGGCTTGCCGATCAATGCCATTGCGCTCGCTTCGACGACATTTGTCGGTCAGAATTACGGCGCAAAAAATATGGAACGCGCCAAACGCGGAACGCGCCAGTCACTTTTGATGGCACTCGGTGTGACCGCCGTCCTCTGTGCTTTGACGATGTGCTTTGCAAGACCGCTGCTGCATCTGTTTACGCAAGAAGACGGCGTCATCGATTTCGGACAGAAATTCGTACTTTTAATCTCGCCGTTCTACCTTTGCATTTGCTTTAACCAGATCTATGCGGGTGCACTACGAGGCATCGGCAACACCAGGGTGCCGGTGATGATTATGCTTGGCTCGTTTGTCGTGTTCCGCCAAATTTATCTGTATGTTGACAAACTCCTCGGCGGACATTTTGTTTCCGTTGCGCTTGCGTACCCGGCAGGCTGGGTGGTGTGCAGTATTTTGATGACGGTATGCTATCTGAAAAGCGATCTGTTTCGAAAACAAAAGCAAGCGGGTGAACAAAAAATCAACGCAAATTCGGAATATTCGGGAGGTAAAAATGAGTGACGTCAGAACAGCACCGGGTTTTGAAAACGAAACGGCGGTTATGTATTTTTCCGGTAGACAGTTTTTCGATGAGGCAATATTCGAAGGCAACCTCGTCACCCGACTGAGAAACGGGATCGGACTTGTTTCGCCGATTTCGCATTTTTATTCGGAAGTTTATTCATTGGTGGATAGCCGTGCATTTCGGCTTTCCGTTGACGGCGAAAAACTGAATGGCGGATGGGCAAACCTCGGTTTTGAGGACTTCCGTGACGGTCATTCCGTGCGCTATCTTGAACACCCGGCGACCGGGATCAAGGTTGGCGTTCACACACAACTGTACGGCGGGGATTTCGTAAAGCGTTGGCTTGACATTGAAAACACCGCCGATCATACCGTAGCGATCACGGAACTTGCCCCGTATGCGGGCTTGATTTTCCGCCATAGCAATCGGGATCAGTATCTTATCCAAAAGACGCCTTTCCGAATTGCCTACAATCATACCAACGAGCAGATGTATGAGGGCGATTTCTATTTCGACGACCTTGATCGTGATTTCAAATTCACCGCAAATCGCGGAAGAAGTTTTGCGCGTCCCGGCTTCTGGATACGCGATGAAATCACGGCGGAAACCTTTGTGTATGAGTACGCGTTCAGCGGAAACTGGGAACTGAATGTCGAAATTTCCGACACAAAGGCAAATGAGTATGCGCTGGGCTTTGCGGTGAGTATGTATGCACCCGACGGCGAAGCGATCCGCGTGTTAAAGACGGGCGAAAAGGTTACCACGCCCGCAGGTTTTTTCGCTATGTTCAAATGCTCCGACGACGAGATTGTTCAGTCGAGCCACCGATTTGTGCGGGAACATTTACGTCCGAAACTGCCGGAAAGTTCTCCGAGGATTGAAATTGAAGCCAATCACCGTGGTTATTTCGGCGACAACGGAACGGCGGAAACGATCAAAAACGATGTCGATGTCGACAGTGAGAACGGTATTGAAATGTATGTGATCGACGCGGGGTGGTACGGCAGTGTCAAAAGCCCGAGTTGGTTTGAAGGTGTCGGGGATTGGGTTGACGGCGAATGGATGGGGAAAGGCGTTGCGGACATCGCAGATTATGTTCATTCAAAGAAAATGAGGTTCGGACTTTGGGTGGAACTTGAAGCCTGCGGCGTTAATGCACCCCTTTATCGGTCGCACCCCGAATGGCGCATGGAACGCTGTGAACGCGCCCTTGATCTTGCAATCCCGGAAGTGGAACAATACCTGACCGACACGCTGATCGGGATCGTCAAAAAGAATAAACTCGATATGTACCGACTGGATCACAATCATGAGTACGGGGCAGGCGGCAGAAGACTTGTCGACGGGATCGTCGAAAATCCGTTCAAACGCTTCAAAATAACGCCAGTTCGTATTTTCGACGATCCCGTCGACAAGT
>DCHG01000016.1 GCA_002315595.1 Clostridiales bacterium UBA1758 | reverse complement strand
CATAACCTCATCCGTCATTTTCTTCGAAAATGCCACCTTCCCCTTATTTAAGGGGAAGGTTACGCCCGGGACGATCACGGATCGTCCCCTACGGGGGCGGCGGAAAAGGTGACTCAACTTTTCCTTCCGTAAAATCAGAAAAAAACATTGTATTATCGCAAAGAAAGGATTATAATAATTATATATGTGTTTCAGGAGATAGATTATGGACGAGAATATCAAAAACAGCAATTTTATATGGGACTTCATTGAAGAAGACATTGCCGCCGGCAAGGCGAAAAACATTCAAACGCGCTTTCCGCCGGAACCTAACGGCTATCTGCATATCGGTCATACCAAGGCGCTTTTTATCGACTTTTCCACTGCGGAACGCTTCGGCGGAAAATGCAATCTGCGCTTTGACGACACCAATCCGACCAAGGAAGACGAAGAATTCGTCGACGCGATCAAGGAAGATATTGCGTGGATGGGCTTCAAGTGGGACAATGTTTTCTACGGATCGGACTACTTTGACACCTGCTATGAAATCGCGCTGAAATTCATCCGTGAGGGAAAGGCATATGTCTGCGACCTCGACAAGGATCAAATGCGCGAATACCGTGGTACACTGACCGAGCCGGGTAAAAACAGCCCGTGGCGCGACCGTTCCGTCGAAGAAAACCTCGACCTCTTTGAACGCATGAAAAACGGCGAATTCCCGGACGGTTCCCGCACGCTTCGCGCAAAGATCGACATGGCTTCGCCGAATATGAATATGCGCGATCCGGCGATGTACCGCATCATTCACATGAAACACCACCACCTCGGCGACAAGTGGTGCATCTATCCGATGTACGACTTCGCTCACCCGATCCAGGACGCGATCGAGGGCGTGACACACTCGCTGTGTTCGCTTGAATACGAAGATCACCGTCCGCTTTACGACTGGGTGGTCAAAAACGCGGGATTTGAAAATCCTCCGCGTCAGATCGAATTTTCCCGCCTGAACATCACCCATACCGTAATGAGCAAGCGTTATCTGCGTCGCCTGGTCGAAGAAAAATACGTCGATGGTTGGGACGATCCGCGTATGCCCACCCTTTGCGGTCTGCGCCGTCGTGGCTATACGCCGTCGTCGATCCGTAAATTCCTCGTTTCTGTCGGCATTTCCAAGACTTTGAGCATTGTCGACTGGACTTATCTTGAACACTGCATCCGGGAAGAACTTAACGAAACCGCCGAACGTACGATGGCAGTCCTGCACCCGGTCAAACTCATCATCGACAATTACCCGGACGGTCAGGTTGAAAAATTCGAAGCCGACTGCGATGTTGCGGGCGAGAAAAAGAGGGAGATCTCGTTCTCGAAGGAACTGTGGATCGAAGCCGAGGACTTTATGGAGGAGCCGGTCAAGGGCTACTTCCGCCTGTTCCCGGGCAACGAAGTCCGCTTGAAGCACGCGTACTATGTCACCTGCAAGGGTTGCGATAAGGACGAAAACGGCAATATCGTCGCCGTTCACGCCGACTACGATCCCGAATCCCGTGGAGGCGGCACCCTCGACGGACGCAAGGTCAAGGGCACGATCCACTGGGTGGATGCGTCGACCGCCGTTGACGCGGAGGTCCGTCTGTACGACAATCTGTTCTCCGCCGAAAACCCCGGCACTGCGGAAGATTTCATCACCGAACTCTCCGACACTTCGCTTGAAATCATCACGAATGCCAAACTTGAACCGGAGATGGCGAATGCCACAGGCGCGTACCAGTTCCTGCGCACGGGCTATTTCGTCCCGGATAGCAAGTATTCGAAACCCGGTCATCCGGTCTTCAATCGCACCGTTTCGTTGAAGGACTCCTTCAATAAAAAGAAATAATTCGAAAAGGACGTACTGTCATGGATAAAATTGATCGCGCACTGCTCGCCGACCTCGAAAGCCGTATTCCGCACGGCAAGGTGCGCACGCGTTTTGCACCCAGCCCCACGGGATATATGCACATCGGCAACCTCCGCACCGCAATTTACACCTACCTGATCTCCAAAAGTCAGGGCGGTACTTTCATCCTCCGCATTGAGGATACCGACCAGACGCGCTTTGTCGAAGGCGCGACCGAAGTCATCTATCGCTCATTGAAGCGTGCGGGACTGCGCCATGACGAAGGCCCGGATGTCGGTGGCCCCGTCGGTCCGTATATTCAGTCCGAACGCAAGGGCGTCTACGGCGACTATGCACGTCTGCTTGTGGAACGCGGTGCGGCATATTTCTGCTTCTGCGACAAAAGCGAACACAACGATGAGGACGCCCCGCAGAAGCATGAATGCTCCTGCCCCGACCTCAGCCGTGAAGAAATCGAGGCGCGTCTTGCCGCAGGCGAGCCGTATGCCATCCGTCAGAAGATGCCACGTGAGGGCAGTACGACCTTCACCGACGCCGTTTTCGGTGAGATTACCGTCGAAAACAAGGAACTCGAAGATCAGATCCTTCTCAAACGCGACGGTTTGCCGACCTATAACTTCGCAAACGTCATCGACGACCATTTGATGGGCATCACCCATGTCGTCCGCGGTACCGAGTATTTGTCGAGTGCGCCGAAGTACAACCTTTTGTATCAGGCATTCGGTTGGGATGTTCCGACCTATGTCCACTGTTCGCCCGTTATGCGTGACGCTCAGCATAAAATGTCCAAGCGAAACGGCGATCCGTCCTATGAGGATCTGCTGAACGAAGGCTATCTTTCGGACGCGATCGTCAACTATGTCGCACTTCTCGGATGGAGCCCCGGCGGTGAGCAGGAAATCTATTCGCTCGATGAATTGACAAAGATCTTCAACATCGGCGGTCTTTCCAAATCGCCTGCGATCTTTGACAAGGCAAAACTTTCGTTTATCAACTCCGAATACATCAAAAAACTCACGCCCGATGAATTTTTGGCGGAAGCCGAGCCGTACATCCGTCAGGCGGTCAAAAATCCGGCACTCGATCCCGCGCTTATCGCGCCCCTGCTTCAACAAAGATGCGAGGTTTTGAGCGAGATCCCGGAAAAGTTGACGTTCTTCGACGAATTGCCGGAATATTCCCCGGAACTTTACGTCCACAAAAAGATGAAGACCACCGTCGAGTCCTCGCTTGAAACGCTTAAAGATCTACGCCCGATCATCGAAAAGGTCGAAATTTGGGATGCGGAACACATTCACGCGGCACTGTTTGCGTATATCGAGAAGAAGGAACTGAAAAACGGCTTCGTGCTTTGGCCGCTTCGCACGGCACTCTCCGGCGAGCCGGTTTCGCCCGGTGGCGGTGTGGAACTTTGCCATATTCTCGGCAAAGAGGAATCGCTCCGCAGAATTGATAAGGGTATTGAATTGCTTTCGAAATAAGGATAATCAAAAAACTCCCGACCTGAGTCGGGAGTTTTTTTATGCGTGAGGATTGATACAATTCCGTGGGAAGAGGCGGAAAATTGCAACGCCGCATCATCCGGCATTTTCTTCAAAAAAACCGCCTTCCCCTCCGGGGAGGGAAAGGCGAACAAGCGACATCTTTCGATTTTACTGTTTGGTCATATATTTTGCGGCGGTATTTGCCATCATACGCTTGGTGCCGACGCCGTCGAAGGCGATTTCGAGCAATGCGTCGCCGCCCATTGCCTTGACGGAAACGACCATTCCGCTCCCGAAGGTCTTATGCGTGACCATATCACCGGTGCGGAAGGTGACCGAGGGCGTTTTTGCAGAAGCAACACGGTTGCGTTCGTTGAACAGTGCCGAGTGCTTTTCGGTGACAACGGGACGGGACGGCTCCTTTCGCGTTGCGGTATCTTCGTCGAAGGAGAAAAACGAGCCCGCCTTCGGCTCGTCCGAATGGTCGGCGGTGCGTTCGGCGTAGCCATCCGGGATCTCGTCGATAAATCGCGAAACATGATTGTACGAGGTTTTGCCGTACAACATTCTGTGCCGTGCGGACAAAATCATCAAATAATTCCGCGCACGGGTGACGGCGACATAGAATAGTCGTCGTTCTTCCTCAATATCCTCGTCATTGCCGACGGAACGGAAACTCGGGAAGATGCCTTCTTCGCATCCGCAGATATAGACATTCGGGAATTCAAGTCCCTTGGAGGCGTGGATGGTCATCAAAGAAACCGCATCGGAGTCGGTGTCATATCGGTCGATATCGGTAAAAAGCGACACTTCGTCGAGAAAACCCCAAAGCGACGGATCCTCGGTGCGCTGTTCATATTCGAGGATGTTGGTTTTGAGTTCCATGATGTTTTCGAGTCTTGCTTCGTTTTCGGGATCTTTTTTCGCCTGCAACATCGCCACATAGCCGGATTCTTCCAACAGTCGGTCGTAAAGCGCGGAAACGCTGATCTCGTCGGCGGCGGCAGAAAGCCCGTCGATCATATCAGTGAACGATTTCAGCGCGTTCGCGGAACGCACAAGATCGGCATACTGCGACGCGTTTTTGATGATATGATAGACCGAAAGCCCCTGCGCATCCGCAAGTTCCGCGGCGGTATCGACGGTCTTTTGCCCGATCTTTCGCGCAGGAACATTGATGATACGACGCAGACGGAGCGAGTCTTCCGGCGTGAGAATTACCCAAAGATACGCGAGCATATCCTTGACCTCGGCACGATCAAAAAAGCGAAGACCGCCGAAGATTCGATAGGGGATGCCGTGGCGTTTGAAGGCGGATTCGACTTGGTTGGACATCGCATTCACGCGATAAAGCACCGTATGATCGCGCCAACGGTGGGTTTTTGAATAGTTATCCAAAATATCGCGGGCGATCGCATCCGCTTCGTCGGTTTCGCTTGACGCGGTGTGAACGACAACGGGTGCGCCGACACCGGCGGAAGTCCACAGTTTCTTGCCGTGACGACCGGTGTTGTTTTTGATGATGACATTTGCGACGTTCAAAATCGACTGCGTCGAACGGTAGTTTTGTTCAAGCAGGATCGTTTGTGCGTCGGGGTGGTTTTTTTCGAAATCGAGGATGTTTTCAATCGTTGCGCCACGGAAACGATAGATCGACTGATCATCGTCGCCGACAACGCAGATATTGCGGTATTTGCCGCTTAAAAGTTCCGCAAGACGGTTTTGCAGGCGGTTGGTATCCTGATATTCGTCGATGAGAACATGGCGGAATTTGTTTTGATAATATTCGCGCACATCGGTTTCGTTTTCGAGAAGCGTGACCGTGTGCAGGATGATGTCATCGAAATCGAGGGCATTCGCCTCTTTCAAACGGCGAACGTAGAGTTCATAGACTTTTGCGATCTTCGCCATGCGCCAGTTATTCTGATTTTGGTCGGCGAGCATTTGCGGCGTGACGCGGGCGTCCTTACACGACGAAATGACCGAAAGGATCGACTTTGCGGGAAAACTTTTTTCGTCCATTCCGAGGGCGTTGATCGCGTCCTTGATGGCGTGTTCACTGTCCGACGAGTCGTAAATCGTGAAATTCGACGTAAAGCCGAGGCGGTCGATGTCACGGCGCAGAATCCGCACGCAGGCGGAATGGAAGGTGGACGCCCAAACTTCGTCGCCTTCGTCGCCGAGCATGGCTTTCAGGCGTTCTTTGAGTTCGCCCGCCGCCTTGTTGGTAAAGGTGATGGCGATGATTTGCCACGGTTTGACGGGACGAAGCGAGCACAGACGCATGGCGCGTTCGGCGTCGCCCTGACAGCCGGAGGTGAGGAATTCATTCAAAAAAGCCGCGTCGTCGTCGGTCACCCAATCGGGGATGTCGTCGCTTCCGAAGGCGTCGCCGAAGGTGACAAGGGACGCAATACGATTGATGAGCATGGTGGTTTTGCCGCTTCCCGCGCCCGCAAGCAGGAGAAGTGGGGAGCCGCGTGCAATGACGGCTTCGAATTGGCGGTCATTAAGGTTCGACAGTCTGCGACGGATGATTTCATCCCGACAGAGAACGAACGAGAGACGGTTTTCGTCCAACATCAAAGCACCCGCATGGTGGAGGCGATCCCGTACTTTTCGGAGAACGCCGCAAGTTTACGGTCGAATTCGCATCTCGGCCTAGCGGGGGTGATGAACGCACCCGAAAGCGTGCGGATTTCGCCGAATTCTGCCGCGGCATCCGCGAGAGCGCGGGCGTCGGCTTTGGCAAGGCGAACGAACATTTTGCCGTTCAAAAGGGATGCGTCGCCGATCTTTTCTTCGACGGGGGCAGTCCAGTTGATTTTGATCGAGCCGTCACGGTGACGGACACAGTCGAGGACGTCGGCGACAACGGCACTGGCGGTCGGTGCGGCACCCGCACCGCGACCGTAGAACATCGTGCGTCCGACGGCGTTGCCTTCGACGACGACGGCGTTGAAAACATCGTCCACCGAGGAGATGAGGTTGTCACGCGGGATGAAATGCGGCCCGACACAGCAGGTGACCTTGCCCTGATCGTCAAAGACCGCACGACCGAGGAGTTTGATCGAGCAACCGGCTTCATTGGCGCAGGCGACATCTTCGCTTGTGACGGCGGTGATGCCTTCGGTCGGAACGAAACTGACCGGCACCTGGAAGCCCGAAGCGACGGAGGCGAGAATACAGATCTTGCGGCAGGCGTCGTGACCTTCGATATCCGCGGCGGGATTGCGTTCGGCATAGCCGAGTTCCTGCGCGTTTTTCAAAGCGGCCTCAAACGAGGTGCCGCAGGTGAACATTTGCGTTAAGATGTAGTTAGTGGTACCGTTGAGGATACCGTAAATTTCTTTGATACGGTTGGCGCAAAGATCCTTGGCAAGCGGACGAATGATCGGAATACCGCCACCGGTGCTTGCTTCAAAGAGGTAATTGACGCCCTTTTCCGCCGCAATCGCAAGAAGTTCGGTGCCGTGTTCGGCGACGAGTTCTTTGTTGGAGGTCACGACGTGCTTTCCCGCAAGAAGCGCGCGTTTTGTGAAATCGTATGCGGCGCCCTTGCCGCCCATGGTTTCAACGACCAAGCCGACTTCTGCGTCGTTTTCGATGACGGCGAAGTCGTGGACGATTTTGTCGGCATACGGACTGTCGGGAAAGTCAAACAGATCGAGGATGTATTTGACTTCGACGGTTTCGCCGGTGGAACGCGCACATTCCGCGGCATTGTTGTATATGACGTCGACGACGCCGCCACCGACGACTCCAAATCCGAGGACTGCAATTTTCATGGGAAAAACCTCCTGATGATTTCTGAATTTAATATGCAATTATACCACAGAAACGGAAAAAACACAAGACAAATTGAACGACTGACGCGAAAAATTCCGGTCACATTCCGCAAAAATCGGCACAAAAAAAGAAAAACACGCACTTGTTTTTGCACTAATATGTTGATATAATAAGGATAACCATACAGAAATCGGAGAATTGAAATGTATAACGATATTTGCGCAGAACAGATTTTGAAACGACACGGCGATCTTTCCGTACTCGGAAGGCGTATTTTGGTATTTTTCGGAATGGTTTTTGTTATTTTGCTCGCCCTTTATTTTTCACCCCTTTTCGGAGCCGCAAGTTTCGTCGCCTGCGGTCTTGCGATCTGGTTCGGCTTTAAGGGGATGCAGTTGCAGGGCATTGAATACGAATATTCGCTGACCAACGGCGAATTCGACGTGGATATGATCCGCGGTCAGATGTCGAGAAAACATATCGTTTCGACGAGTTGCCGTTCGTTTGAGGTATTTGCGCCCGTGACCGAAGCCAACACGCAAAAATACCGTCTGGACGAAATGCAGCGCATTTTTGACTGCGCAAGCAAAAAGAACGCCCCCGATCGTTGGTTTGCGGTGTTCACGCTCACCGACGGAACACGCGGCGTGTTGTACCTTGAACCGAGCGAGAGAATGATGGACGCGATGATGCCGTTCATCCCGCAGAGGGCGTTGGTGGATCAATGAGAGCCGCGGATGTAAGGGCGATCTACGCCCTTGACGAAGGCGCGATTGACGCGGGTACGCCGTCGGTCGAATTGATGATGACGGCGGCGAAATCGGCGGCGGAGGAAGCAAAAAAACTGATCTTATCCGTCGGCGGACGAAGCGTCGCGGTGTATTGCGGCCCCGGCAAAAACGGGGGCGACGGGTATGCGGTGGCGATGATTTTGAAAAATCTCGGCTTCCGCGTGGTTGCCGTCCGCATTGCGGAAAGAATGACGGCGGAAGCGGAATATTACCGTGAAAAATTTACGGAAGCCGGCGGGGCGGACTCCGACGAGATCGCACAGACGGCGGATGTTTTTGTGGATGCAATGCTCGGCGTAGGCGGTCGGATCGAACTTTGCGGCAGATTTCTCGAAGCGGCGAAATGGATGAATTCCACCTGCCGCCCGGTGCTTGCAATCGACATTCCGTCGGGCTGTTCGGCGGATCNNCGGCGACGCGTCCGAATTCGCCGTGAATGCCACGGTGACGGCGACATTTTCGGCGGTCAAGGTCGGCATGATGCTTTCCCCGACGAGGGAAAAATGCGGACGCATCGTCGTCTGCGACATCGGGCTTGATACCTCGTCGCTCCCCGAAATCGAAATGATTGACCGAACGGTTGTGAACTTGCCCGTACGCGCACGAAATGCGCACAAGGGAAGTTTCGGCAAAACCGTCGTGATTGCGGGCGGTCTCGGATATGCAGGCGCGGCGTATTTTGCGGCACAGGCGGCGGTACGCGCAGGAAGCGGACTGGTCGAACTCATCACGCCCGAAAGCGTGTATCTGCCCACGGCGGCAAAACTCAACGAAGCCATGGTGCGCCCCGTTGCCGCAGATGAGGACGGAATGTTCTCGGCGGAAGCGGCGACATTGATCGAAAACGAAATCCAATCGGCGTCCGCCGTCGTCATCGGCCCCGGCATCGGCAAAGGAAACGGTGCGCGTGCGGTGGTAAAAACCGTGCTTTCGCACGCCGCTTGCCCCGTGGTCGTCGACGCTGACGCACTGAATATTGCGGCGGAAGCCCCCGAATGGCTCCGTGGCAAAGCAAACCTCGTCCTCACTCCGCATCCGGGCGAATTCTTCCGCTTGACGGGGGAAAAGGGCGTCGAGGATCGCCTGAATTCGGCAAAACGCGCCGCATCGGAATTCGGATGCACGGTGGTGCTGAAAGGTCGCGCAACCGTGGTCGCTTCGGGCGGGAAACTGTATGTGAACACAACCGGCAATCCCGGCATGGCACGCGGCGGAAGCGGCGACGTGTTGGCGGGGATCGTCGGCGCACTGCTATCGCAGGGCATGAAACCCGACTCCGCCGCATATACTGCGGTGTGGATCCACGGCCTTGCGGGGGATATTTGTGCCGAAACGATCGGCGAGTACGGCATGACGCCGTCGGATATGCTTGACGCCCTCCCTGCGGCGATGAAATCGGCCGCGATCCGCTGAAAAGCGGGGGATGATTTTTGAAAAAATACAAGGCGTTTTTTGTTATTTTAATGTTTGTACTGCTGACTTCCTGCACAAAATCGCGGGAAATCGAGGATGTTTCGGCGTATTATGCGGTGGGACGGGATTTCACCGCAACGGTGGAAATTTTTGCCAACGGTGAAACGACCGAGGGCGAATGGACGGCGAAAATCACGCACGGTGCGGAAAGCGACCTTGTCACGGTGACGGCTCCCGCGGAACTTGCGGGGCTTTCGGTCACACTCACGGACGGCGGAAACGGCGTGGCTTGGAACGGCACTGCGGCGGCGATCCCGACCACATCGGATGCGCCCGCACCGTTCAGTGCGGTGGCAATGCTTGCAAATGCGTGGCAGAACGGCTGGTACGCATCCGTCTGCGAAGATGACGGCGTGATCACGGCGGAGATCCACGATCCCGAACGGGATGAAGGCACCTATCTTTGTCGCTTTGACGGCGAGAGCATGAAGCCGATTTCCGCCGAAATTTACGAAAACGAAACCATGATCGTCCGCGTTGTGTTCGCGGATTTCGAAATACAGGGGTAACTATGGAAAATTCAAAAAAAAGAACATGGGCGGAAATTTCGCTTGACCGTTTGATTGATAATTTCCGCAGTCTTCGCGCTCACGCAGGCAATGCGGACGTCATCGCCATTGTCAAGGGCAACGCCTACGGCAACGGCGCGGTTCAGGTCGCACTTGCACTGGAAAGCGCGGGCGCAAATCATTTCGCCGTCGCAGAAGCCGATGAGGCGTACGAACTTCGCCGTGCGGGCGTTCGTGGGACGATCCTCATCCTCGGCGCCGCCGACGCGGAGGAAGCGTACGGACTTGCCGAAGCGGGCGTTTCGCAGGCGGTCTATTCGCGTAATTCGATCGCGACACTTGCTCATACACTGAAAAATTCGGGCAAAAAACTCGCCGTCCACCTCAAAATCGACACGGGCATGAGCCGACTCGGCTTTTCGCCGGAGGAAGCCGTGGACGCGGCAAGGTTGATTTCCGAAGTCCCCGAACTTGCGTTGGAGGGCGTGTTCACGCATTTTGCCACCGCCGATGAGGAGGACAAATCCTACGCATACGAACAACTCGACGCGTTCAGACGCGTCCTTGACGACCTCGAAAAAGCCGGGATCCGCGTCAAAATGCGGCATTGTTCGGCAAGTCCCGCGTCACTGTATATGCCCGAAGCGCACTTCGACCTCATTCGTCCGGGGCTTGCCCTTTACGGTATCGCACCCGAGGGCGGCAATGCCGAGGAATTGGGGCTTCGTCAGGTGATGACGGTCAAAACGCGGATCTGTCAGGTCAAAAAGGTACCTGCGGGCACTGCGGTCAGTTACGGCAGGACATTCGTCTGCGAACGCGATACCGTTCTTGCCGTGGCACAGATCGGCTACGCCGACGGCTATTTGCGAAGCGGCTCGAACAAGGCAAAGATGATTGTCAGGGGAAAAGCCGCACCCGTTGCGGGCAGGATCTGCATGGATATGACCATGCTCGATGTGACGGATATCGAAGGAGTCGCACCGGGGGACGAGGTCACCGTCTATGGCGACGGAATTCCGCTTGACGAGGCGGCAAAAGCCGCGGGCACGATCCCGTACGAACTGATGACATCCGTCAGCCGCCGTGTACCGCGCATTTATATCCTCGGCGGACGGGAAGAAAGCCGGATGAATTATATTTTCGATGTGGCTTCTGCAAAAAACAGGTGACAAATTCCGAAAAAACGGATATAATATAGTGGTGGATCAAATTTCATTGTCCCGCGGTGTTTAAATCGCGCCGTTTCGTGGAAAGATAGAATTGCGGCTCGTCCGTGACTCTTTTTTGCGGAGCGTGACATTGACCAATGGATACTCATATCAGACGCGGCGATATTTATTTTGCGGATCTCAGCCCCGTTGTCGGCAGTGAACAGGGCGGCGTTCGTCCCGTTCTCATTGTGCAAAACGACACCGGCAACCGCCATTCACCGACGGTGATCGCCGCCGCAATTACAAGCAGGATCGGCAAAAACAAACTTCCCACGCACATCGAATTGCGCGCAAAGGCTTACGGATTGTCCAAGGACTCCGTGGTGCTTCTTGAACAGATGCGCACCCTCGATAAACGCAGACTCGGCGAAAAATGCGGAAGCCTTGACAGAGAACTCATGGATCGAGTCGACGGTGCAATCGCCGTCAGTCTCGGTCTGAACGACCGCTGAAAAATAATGAAGTTGAAACCGGAGGATGAAAAATGACGCAACGAAGATGGAAACTGATCGCGGGCCTGATACTTGTGGTGATGCTCGGCTCGATCGGATTGGCAGCCGCTGCCGCCGAAATGAACAATAAGGAAGATCCGCTTGTCAACCTGAGCTACATAGAGAATGTACTTGCTCCGGAAGCTCAGGAAAAGATGATCGAAACCATTGACGCGAAACTCATGGATTTTTACGAAGAACGCGATGCGGAATACGAACAGACTATTGCCGACCTGAAAGAACGCGTCGGCACCCTGGAAGGTCTTTACGCCGCATTGCCCGACAACCCCGAACTGATCGCCGCCATCGCCGAAGGAGTTTCCGGCGGAGGTACGACGACCGAGCCGGTGGATACGCCCGCGACCTCCACGGGTGCGGTCGATACCTTTAAGGTCGTCACCATTCAGGCGGGCAAAACCGTCACCTGCCAAGTCGGCGTCGAGGTGCTTGTGCGCTTTGGCACTGCGACCTGCGTGGCACAGTCCAGCCCCGGTCTGATCAATGAAACAACGGGTACGGTGCTTGAAAACGGCGGTGTGCTTTCCGCCAACAACCTCTACCTCGTCACCATCAAGGATCGACAGATCAAGGCGCCTGCGGACTCTACGGTCACGGTGCTGATCCGCGGTGAGTATTCCATTAACTAGTCTGAATATTTGCGTCCCCCTTTGCGTATGTTGCAAAGGGGGATTTTTTTATGAAATACAGTCTGCCGTTGAAACACAACGGGACAAATTTCGGGCGCGTTGGGGTGGAAACCGACGGAATGTGGGCAAGGATCGACGCGGAAGCGGCGGAAAGTTCCGCACTGACGCGGTTGTGGCTCTGTACGGAATTCGGACGCGTTCGGCTCGGCGTGATGGAGCCGGAGGGTGGGACGCTTCGGCTTCGGCGCAGGATCGCCTTGAAGGAACTGCCGAAAAACATCGAAAACGGATGGGGCGAGTTGGACGTCGGTTGGGAACGGGTGCGAGGCGACGCCGTCGAGGTGGAGGACGCGATCCTCGCCCGAAACATCCACAGGGCGGAGGAATTGTGGATAAGACGAAACGGGGACGGGTTTGAACTTGCCGCGGAATATGCGGGAAGGAACGGATTTGCGCTTATTCCCGCGTTCACGGTCAGCCGCACCGTCCGCATCGACGGCCGCGATTGCGGAGCAATCACCTTTGATCGGAGAGGGCGGATTGTGAGAGGGTAGGGGATTTACCCGCATTGTTTCGTGCGGGTGCGGGGGAGTTGCAACGCCGAAACGTAAAAATCAAAGATCGCATCACAAAATAAAAATATTCTTTCTTACCATATTTACATCCGAATACCATTTGTGATATAGTAAAATAGTACAAGGAAGGATGGGCGGAAGCCCTCGAAGAAAGGAAGAGAAAAATGTTTGAAATGCCTTATCTGTCCTCCCGCGATGCGGGAAAGGTCACGCGTGTTGCTTACTTTGATCCGGCGGAAGGCTATGTCCCGAACCCCGGTATGGGCTTTGTCGGCTACGCACACTCCGACCATATGGAAATGAACCACTCCCTCTATCCGCACTCGCTCTACCTTTACCCGGATGATAAAATCATCGAAAAGATGGTCAATCTGCCCTTTGTGGACAATATTTATGTCCGTGTGGAATGGCGCGATGTTCAGAAACAGGCGGGCAAACTCGACCTCATCCCGGTATGGGATAAGGTTGTTGACATCTGCAAAGACAAGAAAAAAACATGGTCGTTCCGTGTCATGCAGACGAGTGAAGCCCTCAAATATCCGAAAAACTGCCCGGAATTCCTCGACGATGTGCTTGAATTCAAGCCATATCCGGCGGCTTTCGATCCGTCCAAGACACTCTATTATACATGGTACACGGGCGAATACTTCAAATATTGGCAGGAAATGCTCGATATGCTCGGCGATAAGTACGACGACGATCCCAACCTTGCGTGGGCGGATATTTCCGGCTACGGCAAGTGGGGCGAATATCATCACGAGCCGCAAAATGAATACGACGATCCGAGTCACGGCGACATTATCCGCAAACTGACCGACATTCATATGAATGCCTTCCCGCGTACGCCTGCGGTCGGGATGTGTACCCCGTGGTGGGATGATGAGACGACCTCGTGGCGTGATCCTGCGAAGCGTTATGCGTTCGAAAAGGGTTGCTGGGGCAGACGCGACTCGTTCTGGAACCAGTATTCGATGTGGGAATATAACCTTTCACAGAAACTTCGTGAAGCGGGCAGAGCCTATATCTTTGAGCCGGGAAGCGGCCCGTGGCGTATCCATCAGGCGCCCGATGTTCCTTCGACGGCGAACATCACCCACGATCAGGTCTATCAGAGAATGTGCGACTTTGGTGCGACCTATGTCGGACTCGGCTTCAACCCGTGGGAAGCCTGCGACATTCACGAAAAATGCTACGATGCACTTGAAATGATGTCCAAACACATCGGTTACCGCATCCGTCCTGCGATCGTCACGATGTCGGACTCCGACAATCCGCGAAAATTCATCAATATCGGCTTTGCCAATGACGGTATTGCGACGCCTCCGGGTGAGTTGGCGCTCAAAATCGAGTTCCGCCGTGGCGGCACCTATGAAAAAGTCCTGCCCGCCGGTTTCCCGCTTCCGGGCAAACTCAATTACATCGACTTCGAACTCCCGGATGACTTCAACGATTACGGCAGCGGCAACTACTTCACGATGAGCCTGACGCTCAAAACTTTTGACAAGGTCGCACCCGTCGACTGGGCGGTGAAGGAGACCTATTTCAACTATGATCGCTCGGCGTTGAAGGTACTGATCCCGGAGCCGCGCGCATAACGGAGGAAAATATGGCACCGAAGGAAATTTTGGTCATTTTTAAGACGCATTTGGATGTCGGTTATACCGATTTTTCGGCAAATGTCGTCCGAAAATACATGGAAGGCTTTATCCCGATGGCACTCGACGTCGCCGAGGAAATGGAAAACGACGGCGATATGAAATTCGTCTGGACGACGGGTGCATGGTTGATCTCGCACTTCCTTGAAACCGCGCCCGAAGAACAGAGGGCGAGAATGAAACGCGCTATTTCAAAGGGGCTGATGAGTTGGCACGCACTCCCCGTGACAATGCACATTGAAACGATGTCGCGTGACCTGCTCGACTATTCGTTCTCGTATTCCGAAAAAATGGACGCCGAGTTCGGCATCCGAACCATCGCCGCAAAGATCACCGATGTTCCGGGCGTCACCCGTGCGATGATCCCGTCGCTTCGCGCGCACGGCGTTCAAATGCTCCACATCGGCGTCAATCCGGCGTCAAGCGTTCCGAAGGTGCCGAAAATCTGCCGTTGGCGTGCCGCTGACGGACAGGAGATCGCCCTCATTTATAACCGCGGCTACGGCGAGTACACGGAAATCGGCGACAAGGCGGTGTGGTTTGCCCATACCAACGACAATCTTGGCCCGCAAAAGCCCGAAGCCGTCCGTGAAATGTACCGCGATCTGCAAAAGAAATTCCCCGAAGCCAAGATTAGGGCGGCGACGCTCAATGACGTCGCGGACGCCATGATGGAGGTTTGGGACGAACTTCCCGTTGTCACCGACGAGATCGGCGACAGTTGGGCATACGGCTACGCCGCCGATCCGGGCAAAGAAAGCGTGTTCCGCGCCCTTGTCCGTGAAAGCGAAAAATGGCCGGAGGAACAGAAAAAACGCGCATACTTCGGCATGATGATGACCGCCGAACACACCTGCGGACTTTGCGGGATCACGGGACTTGCCGACAATGACCACTATATCCGTTCGGAATTTGAGGCACACCGCGATACGCTGAATTACAAAAAAGTCGAGACCTCGTGGCTGGAACAGAGGATGTACTGTGCCGACGCCATTGACGCCCTTGATGAGCCGTACAGAACGCAGGCAAAAAAAGCCGCCGCCGAATACAAGCGTGAAAAGCCCGACCTTTCGGGCTGGACGAAGGGTGACGGCGTGATCACGGTGGGCAACTGGAAGGTCGGATTTGACGAAACGGGCGCGATTAACCTGCTTTCGAACGGGGTTAGGAAGTTTGCCGACGACGACCATGTGATCGGGAAATTCCAGTACGAACTGTTCTCGAAGGCGGAATGTGACCGTTTCCATTCACAGTACATCATTGATCCGCAACCGTGGAGTTACGACGATTTCCACAAACTCGGCGTGGAAAAGGCGATCGACGCGTATAAAAATTACGGCGCGAAACTTACGGGTGTCTATCAGCGTGAAAATCGGGTGCTTGCGATGCTTGAAATGCCCGCATATCCATATCGCTGGTACGGTTGTCCGCCTGCCGCCGCGTTGGAGGTTGCCTTTGACGGTGACGAAGCGAAGTTGGATTTTTACTGGTGGGATAAGCCGGCAAACCGTGTGCCGGAAGCCATTTGGCTTCGTATGAACCCGTTGCACGAGGGCGGCGTTCTCGTCCGCAAGTTGGGCGAGTGGATCGATCCCGAAAAGGTCGTCGAAAACGGAGGACGGGCATTGCACGGCACCGACCTCGGCGTGAAATTCGGCGAAGTGGAGATCGACACGCTTGACACCGCACTGGTCGGCGTCGGCGACGGCGGCGTGTATAATTTTGACAACAAACTGCCGGATCTGACCAAGGGCGTGCGGTTCTGCCTGTACGATAATCAGTGGAACACGAATTTCCCGTTCTGGTACGACGAGAACGCGAGATTTAGATTTGTGATAAAATAAATCGGGGGAAAGCAGGGGAACGATCGTTCCCCTGCTTTTTTCGGTGGTACTCACATTATCCGTCATTTCGGGACGATCACAGATCGTCCCCTACGGGGGTGTTGGAGATTTTACTGCACCCGTAGGGGCGACCTGCGGTCGCCCGGCT
>DCHG01000035.1 GCA_002315595.1 Clostridiales bacterium UBA1758 | reverse complement strand
CTATCCAGCTGAGCTACCGGGGCAAAATTACCCATATATGTTACCCTTTTTCGGCAAAAATGTCAAGTGCCGGAATATGCTTGCCGAGAAATCAAAATGCTATTGTATTTTTGAAAAGAAAATGATATGATATATAAAAAGACAAGGAGGAATTTACAATGAAAAAATACGTTTGCGATGTTTGTGGCTATGTTTATGACGAAGCCATCGGTGACGCCGACAACGGAGTTGCCGCCGGTACCAAGTGGGAAGATCTCCCCGACGATTTTGTTTGCCCTCTTTGCGGCGTCGGCAAAGACAGTTTCTCCGAAGAATAAGAAAAAAGACGTTCCGGGAGGAACGTCTTTTCCATACTGTCATCAAAATCGCAGGCTGATCTCGCCAGTGGAGATCGTCCGTTCTTCGCCGGAATTCAGACGTACGAGAAGACCGGCGGCGTCGTCAATGCCGATGACGGTGGCGGGATAGGATTCACGCGGCGAAACGATGTTGACGGTCTTTCCGATGACTATGGAACGGCGACGGTATTCATTCATAAAATCCGCCTTTGGAAGTTTTTCGTATATCGCCCGAAATTCGCCCAAAAATTCGACGATGAGCCTTACACGGTCGTCGTCCGTGCAGTTTTTTAATATCGATCCGGCGATTCCTTGAAGTTCGTCCGGAAAGCCATTTTTGGGTTCGGCAACATTAAAACCGACACCGAGAACGGCATATTTGAGCGCCCCGGCCGATGCGTCGACCGCGGATTCGACAAGGATGCCGCATACCTTGCGCCCATCCATAAAAATGTCGTTTACCCACTTGATTCCGGCATTGCGTCCACCGATCTTTTCAGAGGCTTTTGCGGCGGCAACTGCGGCGGCAGTGGTGATCAAAAGGGCGTCTTTTACGGCGAGTTTCGGTCGCAAAAGGATGCTCATATACACCCCGTAGCCGGGTGGCGAGAAAAAACTCCGTCCTAAACGCCCGCGACCGAGCGATTGTTGTTCGGCAACGACGAAATTCCACTCATCCACGCCCTGTTCGGCGACGGAACGGAGATAACGATTCGTTGAATCGATTTCGTCGAACAACTCGAACGAATAATCGCCCACAGGCAGATATTTAAACAGTAATTGATTCAGATCCGACATAAATTCACCTTCCAAAGGATGATAACATTTTCCACGATTTCTGTCAAGAAAATGACAGTCGGACGAGAACGGAGGAAACGATGGAAGAATTTTCAATTCAACCGATTGCGTATATTCACAGTGATTTTGATGAAAAATTCGGAATTCCTCGCCAAAGCGGCTTGATTGATGAGTTGGAGGCGACGATCGTTTTCGAGCCGAAGTACCGAAATGAGGAAGCGTTGCGTGGGATCGAGGGTTTTTCACATCTTTGGTTGATTTGGCAATTTTCACGTGCAGTACGTAAGGATTGGTCTCCGACGGTCCGTCCTCCGCGTCTTGGCGGAAACGAGCGAATGGGCGTGTTTGCCACGAGATCGCCGTTTCGTCCCAATGCACTCGGACTGTCGGCGGTGCGCTTGAAATCCGTCGAACATGATCCCGAAAACGGCACAGTGCTACGGGTATGCGGGGCGGATTTGCTCAACGGAACGCCGATCTTTGACATCAAACCCTATGTCCCGTATGCCGATTGTATCCCCGGCGCATTATCGGGCTTTGCCCCTGCAGGGTGGGAACGTAGACTGGAAGTCGCCATTGCCGATGAAATCGCCCAAAAGATCCCGAACGACAAGTTTGCGGCGCTGAAAGGCGTGCTGGCGCAGGATCCGCGTCCGTCGTATCAGGATGATCCCGATCGCGTGTACGGAATGACGTTTGCGGGAATGAACGTGAAATTCGTCGTCAGTGACGGAATTCTCACGGTGACGGAGGTCAACTGACTATTTCCGTTCGTCTGCACGGGTGAGGAAAACACGAGTTTTCCGTTTCCGCTGCGGGAGTTTGCAGAGAATGATACCGATATCGAACAAAATGAACCATCCGATCGTGGCAAGCGGCAAGCCCTTGATCACATCACGCAGGATGGCGGCGGCAAGCAGAAGCAACGGGATAATGGTCGGAAGATATTTTTTCATAAAAATGACCTCGCTTTCGAGTTTCTCTTTCGTTCTGATATCATCATACACAACAATTTGTCCGATAATTTGGACAACTGAGGGAAAAGGAAAAAGAAAAATGGACTGGAAATTCAGAACATCCGTGAAGGAGGATATTCCGGCAATCGAAGCATTGTTTACGGAAATGCTTCGAACGATCTACCAAAATCAAACCGACGAAACCTATCCGCAGGGGTATTTGGGAAAATTCTACATGGGTACGGGCGATTGGATCTGTGTGGCGGAGATCGGAGAAAGCGTCGTCGGCTATCTTTCGATCGAAAAGCACGGTGAGGACGGCGGATTTCTGTATTTGGATGATTTCAGCGTCACGGCGGATCACAGAAGCCGCGGAATTGGGCACAAAATGATCGAAGCGGCGATCCGATACGCCGTAGATGAGAATGTCGGGAGGATCATTTTGCACGTCGAAAAGGAAAATATCGGGGCACAAAAACTTTACCGATCGTTTGGATTTGAGAACCTTGCTGACGAAGGTGACAGAATTCGGATGATCAAAAGGATTTGAACGCGATCAGCGGTTGAAAAACGGGCGAAATGCTTGAATATCCGAGAAGGATATGTTAAAATTTTACTACCAATTCGAACAGGGAGATGTAACGTATGAAAATCACAAAAGTTGAAACCATTCATGTTCTTCCGCGTTGGTTATTTTTGAAAATTCACACCGATGAGGGGATCATCGGTCTCGGAGAACCGGTCGTGGAAGGTCGCTCGCAGACTGTTGCCGCCGCGATCAAGGAGATCGCCGATCGCTATCTGATCGGTCAGGATCCGTTGAAGATCACCAAAAACTGGCAGGCGATCTTCATCGGTCAGTTTTATCAGGGCGGACCGGTTTTGATGAGTGCAATCGCCGGTATCGACCAGGCTCTTTGGGACATCAAGGGCAAATTTTATAATACACCGGTATATGAACTTCTCGGTGGCTCCGTACGCGATCAAGTAAAACTTTACGGTCATTTCGGTGGTAACACCAAAGAAGAAATGAAGGCGTCCATCGACGCTGCAAAAGCAAAAGGATATACGAGTTTCAAGACATCCATCGGCGGTCCGGTGAAATTTATCGACACGATGGCAAAGGTCAATGAATTTGCCGAAAATATCGCGTTGACGCGTGAATTGGTCGGGCCCGAATGTGATTTTGGTGTTGATTTCCACGGCAGAGTCAGTCCGGCAATGGCGATGATCCTCATCAAGGCGATTGAAGAATTTCAGCCGATGTTCATCGAAGAGCCCGTGCTTCCGGGCAATGTCGATGAACTTGCACGCGTGGCGCGTTCGACCTATATTCCGATTGCCACCGGCGAAAGATTGTTCACCAAGTTCCAGTTCAGAGAAGTTTTGGAAAAGCAGGCGGCAGTCGTCCTCCAGCCCGACCTGTCCCACGCGGGCGGTATCACCGAATGCCGTGATATTGCCGCGCTTGCGGCGGCATCCTATGCGACGATGGCACCGCATTGCCCGCTAGGCCCGATCGCGTTGGCGGCTTGTATTCAACTTGATTTTGCCGTTCCGAATTTCCTTTGTCAGGAATCCGTCACACTCGGCGACGGTTATATCAAGAAACCCTTCGTCGTTAAGAACGGCAGTGTCGAACTTCCGACTAAACCGGGCCTCGGAATTGAACTTGACGAGGATGCGATTGAGGAAAAGAAATTCGACGGTAGTTGGGAAACTCCGCGCTTTTGGTATGAAGATGGCGGCGTTGCATCCTGGTGATGAAAAAATACATCGCATTTGTGACCGCAGTTGCCTTGCTTTTTCCGATCTGCGCGTGCGCAAACGCAAACACAAAAAAATATGAAAAATATGTCTTTGCCATGGATACCGTGATGCAGTTATACGCCTACGGAAGCCATGCTGAGGTTGCACTCGACGATGCGGAAAAAATGATCGAAGCCTTCGATGCGTTGTTTTCGGCGGAAAAAGAGGGAAGCGACATCCAAAACCTCAATTCGAACGGAATGGCGGTCGTTGATGAAGCGACGGCGGAACTGATCGAAGACGCCCTGACGGTTTCCGAACGAAGCGGGGGCGCACTGGATCTGTCGGTGTACCCGGCGTCGATCGCATGGGGATTTGCCGGGGACGGCGAAAACCGTGTGCCGACGGAGGACGAATTGGCAAAGATCCACCCAAAAGTCGACTATTCTGCGATCTGCGTGAACGGAAACGAAGTGTCGCTCGGCGACGGAATGTTGATCTCGCTCGGGGCGGTGGCAAAGGGATATACGGCACAGCGCGTGATCGAAAAAATGCGCGATGACGGCGTGATCTCGGCACTGATCTCGCTTGGCGGGAATGTTCAGGCACTCGGTGCGGACGCGAACGGCGATCCGTGGCGTGTCGGAATTCAGGACCCGAACGATCTCGAAAGCAATGCGGCAGTGCTTGAAATCGCCGATCTTGCGGTGGTGACCTCCGGCGATTACAACCGTTATTTTGAAGTCGACGGTGTACGCTACCATCATATTCTCGATCCGAAAACCTGCACACCCGCACAGACGGGGATCCGATCGGTGACGGTCATCACGGATGACGGAACGACCGCAGACGCGCTTTCAACGGCGTTATTTGTCCTTGGTGTGGACGGAGCGAACGCATATTGGCGGCAATACGGCGGGTTTGAAATGGTCATTTTGACCGATGACGGAAGAATTCTTGCAACGGACGGTGCGCCGATCGTTGAAATTTCGGATGAGTATCAATTCTGCCGCATTGACGAGAACTGAAATAAAGGATAATGACAATGTTACATCAAAGAGAATCATGGATCTGGTTGCCACGTGAACTTTTTCCGAATCAGCAGAACACGGAAGTCACCTGCATGAATCGTGACGGAAAGCAAAATCATGTTGTTGCGAGATTTACGAAAGAATATCGCTTTGAAAAAACGATCAAAAGGATTTTTTACCGCACCAGCGGTGATACTTTTTTTCGGCTTTCGCTGAATGATCGACCGATATGTGTCGGTCCTGCTTCGGTTGGCGGAGATTTTTTATTCAACGATCAGCCACGACAGAATTATTACGCCTTTTCCGAGAAGTTGGAAGGCGAAATGCTCAACTTTTTTTTACACGGCGAAAAGACACTTACTTGGGATGCCGTCGTGCGAATGTCATCCGTCCGAATGTATGAATTTTCAAAAGGACACGGCGGTTTTTTTCTTTGGGCGAAGATCGTCTTTGACGATGATTGCGAAGCCTTTGTTTCCACCGATGAAACATGGACGGCACAGTATCTTCCGGCTTTTGAACGAGACGGGTATTTTAACGGTAAACTTCCGCCTTCCGAAACGGTGTCGGCACAGTTCGTCCCGAATATTTGGAACACGGAGGATGCGCCAATCCCGCATTGCGAAGAAATCTATATTCTTCCCGAACGGGATCGGGTGATCGTACCTGCCGGAAAAACGATTGACGCGGAACTGTTATTTGATCGGATCTATGCGGGTTACTTTTCCGTTCGTGCCGAAACGACGGGGGAAGTATCCGTCGTTTTGGAAAGTTTTGAAACAAAGGAAAGTCTGAAAAAGGAAGAATATCTGTTTTGCGAAACGACGGAATACCTCGGCACGGGATTGCATAGCGCCGGCGGTTTCCGAATTCACGCCGAAAATCGTGGTGACAATGACGCGGTGCTGATTTTCCGGCTTTTATCATCGAATTACCCCGTTGATGACCAAAAATCGGGACATACGACGACATCCGATGACGAACTTGATCTCGTGACGGATGTATGTACTCATACGCTGAAAATCTGCCGACAGACATTACATCTTGATAGCCCTTGCCATTGCGAGCCGATGGCTTGCACGGGAGATTACTATGTCGAAACGATGATGACCGCATTTACCTTCGGGGATATGCGGCTTGGGGCATTCGACGTCATTCGAACGGCGGAATTGCTTCGTGCGCACGACGGCAGAATGTTTCACACGAATTATTCCCTAATTTGGGTACAGATGTTGTGGGATGTGTATTCGTTCACGGGCGACGCATCATTGCTCAAAGATTGTGAGGAGGCTCTTTGCCTTCTTCTTTCGCGTTTCAGCCGTTATATCGGCGACAACGGATTGATCGAAAACCCGCCGGATTATATGTTCGTTGATTGGTTGATCCCCGACGGCATTTCGACGCATCATCCGCCGAAGGCACTCGGACAGACCTGTATGAATTTGTTTTATTTCGGCGCGTTACAGACCGCCGAACGCATTTACCGTACGATTGGAAACAACTCGATGGGGATGGAATGTTTTGATCGTGCGAAAAACTTAAAAAAGAATATCATTTCTCAACTGTGGGACGCGGATCGCGGATTGTTCTTTGAGGGATTGAACACGCCGACGCGGGAAGAACTAATCTATCAGTTTATGCCACAAAACGTTGAAAAAAGGTATTATCGAATGCACGCAAATATTCTTGCGGTGTATTTCGGAATTTTCGACCGAACGGGATCGCAGGCTTTGGTACACCGTATAATGAACGATGCTTCTCTCGGTGAGGTTCAGCCGTACTTCCTTCATTTCCAACTGGAAGCCGTCTATCGTGCGGGACTTCGTGATACCTATACGCTTGCGATCCTCGATCGTTGGAAAGCGCCGTGCATGGAATGTTCCAAAGGTTTGACCGAGGGATTTTATAAACCTGAGCCGAATTATGATTTCGACCATAGCCACGCATGGGGCGGGGCACCGGCATATGCGTTGCCACTTGCTCTTTCGGGGTTTGAAATGTTGGAGCCGGGATTTGCGAAGATCCGATTGGATCCGTCCTTGCTCGGCTTGGATTACGCAAATGTGGTACTTCCGACGCCGAAGGGGAAGATTTTGATCCAAATGAAAAAAGGAGAAAGCCCACGGATCTTTGTGCCGGACGGGATCGAATGCGTGAGAAACTGAAAAACGAGAGAAACGGGGAAGCAAAATGAATGTAATGCAGGCAATTTGCGATCGACGTAGTATTCGTGCCTATCTGCCGAAAAAGGTAGAGCAAGAGAAACTTGAAAAAATACTCGAGGCAGGACGGCTTTCACCGTCTGCGATGAATTCGCAGGAAAGAAAGATCGTTTTGATCACCAATCCGAAGATACAAGCCACGATGGTGGAAGCAAGCGGCGGTCAAAATTGCATGGCGACCGCACCGGCTTCCATCGCCGTCATCGCAACAAGCGAGGTCGAAATGCCCTGCGGTGTCCCTGCAAGAATTGTCGACGCTTCGATCGCAATGTCGTTTATGATGCTTGAAGCGATCGAACTTGGACTCGGAACTTGTTGGATCGGCGGATTTTCGCAACAAAAAGCGATGGAAGCACTTGACTTGCCCGAAGGTTGGCGAGTGATCGCTTTTACGCCGATCGGCTATCCGGCGGAGGAGCCTGTGGCTCGTCCACGCAAAACACCCGAAGAAACGATTATTCGTAAATAATCAGGAGGAAATCAATGGAAATCATCGAAAAACTCGGAAAGGTCGGTTTGATCCCGGTCGCTGTATTTGAAAACGCTGCGGATGCGGTGCCCACCGCAAAGGCACTTGCCGCAGGCGGCGTACCCGTGATGGAAATCACAATGCGCACTGCGGCAGGCATTGACGCCATCCGCGCCGTCCGCAAGGAATGCCCCGATGTGCTTGTCGGTGCGGGCACCGTTCTCAGCTTCGAAAAGTGCAAAGAGGTCGTCGAAGCGGGCGCGCAGTTCATTGTTGCACCGGGATTTAACCCCGAAATCGTCGGATGGTGCGTGGACAATCAAATTCCCGTCACTCCCGGTTGTGTAACTCCGACGGAGATCGAAATGGCACTTGGAAAGGGGTTGAAGATCGTCAAATTCTTCCCGGCAAGCGTCTATGGCGGCGTCAAAGGTTGCGCGGCACTTTACGGTCCGTACAAATCTGTGGGTGTGAAATTCATTCCGACCGGCGGTGTCAATGAGGATAATCTGAGCGAATTTGCCGACAAGCCGTTTATTCACGCCATCGGCGGGGGATGGCTCTGCAATCCGAAGGATGTTGCAGCAGGTAAATTTGACAAGATCACCGAAATCGCAAAACGCTCTGTTGAGATCATGATGGGTTTTGAAATGGCGCATATCGGCATCAATATCGACGGCGACAAAGAATCGGAAAGCGTTGTCGATGCGCTTTCCGATGCGTTCGGATTTGAAAAGAAACTCGGTAATTCCTCGAACTTTGCAGGTTCGGGAATTGAAGTTCTCAAAAGCAACGGACTCGGCTCCTGCGGTCATATTGCGATCCGCACAAACAATATTGACCGTGCGATCTACTACCTTGAAAACAAAGGCTACGAGGTCGATATGAGTTCCGCCAAATTCAAAGGTGACAAGATGGTTGCCGTTTATCTCAAAAACGAGATCGGCGGATTTGCGTTCCATTTGCTTCAAAAATAAAAACGCGCCGAACATTCGGCGCATATCATTAAAAAGACCGACGGAAAATTCCGTCGGTCTTTTGCTATTCGGTTGGAATGAATCAGTCACCGGTGGTTTCGTCGGCGTCGGCACCTTCGGTTTCCGCGGAGCCGTCATCGGCTTCGCCGGCATCTTCAACATCAACGCCTTCGCCTTCGGCATCTTCCGTACCTTCGGTATCGGCATCGGTGTTGGTGTCTTCGGCTTCGGTTTCGTCAATGGCGGAGTAATCCGTGGTGTCGGTCGGATCGACAATGGCGACGATGTCGAGTTTGCTGAAAGTGTCAAGTTGTTCGATCTCGTATTCGGAGGAGATCGCTGTGACATATTCGGCAAAGTTGGCAGTGGGGATGGCAGTCATCTGTTCAGTGATCTGATCATCGGATAATTCGTATCTCTTGATGATGTGGAAGCCGTAATCGGTTTCGACAATATCGGAGATTTCATTCACGTCAAGTTTGAAACTCGCAGCAACAAAGTCGGCATCATAAGTGGTATCGTCTTCGGCGAAAACATAGCCGTTCGGGTAACTTTCCATGCCGGAGGTATCGTCGGAGTGATTTTCCATCAAACTTTCAAAATCTTCACCACTCTTGGCTTGTTCGAGGATGTCTTCGGCGGTGGCGCGCATTTCGTCGATCTCTTCTTCTTCGACATCGGCGGTGGAGATCAAAATGTGTTTCACGCAGATGTAGTTGTCGTTGACTTCCTGACGAAGTTCGTCATCGGACTGGTAAAGTTCGCCGCCTTCGCCGGTGAGAATGTCATACAGACGCGCCTTCATCGTTTCGTCGGCAGAGGATTTGAGAAGATCGTACTTGGTGGTGTTGTTGGCTTTCAAAGTGTTTTGCAGAGTGATGGCACTGCCGTAGGTTTCGGCAAGTTCAAGGAAGGAATCTTCACAAGCCTTTTCGTCGTCTTTGGAGTAACCTTGACCGAGTTCATCGCACTTGGAATAGATCGCCTGATAATAGGCGGCATTCTGAAGCGCGTCTTCGGTGATGAGGTCGACCGGGGTGTAGGAGCCGTCACCGAGAATATCGGCATTCCAATAGCCGGTGAAGGTATAGCCCTGAGAAGAGTAGGAATTGTAAGAGGTTTTGAGGTAGTATTCAAAATCCTGCGCGGACAGTTCCTTGCCGTTGATGAGGGCGACGGCTTTGGTTTTGTCGGAGCATCCGGTCACTGCGGGAAGCAGCATGATCACGGCAAGCAGAAGTGCCGCGAGTTTGAGAGTCTTTGTTTTTTTCATTTGGAGGACCTTGCTTTCGTATCGTTCGAAAGCTCCCTTTCTTTGGAATCTTCGGCGATAAATGCCGATGGTCATTTTGAAAACTTTATATAGTATAGCATGAATGGCGGGATATTTCAACGATGAATTGCAAAAAGATTGTAAATAAACTGCAAAATCGTTGATTTCACGAGATCACGGCGATGAATTCTTTGAGCGCACTCATGACATCTTCCTGATTTTTCAGTCGGTAAGAGAGATACGGCGTTTCGCCCGCATTGAGTAAAATGCGCCCACGCAAGGACTTTTCACCGCAGATTCTGCTCATCGTTTCGAGATTCGGATGCGAGAAACGCACCGTGACGGATTGCCCGCGTTGCGTCAATTCACTGATGCCCGCCGCGGAAGCCTTGGCACGCAAAAGCGCAATGGAAACGAGAGCCATCGTTTGCGGAGGCGGATCGCCGTAGCGGTCGATGAGTTCGTCGATCATATCCTCGCTGTCTTCCTCATCCTCGATAATCGCCATACGGCGGTAGAGATCCATTCGTTCCGGCGATGAGGAAACATAGGATTCGGGGATATTGGCGGAAATGAGTAGGTCGACGGCACATTCCGTCGGAAGTTCTGCTTCCTCACCTTTTTGCTCGGCAACGGCTTCTTCGAGAAGTTTCAAATACATATCGTAGCCGACGCTCATCATATGCCCGCTTTGTTGACTGCCGAGGACATTGCCCGCACCTCGGATTTCAAGGTCGCGCATGGCGATCTGAAAACCCGATCCGAATTCCGCAAACTCGCGGATCGCCGAGAGACGTTTGGTTGCGACTTCGGAAAGGACCTTTCCGCGACGGTATGTCAGATAGGCATATGCGTGGCGCGTGGAACGGCCGACGCGTCCGCGAAGTTGGTGAAGTTGGGAAAGTCCCAAATGATCGGCGTCGTTGATGATCAGCGTATTGACATTCGGCATATCAAGCCCGGTTTCAATGATTGTCGAGCAGACGAGGACATTGACATCACCGTCCGTCATTCTTTGCATGACCGATGAAAGGGCTTCTTCCGGCATCTGACCGTGAGCGACGGCGATGACGGCGTCGGGGAGTGCCGCGGCCAGTTTTTGTGCGGCAATGTCGATCGTTTCGACGCGGTTATATAGGTAAAATACCTGCCCGCCACGGGCGAGTTCACGGCGAATGGCGTCCAAAATCACGGGTGTGCTGTATTCGAGGACATAGGTCTGCACGGGGTATCGGTCACGCGGAGCCTCCTCGATCAGCGACATATCGCGGATGCCCGAAAGCGCCATATTGAGCGTTCGCGGGATCGGGGTGGCGGAAAGCGTCAAAACATCGACATCGGTCGACATTTCTTTCAATCGTTCCTTGTGACTTACACCGAAGCGTTGTTCTTCGTCAACGATGAGCAGCCCGAGTGCCTTAAACTGAACGCTTTTTTGTAACAAACTGTGCGTACCGATCAGCAGGTCGATCTCACCCGAATGAACTTTTTTGATGGTTTCCTTTTTCTGTGCGGGGGTGCTGAAGCGTGACAGAATTCCGATTCGCACAGGGAAGTTTGAAAATCTGCGTGTCGCGGTCATATAATGCTGACGGGCAAGAACGGTCGTCGGGACGAGGATCGCCGCCTGCTTTCCGCCGAGAATACATTTCATAATCGCACGGAAAGCGACCTCGGTCTTGCCAAAGCCGACATCGCCGCAAAGCAGACGGTCCATCGGCACGGGACGCTCCATATCCGCCTTGATTTCGGCGGAACAACGAAGTTGATCCTCGGTTTCGGCGTAGTCAAACCCGTCCTCAAAGGCACGTTGCCAATCGTCGTCCGGTGGGAAGGCAATGCCCTGACGCGCCATGCGCTTTGAGTACAACCCGATGAGATATTCGGCGAGATCCTTTGCCGCACCACGGGCGCGCGATTTCGCCTTTGCCCATTCGGTTCCGCCGAGTTTGTTGAGTTTAACGGGTGCATCCTCCGCCGCACCGATGTATTTGGAAATGAGATTCATCTGCGTGACGGGCAGATATAATGCGTCCGTTCCCGCAAAAACAAGTTTCAGATAGTCCTTTTCAACGCCGTCAACGGGCATTTTGTGCATACCTGCGAACTTTGCGATGCCGTGATGTTCGTGGACGACAAGATCGCCGACGGTGAGATCGGAAATGCGGATCAGGGCTTTTTTTCGCTTGGAGGATTTCTTTTCGGTACGGTGGGTGGAAAGTTGCGCTTCGCTGATGACGGCAAACTTCATCGACGGATATTCAAAGCCGTTTGAAAGCGTTCCGACGGAAATGACGACACCCTCTTTCGGAATATCGGAAAGATGATAATCGACGGCGGCAGGAATTTCACGCAGAGAGAGGGTTTCTTTCATCAGATCCGCACGGTGGTTGTTGCCGGTCAGCACTACGCAGGTGTAGCCGTTTTCAAGGAAATGTGCGATGTCATCGCAGGCGACATCGAGGCTTCCCGAATAATTCGGCAATTGCTTGACCGAAAGCGAAACGATCTGTTTCGGTTCGGGATCATAGGAACCCCCGATGAAGGAATCGAAATACACCGCATTTTTATTGATCGCCATCAGTTCGGGCAGATTTCGACAAAGTTCCATACCGAAGCCGACGGCGCGTCCGGCCTCGACCGCGGTGCGGATATCCTCGGTCATTTGCCAGACGAAGCCTTTGGCGCGTTCGACAATATGCGGATAGTCCTCAAAAACGACGATTGCATCTTCGGGAATATAATCGAACGCGGTCGCAAATTCGTCGTAGATCAGCCCCATCAACTTATCGGCGCTGAACATCGTCCCGGCGAGGATTTTTTCGATATCGGCGTCGATGATCGCACAGAGTTCGTCGCCGTTTTTGCGTCGACGGGCATTCTTTTTATAGGAAAGAAGTTTTTCACAAAGTCCGTCCGCACCGTTTTCACAGAGACCGATCACGGACTCGCAGATCGGCAGGATCTCGGCGCTTGTGATGTTTTCGATGCGGCGTTGGGTGTCGGGATCGAAACTCCCCATGGAGTCGACCTCGTCACCGAAGAATTCCACACGCACGGGGTATTTATTCTGTGGCGAGAAAAAGTCCAAAATACCGCCACGGAGCGCAAACTGTCCCGTGCCCTCGACGATCTGCGAACGGCGGTAGCCGCAACGGACAAGACGGTCGGTCAGTTCGTCGACATTGTATTCATCGCCGGAACGGACGCAAAAAGCACTGCCGAGAAGTGTCCGCTTCGGAATCGTGCGGAGAAGTGCCGCGTCAACGGTCAAAACCGCAATGCGGTTCGGGTGTGTGGCGATGGAATAGAGTGCGGAGATTCGCGCCTGCTCCCATTCGCGGGAGACGACGGCGGTATCGTAAAACGACAGATCGCGTCCGCATACGACGGGAACATCTTCGCCGCAAAGAAATTCAAGGTCGGCAGCGCAACGGATTGCGGATGACTCATCCGAAGTGATGACGACGACGGGGCGTTGTGTCTGACCGCGTAGGGCGGCGGAAAAATGGGCGCGACTAATTGTGGGCGTACCGCCGACCAAAACGGGGGTGCGCCCTTTTTCGATTGCAGAGGACAACGCCGCATATTCTTCGGTTTTGAGGATCGCACGCGCTATTTCGTTCATTTACGATGCTCCGTTGAATTTGGAGGCTGCGGCCTCCACTCCGTTTGTAATAATCAGTTCCACGGCTCCGCACGCGTTGGCAATGGCGCGGTCAGCCGCGGGAAGGTCGGCTTCGGCAATTTCGGAAAGCACCCAGTCGGCGAGATCGTATTCGGGATGAGGTTTTGCGCCGACGCCGATCTTGACACGCGGAAACGCGTCCGAGCCGAGGTGTGCGATGATGCTTTTGATGCCGTTGTGCCCTCCGGCACTGCCGTTTGCGCGCACGCGAAGGCGACCGACGGGGAGGGAGATATCATCAAACATTATAATAATATGCTCGACGGGAATTTTAAAGAACGATGCGGCAGCGGCAACACTTTCGCCGGAATTGTTCATAAAAGTACAGGGTTTGAGAAAAACGACCGTCTGTCCGAAAATGTTTTTGCGTTCGTACATCCCGGAAAATTTCATTTTGTTAATATTGAAATGATTTTTTTCCGCGATCTTGTCGATCGCACGAAAACCCATATTGTGACGCGTCAACTCATACTGACGACCCGGATTGCCGAGACCGACGACGAGCCATCCTGCATCGGAAGGCGTTTTTTTGAAAATGGCCATAGGATCACCTTTCGTACACCGCCGAAAAGCCGTGCCGGAATCCCGGACGGCTTGACAAATCGACTGCTTATTTTATGGAAGAAGATTCATATAATATGATTCGTCCTTCGGATCACGACCGAGGAGCGAATTGACCGCTTCAAGCGGATCGGCACCGTGATTGACGACAGCGTCGACCGCGGAAATGATCGGCGTTTCGATGTGTTTTTGCTTTGCAAATGCGACGGCGGCGGGAATGGCATTGATGCCTTCGACGACCATTCCGACCTCTTTAACCGCATCGTCGGGGGAGTAGCCACGACCGATGAGGTTGCCCGCACGGTTGTTGCGGCTATGTCGACTTGTCGCGGTGACGATGAGATCGCCTACGCCGGCAAGACCGTAGAACGTGCGCTCGTTACAACCGATCGAGATGCCGAGCCTTGCAATTTCCGCCATACCACGGGTGATAAGGGCGGCTTTTGCGTTGTCACCGTAGCCAAGACCGTCGGAAATTCCGGCGGCGAGGGCGATGATGTTTTTCAATGCTCCGCAGAGTTCGACACCGCGGATGTCGGAATTGGTATAGACGCGCAGAAAACTGCTTGAAAAGACGGACTGGATCCGTTCTGCGGCGGCGTAATCGATGGATGCGGCGACGATCGTTGTCGGAAGGTCGATTGCGACCTCCTCTGCATGAGTCGGGCCGGAAAGCGCGACAACGGGAATTCCCGTCACATCGGCGTTTTTCAATTCCTCATCAATGACCTCGGTCATAGTATAGAAAGTGTCGGGTTCGAGCCCTTTTGCCACATCGGCAATGACTTGACCGGGACGGATGTGGGGGGAGGCGAGCCTTGCTGTGGAACGAACAAAGACCGACGGAACGGCAAATACGACGATATCCGCGGAGTCACAGACGGAAATATCCGCGGTGAATCGAACGGCATCGGGAATTTTCATTTCGGGAAGTTTCGGATGAATGCGTTCGGAAGAAAGAACGGCAATCTCATCCGGCAGTGCAGACCAAACGGTGACGGAGTGGTTGGTATCGGAAAGCATTCGCGCAAGCGCGATGCCCCAAGTGCCTGCACCGAGCATGACTATTTTTTTCGAGTGCGTGGTGAACATGGCTGATCCTCATTTAATATGAAAGCGATTTACTTCAACGGAATAATGATACATTATTTTTCGCATTTTATCAAGTGAATTACAAAATAAATCCGCGGGAAAGTTCGACGTTTGGTATAAAAATACGTGAAGGATTCCCCTGCAAAAGCGCAGAATTTCAAAGATTTGTATGCAAATTGGCGAAATGCCCCAAAGAGACTGGGGTGCAAAACGGAAACCTCGGTCGAATTGACCGAAAAAAGACTCTTGACTTCTGCACGAAAAGGAATTAAAATACAGTTACACTCAAAAACATATTTACGAAAGGAGAACAAGACGATGAAAACGGCTCGTTTTGACTGTGAAATGAATACCCGTTTCAAATCTGCCGATCATTCGACAGGTTGTAGTTCGTCCTGCTCTTCTTCTAAAAATAACAAGGTAATTATGGGCGTTGCTGCGGCAACGTCCGTTTTTGTTTTGTTTGCGCTTTCCCTCGTCGTATCCGGCCTCGTCGTACGACTTATGAGCCTTGTATCCGTAGTCGTTATCGTTGGTTTGATGATTCGAATTAGCCATTTGATCCTCACCGCTGATTTCGATGAACCGCAGGCAATGCTGAATTAACTTCGGTACAGCAAGCCGGTTTCGTCGAGGCGACGGGACCGGCTTTTTGTATATATTCTAATCAAAGGAGAGAATCCCAATGAACAAGAAAGTAGTAGCCCTTTTCCTCGCAGTTGCAATGATGTTTACTCTCGTCGCTTGCAACAAATCCAGCGGTAGTTCCGACGCCTTTAAGCTCGGTGGTACCGGTCCTCTCACCGGCGGCACAGCCGTTTACGGTAACGCGGCAAAGAACGGTGCGGAAATCGCCGTTGAAGAAATCAACGCCGCAGGCAAGATCAAACTTGAACTGAAGTACGAAGACGACACGCACGACGCCGAAAAAGCCGTCAATGCGTACAATGCTCTGAAAGACTGGGGAATGCAGATCTCCCTCGGTTCCGTCACCTCCAAGCCGGCAGAAGCGACTTCCACGATGAACTTCGAGGATAGAATCTTCGCCATCACCCCGTCCGCTTCTTCCAAGGCCGTCACCGAAGGTAAGGACAATGTCTTCCAGATGTGCTTCATGGATCCGAACCAAGGCACCGCTTCCGCTCAGTACATTTCTGAAAAAGGTCTTGGCGAAAAGATCGCCATCATCTGGAAAAACGACGATGTTTACTCCCAGGGCATCCGTGATACCTTCATCGCAAAAGCCGACGAACTCGGACTGAGTGTTGTCAGTGACACCACTTTTGCTGACGGCAACGCATCCGACTTCTCTGCGCAGCTTGCCGACGCCAAGGACAACGGCGCAGACCTCGTCTTCCTGCCGATCTACTTTGAGCCGGCTTCCCTGATCCTCGCTCAGGCAAACTCCATGGGTTATGAGCCGGTCTTCTTCGGTGTTGACGGTATGGACGGCATTCTCACAATGGAAGGCTTTGACACTAAACTCGCCGAAGATGTCATCCTTCTGACTCCGTTCAACGCGGACTCCGAAGACGAAAAGACCGCGGCTTTCGTTGCCAAGTATCAGGAAAAATTCGGTGAGATCCCGAACCAGTTCGCCGCTGACGCTTATGACTGCGTCTATGCCATCGCCGCTGCTCTCGAAGCCGCCGGTGCCAAGCCGAGCATGAGCGCACAGGAACTCAACGACCTGCTCGTCGCCCAGTTCACCTCTATGACCTTTGACGGTCTGACCGGTGGCGGAATGACCTGGAATGAGGCCGGTGAGGTTTCCAAGGATCCGAAGGGCATGGTCATTAAGAACGGTGCCTACGTCGGTCTTGACTAATACCGTAAATTACGCTGGATAATTCTTTATGCGGCGGGGATTTCGGTCCCCGCCGCATAAAGCCGGAATATATCTGAAAGGCGTTGAAGGTATTTGACGTTTTTCAGATATATTCTTCGGCGTGAAAATGAAATGAAAGGATGCTTTTGCTAAGCGAAAGCTACGGTGCAAAAATGAAATTTTTGAACTGTTTGATCAACGGAATGAGCCTTGGCAGTATCTACGCGATCATCGCGCTCGGATACACAATGGTTTACGGCATTGCAAAGATGCTGAACTTCGCTCACGGTGATGTCATTATGGTGGGCGCATATGTCTGCTTTTACGCGGTGTCGGTTTTTAATTTACCGCCACTGGTCGGAATTGCAATTGCGGTCGTTCTATGCACGGCACTCGGTATTACGATCGAACGCCTTGCCTATAAGCCCCTGCGTTCCGCCCCGTCTCTTGCGGTTCTGATCACCGCCATCGGCGTGAGTTATTTCTTGCAGAACGCGGCACAACTCATCTGGTCGTCCAACCCGAAATTTTTCCCGGAGATCTTTGTTTTCAACGGAAAAAACGGCATTGCGTTGTTTGACGGCGGACTGAATATTTCTTATACCGCAATTGTCACCATTATCACCTGCATCATCATCATGATCGTCCTGACGCTTTTCACGAACAAGACGAGAATGGGCAAAGCGATGCGCGCCTGCTCCGAAGATAAGGGTGCGGCACAACTTATGGGAATCAACGTCGACTCTACGATCTCGCTGACATTCGCCATCGGCTCCGGGCTTGCGGCGATCGCCGGTATGCTCCTTTGTTCGGCATATCCGACGCTCGTTCCGACAACGGGCTCCATGCCGGGTATCAAAGCCTTTACGGCGGCGGTTTTCGGCGGCATCGGCTCCATTCCGGGTGCATTGCTCGGCGGTATTTTGCTCGGTGTGCTTGAAATGATGGCGAAGACTTACATTTCCATGAAAATTTCCGACGCGGTCGTGTTTTCGATTCTGATCGTCGTTTTGCTTGTCAAGCCCGCGGGCTTGCTCGGCAAGCGCATCAATGAGAAAGTCTGAGGTGTGCCGAATGAATACATTAAAAACAAAACTCGGCGGCATCGGCTCGCAGACAAAGAAAAATTCGCTCACTTATCTGCTTGTGACCGTGGCATTCATCATCATCAGCGTTTTGAAATCCGGCGGAATGATCAGTTCGTCCTTCCAGGGAATGCTTGTTCCGATTTGCGTTTATGTTGTTATGGCGATCTCGCTGAACCTCACCGTCGGCGTGTTGGGCGAACTTTCCCTCGGCCACGCGGGATTTATGAGTATCGGCGCATTTATGGGCGTCACTGCGGCATCCATTATGCAGACTTCCGTTGCTTCCGATCCCATCCGTTTGGGGCTTGCCATGTTGATCGGTGCGGGTTTTGCGGCGATCTTCGGCTTCTTGATCGGTATCCCGGTCCTTCGTTTGAACGGTGACTACCTCGCCATCGTTACCCTTGCATTCGGCGAAATCATCAAGGTTCTTTTCAACAATCTCTATATCGGAATTGACTCTGCGGGACTTCATTTGAGCCTGCTCGAAGATAACACCAATCTCCTCGAAGACGGCAGACTGATTATCGAGGGACCGATGGGCATCGGCAGCATTGATAAGATCGCTACATTTACGGCGGGTTTTATTCTCATCATCATCACGCTGTTCATCGTGTTTAACCTCGTCAACAGTCGTACCGGGCGTGCCGTCATGGCGATCCGCGATAACCGTATCGCCGCGGAAAGTGTCGGTATTCAGATCACCAAGTACAAAATGATCGCCTTCGTCGTGTCCGCGGCTCTTGCGGGTGCGGCGGGTGCGTTGTTCGGACTGAACTATTCGACGGTTATCGCCAATAAGTTCGACTTTAACGCGTCCATTCTCATCCTTGTTTTCGTCGTTCTCGGCGGACAGGGCAATTTCCTCGGCTCCATTATTTCCGCGACCGCACTTGTCATCCTTCCGGAAGTTTTGCGTGAATTTATGGACTACCGTATGCTTGCCTATGCGATCCTGCTGATCGGCGTAATGATCGCAACCAATAACTCCAAGGTGCGCGACTTCTTCTCAGGACTTCGCCTGCACGGAAAGGAAGGTAAGTCGAAATGAGTTTTCAAAAAGATCCCGTCAAACTTGTCCCGGTGCCGAGTACCAATATCATTCCGGAAAGAGATGCGGATAAAAGCCCAATTCTCGAATGTCGTCACCTCGGCATTGATTTTAACGGTCTAACCGCCGTCAACGATTTCAACTTTGCCATCGGCAGAACGGAGATCGCGGGACTGATCGGACCGAACGGTGCGGGCAAGACCACTGTTTTCAACCTTCTGACCAAGGTTTACCAGCCGACGAGGGGTACGATCCTTCTCGACGGTTATGAAACCTCGAAAATGACCACGGCGGAGGTCAACCGCCTCGGTATTGCGCGCACATTCCAAAACATCCGTCTGTTCAACAACCTTTCCGTGGAAGACAATGTCAAACTCGGTCTTCACAACGAAATGAAGTACACCACGCTCGAAGGCATCCTTCGTCTTCCGAGATATTGGAATGAGGAAAAAAGGTCGCATGAGCGCGCCATGGAACTGCTCGATATTTTCGATATGCAAAAATATGCAAATTGGAAGGCGGGCTCTCTCCCTTACGGCGCACAGAGAAGACTGGAAATCGTGCGTGCGCTTGCCACAAATCCGAGCCTTCTGCTTCTCGACGAACCTGCCGCGGGCATGAACCCGTCGGAAACCGCCGAACTGATGGAAAATATCGTCAAGATCCGCGACCTTTTCAGCATTGCCGTCCTGCTTATTGAACACGATATGAATCTCGTCATGGGCATTTGTGAAGGCATTTGCGTGCTGAACTTCGGTCAAGTCATCGCCAAGGGCACCCCGGAACAGATCAAAAACAATCCCGTGGTCATCGAGGCGTATCTCGGAAAGGGGAAATAAGCGATGTCATTGCTTGAAGTCAACGAAATCAACGTGTATTACGGCGCAATCCACGCCATTAAGGATATTTCATTCCATGTCGACGAAGGGGAAATCGTCACCCTCATCGGGGCAAACGGAGCCGGTAAAACCACCACTTTGCAAACGGTTTCCGGTCTTCTTCGCAGTAAAACGGGCTCGATCACCTTTGACGGACAGAATATTTCCGCCGTTCCCGCGCATAAACTTGTTTCGCAGGGCTTGGCGCAGGTACCCGAAGGTCGCCGCATCTTTTTGCAAATGACCGTTCAGGAAAACCTTGAAATGGGCGCGTTTACGCGTTCGGGCGCCGATATTTCGGCGGATCTTGAAAAGGTTTATCACTATTTCCCCAGACTGCTTGAACGCAAGCGTCAGGTTGCGGGTACGCTTTCCGGCGGCGAACAGCAAATGCTTGCCATGGGACGCGCACTGATGTCGCGCCCGAAACTTCTTATGCTCGACGAGCCGTCAATGGGACTTGCCCCGATCCTTGTCGAACAGATCTTTGAGATCATCAAAACCATGCATCAGGCGGGTACGACGATCCTTCTCGTTGAACAGAATGCGCAGGCGGCACTTTCCATTGCCGACCGCGGATATGTCCTCGAAACGGGAAAAGTCGTCACCTCCGGCACGGGTGCGGATCTGCTTCGTAGCCCGGACATCAAAAAGGCTTATTTGGGTGGTTGATCCGTTTTTATTTGCAAAAAACAAATCAATGCTATTGTAATTTTCATTTTCATATGCTAGAATACCAATAGAATTTATCATTTTATTGATGAAGGAGTTGACGGGTGTGTCGCATTGCGTAATAATGCTTTCGGCACGGCACGGCACGGCACGGCACGGCGGTAGTCTGTCCTTTTGTCAGCGGTATCTTTCAGGTAAATGTAAATCAAGGACGCATTGCGCCCGCGGATAATTCCGTGGGTGCGGTGAGTCCTTTTCTTTTTTTCGTGTAAGAAAATAACCGAACAATCAGCGAAACAGACGGATATTGTCATCAAAGGACGGATTGTTGCGTCGGGCGTTCGCCATTCCCGCAATGACGGTGAAAAGCATAAACCGTTTCCGTATTATTGCGAATTGACATAATGATCCGTCATCCGACGACACAGATGTATCGTTTCCCGTCCCTTGTCGGCGGATGCCGACCAATTACCCCTTATTTTGAAGCGACGCGTGTGCGGCTTCTTGACATAGACAAAATATAAAATTGAGAGGAAAGAACAAAATGAAAAAGAGATTTTTATCAATGCTTTTGGTTTTGGCAATGATGATCTCGATGGTCTCCACACTCGGTCTGAATGCTTCCGCGGTGGAAGATGACGAACTTGTGGATCTCGACGCCTATTCTTATTCTGCACTCCATACCACCGCGCAGAAGGAAGCAATGGGACTCATCATCAGCAATCTGTCGGAAACGCTGAAATTATCGAAAGTTTACGATCTTGAAACTCCGAACAAGCACTATAATCGTATGATCGAACTCGAAATGAAGTTCTATCATGCCATTGCCGCGCAGACGGATGACGATGCGGCGCGTGCGCTCGGCATTTTCGGCTCGGAGACGATGGAAACCTTCCCGTACACACTATCTCTTTTGTTTAACGAAGACATGGAAGGCGCCATTGATTCCGACATTGCTTTGATCGATCAATATGTCGGTCATTCTTCCGATGTCATGCTTTGGTTGGGCAACTTCTCCGTTGCGCACTTGGTTGGTGTCATTGCTGCCTATACGAGGGCAACCGGTGCACAGGATGAACTGGAAGAAGTTTATCAGGAAGCACTTACTGCGTTTGCAAAGGCGAAAAGTGAAGCAGAATTGCTCGCACTTGTCAAGGCGTATGCCTACTATGTCGATCTGTGCGGGCGTTTTACCGGCTCTTTCGACATCCTTGATAATGTTCATTCGAATGTCTTGAAGGGAATCAAAGAGTGCAAGGGCAATGCCGACAAACTTTATGCGTTCAGCCAGATTTTCGTCAATGTGTATGCAGGTATTGCGTCAAATATTGAATTAACTGGTTCTGACTTCCAAGAGTTATTTTGTGCCAACACACTCGTGCCCTATTTTGTCGAAAAGTTTAAGGATTTCACCGCGGCAGAGGCACAGGCAATGGCAATGGCCTACACGAAAATGTGGGATCATTTGCGTTGGCAAGGCGATCTTTTTGATGAGTTGTTTGCACACGACAAAGACATCTGCGACGCTGTCTGGAACAAAATAGATGCACAGACCACGGAACAGGATAAGATCTATGTCGGTCAGGCGGTTGCCGGTGACTATATTTGGGTGAGCTATGGATTATGGCAAACGAGTTCTGATCAATACTGGGTCAGCCCCATGTTGTATCACACATTTGAGGAAGCCTACAATCCCGATGCCGGCTTGTCCAATGGTTGGAATTGCGGCGCTAATATCTTCCAATGTTATCAAAATCTATATGATGAAGCAACCCCGGATAGCACCAAGCCGATTTTCGATTGGGTGGATTATGTAGTCGATGAATTGAAGACGCTTGACGATCCTTACCGTTCCGGCAGCATCGGAAATCTCGGTACCAATTTCTATTCGTTCTCCGACTTCAAGAATGAGAATTTGACAGAATTAAAAGCATGGTTTGAACACGGTGCGGAAGTCATCGAAAGTTATCCTGCGGAACTTTGCTATGCCACACTCGTCATGGAATCCCGACTGATGTGGAAAATTACGAACTTTGATTTGTCATCAAAGCAAGAACAGGACAACTTGGCAAAACTCAAAGAAGGTCGCGACTATATCGAAAGCATTATCGCAAGACTTGATCACCCCACACCCTATCAGATCGTTGATATTTCATTCAACTTCCTTGGGGCATTGGAATGGGACGACGTTGGGGTTACTGCTTTGGTTAATCACGTTGGTCCCATTTTCGAAGCAATGATATCGGCCGATCCCGACGCCTATTGGGGCTATGCGATGCTTGCCAAAGAGGCCGAGAGTAGAGTCCAGCAAGGGGTATATGTCCCTGATTTTCAAGCCATTACAACCAAGACACTCCAAGATATGGATGCTCGTCCCGAGGACGCGGATATCATCGGCATTGCCGGCGCTCTCAAAATAAATAAGTTCACTGCCGAAGAAGCAACCACCAATATAAGAGTGATCAGTATTCTTAAGGAAGCGGGTTGTTTGGTTGATGATGCCAAGAAGCCGGCAATTATTGCGGCACTGCTTTCGGTAAAAGAATTAAATCTCGACGCGCAAGACACCCAAAATAATGTGCATGTGATATATACGTTTTTTGTGGAAGTTGTGAACGCATTGCCCGCAGCGTCCGTCAACGCGATGTCCTATTCGATCAAGAGCCCGTATATCAAAAATATCTCGACTTTCCCGGAAGCAAGAGAGATTTTGCTCGAACAGATCGCTTTTGCCAAAGTGATCTTTGACAAGGCAAAATGCGTCACCACCGAAAATCTCGCCGCCGGTGATGAACAGACGCTCGTTCTCGGCGGAAAAGAAGCGGGTGAATTCAAGGTCACGGGCAACAAATACACCGGCTTCCAGATCTCCAAGAACGGCAAGTTCATCATTCCGTCCGGCACAAAGGTCGTAGAAAGTGCGAATACCTGCACATGGAAATACGACGGCGGTCTTTACACCGAAGTCAAGACGACCGTTGTCACGAGAACGCTGTTCTGGTCGAAAACGACCGTTAAGACCGTCAAATACTATCTCGGCTTTGACGGCACGGAACTCACGCTGACGACATCCAAGGTCGACGCGGGTATGAAGGTCATCTCCGACACCCACGCCATTGCATACACCTGCGAGGATGATTACCATGTCGCGTATTGCACCAAGTGCGATTACCGTGAAGATCCCGAAGCGCACGATTATGATTCCGAAACACATCTTTGCAAGTGCGGCGCAATTGATCCGGATGCCCGCCTTGTCAGCAATGTTAACGTGACCTACAAGCGCGTTGCTTCCTACTACGGCTTCGGTTTCTGGAAGAGAGCGATCTATTCGTATCAGTTCACCGTCAAGCCCGTCACGCAGTTTGTCGGCGTCAAGAGCGTTATGATCTCCGCCGACGGAGTCAACTGGAAGTACGGCACGACCTTCACCAGCCAGATTATCCCGGCAACGGTTTACATCAAGGTCACCGACACCCTCGGACATGTGACGGAATGGCAGTACGACACCGCAACCAAGACGACCAAGGGATCAATTCAGTTCAAACTCGGTAGCAATACATTCTCCGTTATCGAAGGAACGACTTGGGCGGAATTTGCGCAGTCCGGCGCACAATCCGGAGTTGGCGTTGACGGATCGAACAATGTGACTGGCACCGAATGCTTTATCTTTGCCGATTGCATCACCATTGCCAAGGGCACGGATGAGATCAAGCCGCAGGAATATTTTAGCGGAACAAAGGTCAATTTCACTGTATGTGGTTCAAGTTATGTTGTAAAGAACGGCACGACTTGGGGCGAATTCATCGAAGCCATTGACGGTGCAGGCAATTTGAACATAAATAATGGCAACGTACGTGAGCGTGAAGTTGTGCTTTATTACGGTGGCAATCCGATCTTAGCAACGGATGTTATTGTTGATGGTATGAATGTATCAAATTCCTAATTAAGAAACCAACCAACAACTGAATCAATGAAAACACCCCGTCTTGGGTAACCAAGACGGGGTGTTTTGTGTTTACTTTGAGGCGATGTTACGAGGAGGGCAACGCCGACGAGGGAATCCACATTTCAAAAAAGAACAACGAAATTTTACTTCTGCAAGTGCTTTTTCAAAAAACGGATCGCCTCAACATAACCGTCGAAGCCAAACCCTGCAAAGGTCTTGACGCACGCCATTCCGGCATAGGAGATCTTTCGAAAATCCTCACGCGATGCGATATCGGACAAATGCACCTCGACGGCGGGAATCGCAACCGCCTTTAATGCGTCAAGGATCGCAATGCTCGTATGCGTGTAGGCGGCGGGGTTGATGATGATACCGTCGACCTCACCGAGGGCCGCTTGAATTCGATCGACGATTGCACCCTCGTGATTGGATTGATAGATCTCCACGCCGATTTGTTCGTTACGACAAGTTGTTTCGATCAACTCGATAAGCGATTGATACGAATACGTTCCGTATATTTCCGGCTCGCGAATACCTAATAAATTCAAATTCGGACCGTTGATCACCAAGAATTTCATTTGGTCGCCTCCATAATTTTATGCACTGCATCCGAGGGAGTTCCATTGTTATCCACGCAGAGATCGGCAAAGCGATTGTAAAACGGCTCGCGCATTTTCGCAAGCATATTCAGGTTGCCGACGGAAAGCGGTCGACCGTCACGGGCAAGTTTTTCGGGATCACGACAAAGACGGATGATGAGCCCGTTTTGACGGAGTGCGTTGAGATTTTCGGAATTCATCACGCATCCGCCACCCGTGGAAATGACTGCGCCCGACGCCTTTCCAACCCCCGCGATGACGGTGTGTTCAAGCGAACGAAAGGCGGCTTCGCCGTGGTTACGGATATATTCTGCGGGCGTGCCGTATTTCGTCGAAAAAATCTCGTCCGTGTCGATCATCGGGCGACCGAGAGTTTCGGAAAGCAGGCGACCGACCGTTGATTTTCCGCATCCCGGCATCCCGATGAGAATGAGATTTCGCATTTTTGCGGAAAGAACGGTTTCGATTTCGGTGATCCGTTGATCGGATATTTCACGGTCGAGAAAGATTTCAGCGGAGCGCTTCGCCTGTGCAACGAGCATATTCAAGCCATTACGGCACGGAATTTGAAGATCACTTGCCTGCAACAAAAGCACGGTTTTGGCGGGGTTATAAATGAGGTCGATGACGGCTTTGCATTTCGGAAAACGCGTGAGGTCGACGGGCGACACACCGTTATTCGGGAACATCCCGACAGGCGTGGCGTTGACGATCATCGCCGCATCCGCGTGACGGTCGAGGTTTTCGTAATTATCCCTGCCGCTGCGGCTGATTGTGACGACATTTGCGTGCTTTTCACGCAAAACCGCCGAAACGGAAACGGATGCGCCACCGCTTCCGAGAACGAGTACTTTTTTCCCGACGACTTCGGCAAATTGATGCAATGTTTGCCCAAATCCGTAAAGATCGGTATTATCGCCATAGATTTTGCCGTTTCGGCGGACAATGGTGTTGACGCTACCGATCGAAGCCGCCTGCGGCGTGACTTCATCACAGAGCGTAAAAACGTCCTTTTTATACGGAATAGTGACATTCAAAGCGTCCCATTCACCATTTTTGATAAAATCCGACACTTTTTCACGCGATAGTTCGATCAGGCGATACTCGTAATCGCCGAAAAACCGATGAATAGAGGGTGAGTAACTGTGACCGAGTTTTTCGCCTAACAACCCGCACTTCATTTACACTCACCTTCGTCGATCAAACTTTGCTGATAACTGCGGCTGAGTTCAAAAATCGCATGGTACAGATCACGGGTATATGATTTTAACGCGTCGGGCGTCATCCCGGCAACGGCGTCGAGTTTCGCATTTTCACGGGAAACGTCGAGAACGGGGATCCCGTTGGCACGCTTGAAGGCGGCAATCTCCGCCGCGACATTCATACGCTTCACAAACAAAGCGACAAGGTCGCGGTCGATTTCGTCAATTTGCGTCCGAAAATTCGTCTTATCCATTGGTATTCCTTCCTAACGGTTGATTTCTTTCATTCGTCCGAGGTAAGCGTCGTAGACGGCAAGAGCCGCGACGGATTCGACACAGGGGAGTGCACGGGGCACGATGCAGGGATCATGCCGTCCGGGAATGGAAATTTCGGCCGGCGTGAGTGTGGAAAGGTCCACACTTTTCTGCACGGCGGCGATAGAAGGTGTCGGCTTGATCCCCACACGGAAGCGAAGCGGCATACCGTTCGTGATTCCACCGAGGATCCCGCCGCAATGGTTGGTATTTGTTACGATTATTCCGTTGTTCACGCAAAAAGCGTCGTTGTTTTCGCTTCCAAGTTGCGAAGAAGAATAAAACCCGTCCCCGAATTCAATGGCTTTTACCGCCGGAATTGCGAAAACAGCAGAAGAAATCCGATTTTCCATTCCGCCGAACATCGGATCCCCGAGTCCCGCGGGTAGTCCCGCAACGATACATTCGATCACACCGCCGACGGAGTCGCCCGCGTCCTTGACGGATCGAATGAGAGTGCGCATTTTGTCACCCTGTGAAGCGGAAACCGTCGGAAAATCACACGCGATCGGCGAAGAAAAATCGCCCTCGTCGCGGACATTTCCAATAGATTCAATACGAGAAAAGACGGAAATGCCGCAATTTTTTAAAATCTGCATACAAATTCCGCCCGCAATACAGAGTGGGGCGGTCAACCGCCCCGAAAAATGACCGCCGCCGGAGCGATCCTGATGACCGAAATACTTTATTTCTGCGGTGAAATCGGCGTGACCGGGACGGGGAACGGAGACAAACGAGTCATAATCCTGACGCCGTGCATCCGTATTTCGAATGATCGCCGTGATCGGTGTGCCACAGGTGGTAGTCTCGACCAATCCCGAGATGAATTCGGGCAGATCGGCTTCTTTTCGTGCGGTGGAAAGGTCGGATCGTCCCGGTGCACGACGCAAAAGGAACGAATTTAGTTCGTCCATATCAATGCGGATGCCCGCAGGAACGCCTTCAAGCGTCATCCCGATGGCGGTGGAATGTGATTGACCGAAGATGGTCAGTGAAAGATTTTCGCCGTATCTACTGCTCATTTTTTGCCTCCAAGCGATGAAATTCGCCCCAAAAGTGCGGATATGATTTGTCGACGCAGTCCGCATCGTCGAGAATGACGGGATTTTTGCAAGCGACCGATGCGATCGCCGCGGACATCGCAATGCGGTGATCGTGATAAGTTTTGACACATCCGCCGTATAATTCGGTCTTTCCGTTGATGAAAAGTTCATTATTTTCACATTTTACATCTGCGCCGAGAGAACAAAGCATTTCCTGTATTGCCGTCAGCCGATCGGATTCTTTGTAACGCAGACGCTCAGCGTGAAAGATCCGTGATTTGCCGCATGACAAAGCCGCGACCACGGAAAGCGGTGCAATGAGATCGGGAATCGCGGATGCGTCGATTTCAAATCCGTTTAGCGATCTGCGGCGGACGGTGACGACATCCCGATCGACGGACACTTCTGCACCGATGTTTCGAAGGATTTCAATCAGTGCGCGGTCGGCCTGCAACGAATTCGGCAAGAGGTTTTTCACAGCAACTCCGTTGGAAGAAAGTGCGCCTGCACAGAGAAAAAAAGCGGAGGAGGAGTAGTCTCCTTCGATGGTATAAAAATCGGGAAAACGGTACTTTTTCGACGAAATAATGCGATATTGATTCGCACTCTGTTCGATTTTTGCACCAAAGTGAGAAAGCACATTAAGTGTCAGATCAACATAGCCAGAAGATTCAAGAGGGGTAGTAATCGTGACCGTGCTTTCGTGGTCGACAAGAGGAAGGGCGAGAAGTAATCCCGAAAGGAATTGCGACGAAATATTGCCGGAAATGCGGAAATTCCCCGAGGTCAGTCGCCCGGAACAGTGAATTTTGTTACCGGAATGCGTGATTTTCATACCGTGACGGATCAATTCGTCTTCGTAGTCCGACATCGGTCGTTCGGAAAGTCGGCCTTCGGTGGAAAAGACGGCACTGACACCCAAAATGCCGACAACGGGCATTAAAAATCGAAGTGTCGAGCCGCTTTCCCCACAGGGTAAATCGACTTCCGAAACAGGGAAAGTGATCGGCGAAACCTCAACTCCGCCGGCAATCGGGTTGAATTTTGCGCCGAGTACCGTCAGACAATCAATGGTGGCGCGAATATCCCGCGAAAACTCGTCCAAAACGATCTTCGTCGGCAAGTCAGCAAGGGCGGACGCGATCAGCACACGGTGCGCCAACGATTTAGACGGCGGTGCAATGAGTGTGCCGGAAAGACGGGACGGATAAATGATCATTTAATCCCTCCGGCGTTCAGCCAATGACGAAGTTCGTCGAACGGGACGGGTTTGATTTCACAGACACCGACGGAACGCGGAATGACAAGGTTCAAAAACGCACCGTCACTTTTTTTATCGGAAAGCATTGCATCGAGCATTATTTCGACGGAAAAGTCGATCTTCGTGGGTAATTGATACCGAATCAGCAAATTTTCAAGGGCGGTAAGCACGGAACGGTCGCAATCGCCGAATTCGACGGCGGCACGCGTAACCGCACACATCCCGGCGGCGACGGCAAGTCCGTGGGGAATTTCAAAATGACTGCATTTTTCGACCGCGTGTCCGAATGAATGACCGAAATTCAAAAGCATCCGAATACCCGTATCGCGCTCATCATTCAAAACAAGGTTGCGTTTTGCGGTGACACAGTGTTCAATGACCTGCGGAAGATGGGCGAGGACGGGGGTTTCGACGAGGAACTCAAAAAACTTTGCGTCGGAGATCATCCCGTACTTGATGATTTCGGCACAACCGCAACGATATTCGCGTTCAGGGAGGGTGGATAGCGTCGAAACATCACAAAGGACGAGATCGGGATTGTAAAAACAACCGATCTGATTTTTACCGGAAACAAGATTGACCGCGGTTTTTCCGCCGACGGAGGAATCAACCGCAGACAGAAGCGTGGTCGGTATCTGCACGAGTTTCATCCCGCGACGATAGGTGGCGGCGGCAAACCCCGCAAGATCCCCGACGACACCACCGCCGAGTGCGACGATGACATCGTTGCGGGAGAGGTGTTTTTCACATAAATACTCCGCAAGATCGCCGAAAGTGTTGAGATTTTTGGATGCTTCACCTGCGGCGAACACATAATGAAGTGTATGGTAACCCGCGGCGATCAGACTTTTTTCGACGACTTCCCCGTAAAGAGGGAAAACATGGTCGTCGGAAACAATGACCGCGGAATTGCCGCCGCAGACGCTTTTGATTTTTTCGCCACAGTTACCCAAAAAATCCGATCCGATACACACATCATAGGCGTGGGAGGACGGGACGTAAATTTTCACCATGCAAAACCTCGCAAAAAACATTAATAGATACTTTATTATACTACATTTTCCACCGTTTTTCACGCTCTTTTATGCGAACTCCCAGTTCGGATTTGAGTGTT
>DCHG01000048.1 GCA_002315595.1 Clostridiales bacterium UBA1758 | reverse complement strand
CAATGCCACCTTCTCCTTAACAAAGGAGAAGGTTACGGGGGACGACCTTCGCCTTCCGCAGAAGGAGAAGGGGGACCACTTGCGGTGGATGAGGTTGGTTGAAGTCGCAACACCGGGACGATCACAGGTCGTCCCCTACCGGTGCTATGAAAGTCGTAAAAAAACCTCTCCGATTTGGAGAGGTTTTTCATTAAATAACGCCTTTTTGAAGGATGACATTGCCATAGATCTGCGTTTCGCCGGATTGCAGAATACAATAGCATTTTTTCGCCTGTTCATAAAACTCGAAGCGTTCATAGGCGCCGATGGCGGACTCACCGCGCCGGTCATATTTTGCGACAGTCGCGGCATAATCTTTCCACACCGGGATGTCGATATCGCGGTCACGCTCCATTTTTTCCATGAGCATTACGGGCGTTTCGGTATATTCATCCAACGGAAAGACCTGCAAAATCGCGTCAAGCAAGTCGTTAATTCCGTGTCCGTCGGCTCGCAGGAACACCGCGCCGTTTGCCTTTGCCATCGACGCACCGGGGAAATTCCCGTCGCCGATACAAATTCGGTCGCTATGCCCCATTTCACAAAGAACCTTCAACAGTTCGGGCGAAAGGATCGCCGGGATATTTTTCAGCATATTTTCACCTTAAAAGTATCGGGCAGACGCAAATCTGCCCGATTATTTTGAATTTATCGGATATTTTTATACATCGGACCGTAGGCGGCGCAGGCACGATAATCCTGCCCCTCTTTATCCATACCGAAGGCATTCCAAGCGGCAGGACGGAAAATTTGATCCGACGGGACATTGTGCATACAAACCGGGATGCGGAGCATCGAGCAAAGCGTGATGAGATCCGCACCGACATGACCGTAGGAGATCGCGCCGTGATTTGCGCCCCAGTTCGCCATGACGGAATACGCATCCTCGAACGCACTGCCCTTTACGCCGTCGCAGCGGGGCGTGAACCATGTGCAGGGCCATGTCGGATTTGTGCGCTCCATCAGCGTGTCGGTGACCTCATCCGGCAGTTTGACCGTCCAGCCTTCGGCGATCTGCAACACCGGGCCGAGGCCTTTGACGAGATTTAACCGGATCATCGTGACGGGCATTTCGGCACGGGTGACGAAATGGCTCGAAAAACCGCCGCCACGGAAGTTATCAAACCCGGCTTCGCACCAAACGGTTGCGTCGGTCATCTTTTTGATGTCGGCTTCGGTGACATCCCACCACTGTTTCATGGTGGCGTTGCCGTCGGCATCGGTACATTCACCGCAGGCGTCCAAGCAGGCGGCGCCGGAATTCAGCAAGTGGATGATACCGCCGTTTTCCTTCGCCTTGCCTTCAAGGTCATAGCCCGTGACGCGTTTGGTGGCTTCGGGCGACCAGTAGGTACGGACATCGGCAAAGATCTGTGCGCGATTGGTCAAAAGTTCCATAAACAACATTCCAAGTCCGTTGAGAACGTCGTTTTCGGTGGCGAATACCATCGGCTCCTTTTTGCCCGTGAAGTCAAAGGAAGAATTGAGGACGGCTTCGGGGTAGTCGCAGTTCGGCCAATGATCCGTCCACTGACGCTGGCCCTGGAAGCCCGCGCAAATGGCGTTATGACCGACCATTTCCTCTTTGAACTGTTCGGGCAAATTCGGGTTACCCTGAATGAGATCCTTGATAATGCAGTACATTTTAATGGTGAATTCCCACTGCTTCTGCTTCTGTTCGTCGGTGAAGCGGATGCGGCGTTTTTCACCCATGAAGTCAACGAATTCGGGGTTGTCGTCACGCCCCTCTTTGCAGTGTTCCTTTGTCCAAGCAAGGGCCTTTGCGACCTCATCGGCGTTATAGATGCCCTCTTCCATACGGCGAAGGATTTCGACTTCGTCGACGGATTCCACACGCATACCGAGGTATTCTTCGACAAAATTCTGATCCATGATCGAGCCGCCGATACCCATGGTGACGGAGCCGATTTGGAGATAACTTTTACCGCGCATGGTTGCGGCGGCAATTGCGGCGCGCCCGAAGCGAAGCAGTTTTTCACGGACATCCGCGGGAATATCGGTCACCTGATCGCGATCCTGCACCTCATGCCCGTAGATACCGAAGGCGGGCAAGCCCTTTTGCGCATGGGTGGCAAGGACGCTGGCGAGGTAGACCGCACCCGGACGCTCGGTGCCGTTGAAACCCCAGACGCCTTTGATGGTCATCGGATCCATATCCATCGTTTCGGAGCCATAGCACCAGCACGGGGTGACGGAAAGCGTAATGGCGACGCCCTCTTTTTTGAACTTTTCGGCGCAGGCGGCACTTTCCGGCACACGACCGATCGAGGTGTCCGCCATAACAACGCGGACGGGGGTGCCGTCGGAATAGGTCAGATTTTGCTCAAAGAGTGTTTTTGCGGCTTCCGCCATGGCTTTGACCTGCCCTTCAAGGCTTTCACGAAGCATCATGGGGCCACGGCGACCGTCAATAATAGGACGGATGCCGATCGCCGGATATTCACCGATATAGCGACTCATGTTTTTCTCCTTCTGCACGAATTCCGTGCGTTACGAATATTTAATGGATGGTTTTATTATAACATCAGGTGGGTACACTCGGCAATAAAAAAATGTAGTTTGCGGAGAAAGTGGTTGCGGATGATGCGGGTGCAGTATCTTCCCCAAAATGAGAAACTACAACTGCATTGCCTCATCGAGGGTGGCGACCATTGCCTGATCGCCCTGCTTGACGGCGATATCGCGGATGGTTTTCGCGTGTTCGAAATAAAGCGAACGATTCAGCGGATGGCGGTCTTTTCCGAGGAACGCAAAATAGTTATCGTGCATGATTTTTTGCTGAACTTCGGCGGAAAGGTTCAGTCCCCTGCCCTTCTCTTTACATCCGTACGGAAGCGGGTATTCTTCACCTTCCCCCGAGCAACAGTCGATCATCAGTTGTTGCAGAGCAAGTTGGTTTTCGTGGTTGGAATAAGTTCCGTTATCCGTGCCGTACAAAATGCGATCGGCGTACTTTGTGAAGAAATCGTGCCAAAAATCGGTGTCCCAGCCGAATTCGTGGAAAATATTGGTCGCAGGCGTAAGGTCGAGTTTGAAATTCGGGAAGTTTTCCATAAAATAGGTGGCCAGTTCCGGTCGGTGTGCGAGGAAACCGAAATGCGCAAGGCACATATTGAGATTCGGATTTTTCCTCATTCTGCGAAGTGTGCAGTCGAAGATCTGCTGTTGCGTTAAAAACTTCGGATCGTCATAGCACCACCCAATGTCGATCACCTCCTGCGGAAGCAATTCCTTGTGCCAGAAGGATTCGGGATCGGCGATGTGCATAATTAAGGGCGTGCCGCGCTTTTCGAGCATATCGTACATCTCGTCATAGACGGGATCGTCGCAGGTATAGCCCGCGTAAAGTTGGTAATTCGGCTTCATATCCATAAATTTAATGCCGTCGAAGCCGAGATCCAGCAAAAGTTCCGCCTGATCCTTGAACGGCATGATCTTATCATTCAAATCGCGGTCGTAATACAAGCCGCCCATAGCACGGACGCGTACGCGATCCGCCTTTTCGCGGTAGTAAAGGCAGACGATATTGTTATCAATTCCCGTTTCAATATAGGTGTACGCAAGCAGGCAGATATCCCCCACCCCGTGTGTAGCAAAGTCCTTGAGGTTGGCAAGCCCTTCCTTGAACGGCGCGTAGGCGTGAAGATGGACATCGGCAAATTCATGAACATGAAGCATAGTGGTCACTCCTAATTAAATTATACATTACAGTTGCAAACCGTTGACCAATGCGAAAACGACAACCGAGACCGTGAGAATGACGGTGGTCGCAAAGGCGATGATACGACCGTGCAACGATTTTTGAATACAGAGCGTGGTTACAACGACTTCCACCGCACAGAAAACGGTGGTCAACAGGTGGTGCGGGAAGTCGGACACGACTTCGAGGGCGTAATTCACCCCCATAAGGGAGACAATGGCGTTCCCGATGCCGAGAACGACTTGTCCGAAAGTATTCTCTTTTTTTGCAAAAAACGCTACAAATCCACCCGGAAGTGTCAGAAATGTCATCGGAAGCCAGATTTTTGTATAATAATTCATAGCGAGATCGAACGAAAGATGCCCACACGCGACCTCGACGGCGTAGACGAGGGGTTGGCTGATCAGGAAGAAGACGAAGCATTTCAGCATCGCTTCCACGGGCTTTTCACAGTTGACGACCACGATGATCGCCAAAAGCACCCATACTTCATAACTGACGCCGATATCCTGCAAAGAGGTGTGATTGAACGCGGGAACAAGCATCACAATTCCCGTATAAATGCCCGCCACGATCGCAAACAAGACAACGGCGAGCCAGTTCATTTTCAGTTTTCCGAATAAACGATCCATAAACACACTCCTCTTTTCACACTCATCATAATTCTTTTCGGTGTGATTGTCAAGCGTCGGCGGTTGATTTTCGCCCGTTCGCGTGATAATATATGAAAAAGGAGTGGTTGACGATGATCGCAGTTTTTGCCGTTGAAGAACGAGGCGGCATGATGTTTCACGGGCGCAGACTGAGCCGTGACCGCAGGCTCATCGAACGAATTCTTGCGCGTTCTGCGGGCAGTCGGATTTGGACCGATCGCAACACCGCTTCATTATTTCCCGACGGTACGGTTTGCGCGGACGATGATTTTTTAATCAAAGCGCAATCCGGCGACTACTGCGTCATCGAAGACCGACCGCCGAGTACGGTCGCGGACGGGATCGAAAAAATTGTCCTCTACAAATGGAACCGGGCGTATCCGGCGGATCTGTTTTTTGATCTTTCGCTCGACGATTGGCAATTGGAAAGCAGACTGGATTTCCCCGGAAATTCCCACGAAACGATCACCGAGGAGGTTTGGATCCGATGAAATTCCGCAAAAGTTATTTGAAAGGCTCGCTATTTTCACTACTGCTCGGTCTGATCGTCGTCGGAGTGCTTTGTGTGGTCTTCGGCGGCAACGCCGACAAATCCTACTGCCAAAACGGATTTGATCTCGACGAGATCCCCGCATTTTCTGAGGAACCGTATGTCGTCCTGCACGACAACGCCCCGTACTTCACCGACGCACATTTGTCCGAAACCTCCTACGAAACCTACTCCCCTCTTGACGAATTCGGACGTTGCGGCATATGCGAAGCAAGCGTCGGCGTCGACCTTATGCCGACCGAAGAACGCGGTGAGATCGGCACAATTCACCCGTCGGGTTGGCGAAATGTCAAATACAACGACGTCGACGGCAAGTATCTTTACAACCGTTGTCACCTCATCGGCTACCAACTTTCGGGCGAAAATGCGAACGAACGCAATCTCATCACCGGCACGCGGTATTTGAATGTCGACGGAATGTTGCCCTTTGAAAATATGATCGCGGACTTCGTCAAGGAAACCGAATACCATGTGCAATATCGCGTCACGCCGGTATTTGAAGGCGACAATTTGGTCGCACGCGGCGTGATTTTGGAGGCTCGCTCCGTCGAAGATCACGGCGACGGCGTCGAATTCTGCGTGTTCTGCTACAACGCGCAACCCGGTATCACGATCGACTATGCCACCGGCGAAAGCCGTCAAAATGAAGTTGCGGCGGAAATCCCCGAAACAAATTCGAAGGAAACTGTGGATAAATCCGACCAAGTTGAGAAAATAGAGTACATTTTGAACACAAATTCCAAAAAGTTTCACCTGCCCGACTGTTCGGGTGCCGAGGACATCAAAGCGGAAAACCGTCAAGACTACACGGGCACGCGGGACGAACTCATCGAGCAAGGTTATTCGCCCTGCGGGAAATGCAAACCGTAAATCGCCGAAAACACAACACCCCCGACTTCTGGTCGAGGGTGTTTTTTGTTTGAATTCAGCCTTTATTTCAGCCTGCGGCCGCCGTGGATACGGGCGAAAACGCGGCGTTCAAAAGGATGATCTTTCGCGTACCCGTGGTCACGGGATCCAGTCTGAGCGTCGCCGTGACCGCCTGCATCTTCACGCTCGTCATACGTCCGTCGGCGTCATATTCGGCAATCACAGTCCACACCGCGTCCGAATAGCCCGTCATTTCGGACAGTTTGATCTTCGTTTTGACGGAATTCGTGCTGACGTCGACCGGGATCCATGTTTCGTCGCCCTTTGGCGTATCGACGCCGAGGGTAATGTAGAGTTGACCTTCCACACGACCGAGACCGAATATCTGTGTCCCCGATTTCGCATCTTCGGCAACGGAGTAGATGATCGTCTTTTTATCGGTAGTCAGGTCGATTTCGTACAGATTTTTCGGGGAAAGCATATAGATCGTCGAGCCGACACCGCAGATCGCGCCATAGAAATCGCCGGTATAATTGGCATAAATATTGCCATACGGATGCCAACGCATATGCTCATCCGGCATAAAATACAATTCGCCGTTTTTATACAGTCCCGCGTCGGAGCCGAGGGTATAGAGGTCGCCGCCGTAATAATGACAGGACGAGCAGGAATTCGCCCACGGCTGATCGGTTTCGTACTTTTTGGATGTCGCGCAGGTCGCATCGTTAAAAACGATGTTATAGTCATCGGCGATGACGATAAAGTCCGAACGGCTGGTGGCGTTTTTCAGCATGGTTTCGGTGCTGACACAGAGGTATTTGTGGTGCATATGCCCCAAAACATCGTACCACATATCATCGGCGGTTACATCGACATGATACCATTCACCGTCGAGTTTGACCAAATTCCACGCATGATCGGAATTATTGCTTACGGCGAGGGCACATTCAATGCCGAGGTAATCCATAATATACTTAAAGGCAAGGGAGATGCCCTGACACACGGCATAGTGTTTGACAAAAACACCCGACGCATCGTAGATGTAATGGTCGACTGTATCACTGTCAAGCATGGTTTTTGCGTAAACATTCGTTTGGGCGAGATAATCGTGTACGATGTGAACTTTATCGTAGTTGCTGACGCCGTCGGGGATCAATTCGTCGATTTCAGCCTCAACTTCGGGTAATCTGGCACGGAATTCGGCGACAAGTTCGTCACGATTTTCCTGATAGACGGCGAAGTAGCGTCTGGTTGCGTCGTCTTTCAGATAATATTCGCGTACAAAATCCTTCACTCCGACAAGTTCGGGCGTTGAGAACAGAATATACTGATACTGGCGTTGATAGGTCGCCTTAAAAAGCCCGTATTTATCGTCGGTGAGATCCTCCACCCCGTTGACAAGCGCGTCGCGTATGACTTCGTCATAGGAATGGTCGAGGTCGGTATAGACATTTCGGTTTTTTGTCAGGTCGATGGCATCCGCCTTCGGCAAAGCCGGCGAAATGCAGGAAAACGCAATCAAAAGTGCGGCAAAAACGGAGAGAATTGATTTTTTCACGGGAACCTCCTTTTGTCGTTGAAACCGACGGTTTCTTTGTTGAGATGATTATAACACAGTTTTTATATAATTTCAAGAATTATTCTTATTTTAAAGAAAATTTTTTGAACTTTCTTACCCTCGGTAATGACGAATATGGGTTGTGCGTACCGTCCCACGGCATTGTGACGGCTGCAACATCGGGACGATCACAGATCGTCCCCTACGACTGTTCCGTAGGGGCGACCTGCGGTCGCCCGGCTTTTAGGCGTAACACGCCAGCAAGGGGGACGGATTGCCGCGTTTGCGTAAGCA
>DCHG01000072.1:21172-21518 GCA_002315595.1 Clostridiales bacterium UBA1758 | reverse complement strand
CTGCTCTGCTCTGCTCTGCTCTAAGCAAGTTTGATTTTTCATCGTTCATTTGTCAACCCTTACTTATTTTCCGCGGATGCTTTTCTTGCGGCTTCGACTTCTTTCATTCGACTCATGTCGACTTCACGGACGATGAGGTCACGATTACCGCAACCGATACAGCCCTTTCCGCCCTCGATACGCGTCGTGCCGTCATCGTTTTTGACCTCGACGCCGTTCAGCATCCGTTCGTATGTCGGCTTTATATTTACCCCCTGCGAACGAATACTCATTTCGCATTTCGGGCACTTGATCTCATACAGAATACCGTGGGGCGTCAGCGTATCCAGATCCGTGATCGGCTCGC
>DCHG01000072.1:20298-21156 GCA_002315595.1 Clostridiales bacterium UBA1758 | reverse complement strand
TGCCTGATACGGATAGTCCTCTCGAAGATATGCCGGCGTCGGCTTCTGTTGCGTTGTCTCCGTAAAGTTTTCCGTCATTTTCTTCTTTCGATGGAACATAAAATTTCCTCCGCCAACAAAATACAAAACATTATATCTTTACATCTGATATTTTACTCCACATCGGCCCATTGGTCAAGAAAAAATGACATTTTTTTCAACAATTACCTATTAAAAAAGTTCATAGCATGAATTCACCCGCTTTCACCCGAAAACGAGGCGGAAACGGGTGAAACAATCGACCTATGCGGCGACGTGAAAATAACCGAGCGATAAACCAAAGAGCCGTGTCCGACAGACACGGCTCTTTGATCACACAATTCAGAAGAATCGACTATTTTTGAATTTTCTCGCGGTTGTTTTTAACTTCCTTCACGCTTGCGACGACCAGTCCCGTCAAAGCAAACATCGCAAGTGCATTCGGGAGAACCATCAAACTGTTGAGCATATCGCTGAGTCCCCAAACGAGGTCGTTTTGCGAAACCGTTCCGAGAAAGACGAACACGAGCGAGATCAGGGTGTAGACCTTGGTTGCCTTGCCCTTAAAGAGGTAATCGGCATTGACCTTTCCGAACAAATTCCAACCGAGAATGGTGGAAAAAGCGAAGAAGAAAAGCGTCACCGCAACAAACATCGCACCGAATTTTTCACCAAACACGGTGCCAAACGCAGTCTGCGCAAGATTGGATTTTACGATTGTTTCGGTGACATCGCCGATGTAGCCGTTTGCGAGTGCGCCGTCCTTGGTATAAAGCGTGGAAATGATAACCAACGCATTGAGCGTGAGAACGACGAAGGTGTCAATGAACACGCCGATCA
>DCHG01000072.1:0-20237 GCA_002315595.1 Clostridiales bacterium UBA1758 | reverse complement strand
GGGGAGTGGAACCCATACCGGCTTCATTGGAGAACAGACCGCGCTTTGCGCCCCATGTGACGGCAAGTTTGATACCGGCACCGAACGAACCGCCGAGGATCGCCTGCGGCTTAAACGCATATTTAAAGATCATCGCAAAAGTCGCCGGAACATACTTGATTCGGCAGGCAAGGATCACAAGGCCGCCGAGAAGGAACAGTACCGCCATACCAGGAACGATCTTTTCGGTGACAGACGCAAGGCGCTGAACGCCGCCGAGGAAGATAATGCCGCAAATAACAACAAGCACGATGCCGACCACCCATGCCGGGATACCGAATGCGGTTTCACAGGTGGAGCCGATGGAATTCGACTGAACCATGCAGCCAAAGAAACCGAGTGCGATGATGATCGCAACGGCAAAGAATCCGGCGAGGAATTTACCGAACTTGCCCTGAAACGCGGTGCGGATATAGTAAACCGGGCCGCCCTTGATATTTCCCGATTCATCGGTGGTGCGGGTTTTAATGGCAAGCGTCGCTTCCGCATAGATCGTTGCCATTCCGAAGAAGGCAATGATCCACATCCAAAAGATCGCACCGGGACCACCGGCGAGAATTGCGCCGGAAGCACCGATGATATTGCCGGTGCCGACCTGCGCCGCAATTGCGGTGGCTAGCGCCTGGAAGGAACTCATGCCATTTCCATGCTTTCCGCCACGGAGCGACAGGTTGCCGAAAACACTTCTCATGCCCTCTCCGAAGCATCTGACCTGTACAAAGCGCGTCTTGACGGAATACCAAAGACCTACGCCGATCAGAAGAAAAAACAGAATGTAGTCGGAAAGGTAGTCGTTGATTGTTGAAACGATGTTAATAAGAATTTCTTGCAAGGTTTTGTCCTCCTCTAAATATTTCCGTTTTTGCAGAAATGCAAAAACGGAGTGGGTGAATTTCACCCACTCCGAAAAGCTCAAAAACACTTGCAAAACATATGACTGTATAAACAATCAGTTGCTCTGTCGGTTTGCCTGAGAGATTCAGTCGTTCGACCTTACACCTTCGGCACTCAGTGACGAGTTTTCCAGAGTGTTCTCCAGTACCAGTTTCCATACGGATTCAAGCACCTTCTCGGAACATTGGATAGTATAGCACCCATTTCCCCTCTTGTCAACACCTAATGCTGTTTTTCTTTTTTTCGAATTTTGACATTCTCCATTGTCCCTGCATAGGTTGCATAATTACTTTTTTTGTTTGTTTTTTATTCATCGATGATAAAATGCTCCCGTGCAAAACCGATTTGATTTCGCACGGGAGCATCGTTCATTCATTCAAATTGACGCGATTACCGAATATCGTCCTCGTCGAACTTATCGCCGCATTCGGGGCAAAATTTCGGCGGATGTTGCGGATCATCGGGCTTCCATCCGCATTTATCGCATTGATAGACCGGCACGCCGGAAGGGCGTTTTGCGCCGCATTCCGAGCAGAACTTACCCTGATTGACAGCACCGCAGGAGCATTTCCACCCTTCTTCGGACTTTGCTTCGCCGCATTCCGAGCAGAATTTGCCGGTATTTCCGACTTTGCCGCATTTGCACTTCCACCCCTGTTCGGAAGCCGCCGGCTTGCCGCCGCCCATACCGAACAAAGACTGTGCGTTCGCACCGCCTACATTCGCCGCCATATTCATCCCCGCAAAACCGACAAACGCACCGCCGGGATTTTTCGCGGCATTCTGCATTGCACTCGCCTGCGCTCCGACGATTTCCGCCGCCGCCATATTCGGATCGCGGAAGGTCGCATTGCGCTGAAGTTCTTTGAGCATCGCCTCATCCTCATCGGATGCCTTGACGGAACTGACGCCGAAGGACGCGATACGAATGCCGCGCATTTCGCTCCATTTTTGGGAAAGGATCTCGTTGAGCGCGTCGGCAAGTTCCATCGTATGACCGGGAAGGGCACTGTAACGGATGCCCATTTCGGATATTTTTGCAAATGCAGGCTGAAGTGCGGTCATAAGTTCGGATTTGAGTTGACCGTCGATGCTTTCACGGGAATAATCCCCCGAAATATTGCCGCAGACATTTGTATAAAAAAGAAGCGGATCGACAATTTTATACGAATATTCGCCGTGACAACGGATGGAAATATCCATATCCAGCCCGATATTGGCGTCCGTCACGCGGAAGGGAACGGCGTTCGGCGTGCCGTATTTATTGCCGATGATTTCCTTGGTGTTGAAAAAATACACTCGCTGATCTTTTGCGGTATCGCCACCGAACCCGATTCGTTTGCCGACAGTTGCAAAAGTCTTTTTCAGATTTTCGCCGAATTTTCCGTAAAAAAGGCTCGGTTCGGTCGAAGTGTCGTACATGAATTCGCCCGGTTCGCCGGAAAATTCAATGACCTTGCCCTGATCGACGATTATCATAAACTGCCCCTCGTTGACGGCGATCACGGAGCCGTTCGAGATGATGTTATCCTCGCCTTTGGTATTGGAACTGCGACGGCTGACGCGCTTTGCACCCTTACTGACAAGAATATCCGTAGGAAGAGAGTCGCAGTAAAAATATTCTTTCCATTGATCGGCAAGCACACCGCCGATGGCGCCGCCGACTGCTTTCAAAAGTCCCATAATCAATCTCCTTTCGCGGTTCGGTCAAAAATGATCGTCTGTATTATATCAAAAAACGGTCCATTCTGCAATAGACGGAACTGTTTTCCCACAAAATCTTTCGCAATTTCAAAAATTTATTTCAAATTCACATTTTATTCAGAATTTCGCAAATATCACGGTGTATAATGTTGCCGTTACAGATATAAGGAGGAGAAGTATGATCGAAGTATCCGCATTAACAAAAATCTACGGCGAACATCGTGCCCTCGACAATGTTTCGTTCAAGATCGAACCGGGACATATTTACGGTCTGCTCGGTCCGAACGGTGCCGGCAAGACCACGACCATGAATATCATCACCGGTTGTCTTGCCGCGACCTCCGGCACGGTGACGATTGACGGACATGATATTTTTGAACAACCGCTTGCCGCAAAAAAACTCGTGGGTTATCTGCCGGAACAGCCCCCGTTGTATCAGGATATGACGCCGTACGAGTATCTGAAATTCGTCGCCGAAGCCAAGGGCGTCGAGCGTTGGAAGATCGAAGGTCAACTTGAATTCGTCAAAAGTGCGGCGCATTTGGACGCCGTTTGGGACCGTTTGATCCGCAATCTTTCCAAGGGCTACAAACAACGCGTCGGCATTGCCTCGGCGCTTCTCGGTGATCCGACCTATGTCATTTTGGATGAGCCGACCGTCGGTCTTGATCCGAAGCAAATCATTGAAATCCGTGAACTGATCACATCGCTTGCCGGGAAATGTACGGTCATTCTGTCCAGCCACATTCTTTCCGAGGTACAGGCAGTCTGCGAAAAGATACTCATCATTTCGCACGGAAAACTCGTCGCCTTCGACACGCCGGAAAATCTTGAACGCGACCTTGCAGGAAACGTCACGGTCGAACTGACCGCCAAAACGGACGAATCAGGCATCTCCGATCTGCTTGCCGAATTCGGCGAATTTACCGTCACCTCGACCGACGGCGAATACATCAATGTCGAACTTTCCGCTTCGAGTGATTGCAGGGAGGCGATCTTTTTCGCCTTTGCCCGTGCAGGCATCGCAATCATCCGCATGGAACTTCGCAAATTCAACCTTGAAGATATTTTCCTCGAACTGACGGACGATTCAAAGGAATCCGACGATCAAAGTTCCGTCGACGAACCTGCGGTTTCCGCGGAACTTGAATTTCCCCAAAAATCCGACGAAAAGGAGGACGCCGAATGAACGCAATCTTTAAACGCGAGTTTCGCTCGTATTTTTCCGGCATGACTGGATGGGTGTTTTCCGCATTCGTTCTGTTGTTCTCCGGTATTTTTACGATGGTCATCAATTTGATGAGCGCGTACTCGAATTTCGAATACGTCCTCTCGAATATGACCTTCATTTACCTGCTTGCCATTCCGATCCTGACAATGCGTCTGTTTGCGGAAGAACGCCGTCAAAAGACCGAAACGCTTCTTTATTCACTGCCGATGCCGCTGACGAAGGTGGTTTTGGGCAAGTATTTCGCTGCACTGACGGCTCTTGCCTCTCCGTTTGCGGTAATGTTATTTTACCCGCTGATCCTCTCGCAGTACGGCTCCGTCAACCTGCTTTCGGCGTATTCCGGCATTATCGGCTTTGTCCTGCTCGGTGCGTCCTTAATCAGCATCGGAATGTTTGTTTCGACGCTGACCGAAAACCAAATCATCTCCGCCGTGCTCTGTTTTGCGGTGATTTTGGTTAACTACTTCCTCACCGACCTTTCCGGCTATCTGCCGAGCAGTGCGGAGGCTTCCATGTTCGCGTTCGTTGTCGTGATCGCGCTTGTTGCCTTCGGTTTCTATAAACTCGCAAAAAGCGGTGCCGCCGCAATCATCGCAGGTGTGATCGGTGAAGTGATCCTACTGGTCTTCTATTTGATCAAGCAGACCGCGTTTGAGGATCTTTTCCCGACGATCTTATCAAAACTTTCCCTCTTTGATCGTTTTTATATCTTTGCCGACGGGATGTTTGACCTCACTGCGGTGATCTATTTTGCCACGGTTTGTGCGCTTTTCATCTTTTTCACCGTTCAGGCACTTGAAAAAAGGAGGTGGAATTGATGAAAAACCTCTTTGCCCGCATTTCCGCATCCTTCCGCACGAAAGCGTTCCGTGTCGGTGGATACAGTACGTTCATTTCACTCGGTGCGGTCGCCATTATTGTTGCGGTCAATTTGCTCGTTTCCTCTCTGCCGGACGGGTTTGTGAAGTTCGACGTCACCAATTCCCGCATTTTCTCCCTTTCCGACCAAACGAAGTCTCTCGTTTCCGAATTGGATGACGACGTCACGATCACTTATCTTGTCACCTCCGGCGATGAAGATACCTATATCGAGGAAATGCTCAACCGCTATGAGTCACTGAACAAACATATCACCGTCGAAAAGAAGGATCCGAACGTCTACGCCGGACTCGCCACTGAATACACGGATTCGCTGACGAACAATTCGCTCCTTGTCCGTTGCGGCGAACGCGGAAAATATGTCGATTACGGCGATATTTTCGTCGCGGATTATACGAATTACTACACGACCTCTCAGGTGGAATATTCGTTTAACGGTGAAAATGCCCTGACGGGCGCAATCACCTATGTCACAAGCGACGATCTGCCGAAACTCTACATTCTCACAGGTCACGGTGACGCCACGATCGGCGACGGTTTTGTCACCGGGCTTTCCACCGACAATATTATCAGCGAAGAACTGAATCTGCTCTCCTCCGGCTCCGTGCCCGAAGATGCTGCCTGCGTGCTCATTTTTGCACCGTCGACCGATCTTTCGGAAAAAGAACTTGACGCACTTACTTCCTATTCCGTAAACGGCGGCTCGGTGATCCTGATGACCGACTACACAGGCGAGACTTTCCCGAATCTCGCAGCATTTACGGAAGATCTTTACGGTCTATCCGCAATCAACGGCATCGTCGTCGAGGGCGATATGAATATGTGTTTGCAGGGCTATCCGCACTATCTCCTGCCGGATCTCGAATATCACGAGGTCACAACCTCTCTGTATGAGGGCGGCTACTATGTGCTTGCACCTCTCGCCCATGGAATTGAAGAAGCCGAAACCGAAAATGTAATCGTTTCACCGCTTCTAACCTCTTCCGATTCGTCGTATCTCAAAGTCGCGGGCTATGAAGCCGAAACCACCGAACGCGAAGACGACGACCTTGACGGTCCGTTCCTCATCGGTGCCGCCGCAGAACGCACTACGGACGATGTGACGTCGAAATTTATCTGGTTCAGCACCTCATATATTGCCGACGATACCGTCGACGAAATGGTGTCCGGCTCGAACCGCGATCTGTTCCTGAACAGTGTCGGCTGGCTCTGCGGTGAAACCGAGTCCGCGCTTTCCATCCGTGCCAAGGATCTCTCCGCATCCTATCTGACCATGAGTTCACTGACAAGCGGTGCATGGAGTCTGTTCGTCGTCGCCGTCCTTCCCTCCGCGTTCCTGATTACGGGAATCGTGATATGGAAAAAGAGGCGTTCCAGATGACGAGGGGCAAAAAAATGCTCGTCGTGGCAGTGACGGTCGTCGTCTGCTTTTCCGGGTGGCTTTTGGTAAAAAAACTCGTCGAAAAATATGACGAAGCCGAAGTGGGGGCATCCTCCTATCCGATCGTCGCACAATTTGACACCTTTACGACGATCGTCACCGAATATGGCAAGGAAGTCTTCTCCCTTGAAAAAAACACCAACGGCGTGTGGGAACTGACCGATGACAAAACCTTTCCCGTCACCCAGTCCACGGTCAATAAACTGATCACGGCCACCACCGCGATCAGTGCCATGCAAACGGTCACCGATACTGACAACATTGAACAGTACGGTTTTGCCGATCCTGTTCTGACCGTAATCATCGATAACAAATCGTTGATTTTTGGTGATGAAATACCTCTCGGAGACGGAAGATATATGATGGTCGACGGCGATGAAAATGTTTACATTGTCGATCCGACGATCTATACCGCCTGCCTTTTGACACAGTCCTCACTTTTGGAAGAGGACACCGTTCCGTCGATCAGCGGCGTCGAAAGCATCGAAATTGAAGGTGAAACCGCCTTCACGCTTGAATACGACGCCGATAACGAAACATGGTCTTCGGACAAATCCGGCTCTTTTGAACTCGCATCGACCGAAGGCGTCGAAGGCTTCCTCAACGCAATTGAAAACCCGAATTGGTGTTGTGCCGACTGGTATGCGGACGACGCCGATCTTGAAGCGTACGGGTTTCTTATGCCCGAACGCAGTATCACAGTGAATTACATCCTTGAAGACGAGGATCTTTCCTTCACACTAAAACTCGGTGCGACCGATGACGACGGTTGCCGATACGCGATGATGGCAAATTCCGATATGGTATTTTTACTGAACGCATCCGACAGTGAAACGCTGATGACCGACGGTTTTGCCAATTAAATAATAACGAGGTGCCCTATGGCGATCAATTCCGCGCTTATCTACATCTCCGATGAAAACGGAAGACGGCTGATGCTTCACCGCATCAAAAAGGACAATGACGCCAATAAGGACAAATGGATCGGCGTCGGCGGCAAATTCGAGGACGGCGAAAGCCCGGAAGACTGCGCATTGCGTGAAACTCTGGAAGAAACCGGGCTGACGCTCACCGATTACCGTTACCGTGCGATCGTAACCTTTGTTTCCGACCGTTGGGAAACGGAATATATGCACCTTTTCACTGCTACGGGGTACGAGGGCGAACTTGCGGATTGCGACGAGGGCGAACTCGTCTGGCTGACGCAGGAGCAATTTTCGGTGCTTCCCCAATGGGAGGGCGATCGAATCTTCCTCGACTTGCTCGATCGTGAAGTCCCGTTTTTTTCGCTGAAACTCCGCTATCATGGCGAAAAATTAGTCGGAGCAATCCTCAACGGACGCGAAAATTTACTTGCCAATGAAAGCGGGAATGTCAAATGAGCGAAAAAATTAAAATTCTTTTCGAGGACAATTCTCTGCTCCTCTGCCTGAAACCCGTCGGCGTTTCAAGCCAACCCGATCCCTCCGGCGACGAGGACATGGTGACGCTGTTGCAACAGTCCCGCCCCGAGATCTACCCGATCCACCGTCTTGACAAAGGCGTCGGCGGGATGATGGTTTTTGCCAAAAAGCAAGCCTGCGCGGGCAAACTTTCCGCGATGATCCAAAGCCGTGAGATCGAAAAAGAATACCTCGCCGTCGTGCATGGGATCCTGCCCGAAAAAGAGGGCATTTTGCGGGATCTTCTCTATCGGGATGTGGCAAGGAACAAATCCTTCGTCGTTGCGCATATGCGAAAGGGCGTGAAGGAAGCCGAACTCGAATACCGCGTACTGGAAGAAGTCGAAGGGATGAGTTTGGTGCGTGTCAAACTCCACACGGGGCGCAGTCATCAGATCCGCGTACAGTTTTCTTCCCGCGGTTTGCCACTTGTCGGCGACGGAAAATACGGCGGTGGCAACGGAAATATCGCCCTTTGGTCGTACCGCCTTGCATTTCGGCATCCGTTTCGGAATATTCCCGTCGAGTCGGAATTTTATCCGCCGAAAACGGCTCCGTGGGATCGTTTTTCTGCAATCAAATAAACACACAAAAGTCTTCCGTTTTAGAACGGAAGGCTTTTTCTTTACATTTTTGTCGGGTTATGTTACACTTGTTCGGAAAAGAAAGGATGTGTCGAATGATTTACTATTGTCTTGCGTTTTTATCCAGTGGGCTCGGTGCCTTCGGTGGTCTTTGCGTCAAACAGTATGACCTCAAAGCCGGCCATATCCGCAGCAGTTCCGCATGGTTTAATTTCCTGCTCGCAATCGTTGCGCTGATCTCTTTTGCCATCACGGGCGTTGCCGCCGACGGTTTGGCCTTTCACCAACAGACCTTTATGTATGCCATTCTCCGTGCGATCGGTTATGTCATCGGCTCCTACGGATATATCGAAGCCGTTCACACCGGTCCGCTTCTCATCACGATCATCATTAGCCAAATGGGCTCCCTGATCCCGATCGTATTCAGTATGCTCTTTTTGCACGAACAACCTGATTTTCTCACGATCTTCGGTATGATCATCCTCTTTGTTGCTCTGTACCTGTTCAACAGTAAAAAGGGGCAAAAGGATGCCGAGCCGATCAAAACCCCGCTTTACTGGCTTTGGGTGTTCTCGTCATTTGCCGGTAACGGGCTTACCATGCTCGCCACCAAACTTCAACAATATGCCGAGCCGGGTATGCACCGCAGTGAATATCTTTTCTGGTCAATGCTCTTTGTCACCGCCGTGTTCGGGATCATGCTCCTTGTCGACTGGGCAAGATTGTCGAAGGCGACTTCAAACATCCCGAAATCCCGTGGTATTCCGTCGGGCTTTATGCTTGGTGTGATGTGGGCGGCAATTTATTCGCTTTCCAACTCCGCACAGAATTTCATCGGCACCATCACCGTCGAAAAACTTCCCGCGATCATCGCATATATGGTCTCCACGGGATTCGGAATTCTGTTCTCGTTCCTCATCGCCCGCTTCTTCTATAAAGAAAAGGTCAGCAAACTACAATACGCTGGCATCATTTCCGCAACCGTCGGTCTATTCCTGCTGACTTCCTCCGACTGGCTTCCGAAAAAATAAATGAAAAATTCAGCCGCGATGCAACGCATCGCGGCATTTTTTACTCCCTTTGCGATCTCTCTTTTTCCTGCTCGTCGATGGTCATCGAGAATCCAGGGACAAAATGTTCGATAAAATAGTCCACTTCCGGCATTCCGTATCGTTTCAAATCCTCCTCGATGCCGCGCTTGGCGCTCGAAAATTCCGCATTGGACGAATTCAGTTCCTCGATACATTTGAGATATGCCGAAAGTTTGTCGGCGGCTTTGACTATGCGGCGAAGCGGCTCATCGTTTTCGTAATCAAACAGTTCCGTGTAGGTTTTTTCAAGTTCCTGCGGAAGCATTTTGACAAGTCGTTCACGGCTTGAATCCTCAATGCACTTGTACGCATCGTGGATAGCGGAGTTATAGTATTTAATTGGCGTCGGCAGATCTCCCGTAAAAATCTCCGCTGCATCGTGGAACAATGCCGCGCAGGCGGCTTTTTCGGCGTCGACATCGGTTTTACCAAAGACATCCCGACGAATACTGACCAATGCGTGCGCAATGACCGACACCATATAGGAATGTTCGATCAAATTTTCTTCCCGCGTGTTTTTCATCAGCGACCAGCGGTTAATGTATTTCTGCCGTGCAAGATATGCAAAAAAATGTTCAGCCATGTTATATCCTTTCAATCAGCGCACAAATCGACGCAGTGTCGTCTTTTTTAAAAAATCCCGTCCCCATCATACTGACATAGTATTCTCTATTTGAAACAATTTTCGTCAAACGCTTTTTGATGTTTTCGCGGTATTCGGGGTTTGCCTTTGCAATTTCAGCAAGCGCACCGATTGCCGTCGTTTCAAACTGGAATTTTCTGTCATCGTTATCGAAAAAGAATGCGTATGTGTTATCGGTTTTGATGTCGGGACCTGCCGAATTGATCCTGTTTTCGTCTTCAAGAAAAGCAAAGATCGCATCCACCGCACCGACCGCGTGAATTCTGCCGAGTGCCGAGATCGCACATACCGCACGCGACGGAAAATAGGCACGTACGGCGCGATACGCAAATCCGCTTTTTTCATTGGCAACGGCAATCAGTTCCCCGACGACCTCATCGTCGTTATGATCGGTGAGAGCCAGTGCCAAAGCAGCGTGTGCGCGTGCGTTTTCATCGTCGGATCTCAACAGACGGTAAAGCATTTCCGAATGGTTGCCATAACGGCACGACCACAGACAACGGCATGGATCGTCGGAGGAAAGCCCCTTTTCAAGTCTTTCTTCATCGATTTCCCAAAGATCACCGTACCAGAATTTGTCGGCGTTCTGTTGCTCCAACTGAATTCGGTCGGACTCTTTTAAGCATCCCGACGCCTTGATCTGCGGCAATAGTTCAGCATAGTCGACCTCTTTGGCGGAAATTCCCCGTTTTACCGCAATTGCCGCGATGCGTGCGGCGACCTCACCCGATTTCTGCGCATCATGCTTCATGCGAAGTGCCATCGAAATGTCGTGGTCGCAGGACACATTTCGACCACCCACAAGAAGACCGTTGATCCCCTTGGGGATCAACGCGCCCATCGGAACGGGAATTCCGAGTCCCCATCCCCAAAGCCCGCAGATCGTCGCCCAGTCCTGATATGCTCGGCTTTCCAATACATTGTCTTTTCCGTGATTGTCAAGGTTGGAATTGCCGAAATAGACGGGCTTTTTGCAATCATTTCCGTCGACCATCGGCAAAAATAAGATCGTTTCTTCGCCGAGGATCCTTCGCCCCTCACGCATTCCCGTGAACGGCGTCGTGCCCCAAAAGGCGTGATCGGCATAATTTTCGAGCAAATGCGGGTAAGATGTGCCGGAAATCAGCATTTCCCGCCCGAAGTTGCAGGCGTCATACTGATTGACCGTACCGTTATCAATGTAGCCAACACTCACGGCAACGCGCTTTTTCCCGCTATCCGGCAGGATTCGTTCATCCTTCCATAGCCACGTCGTCGAGTACGGCTGAAATTCACCGTCACTGTCGCGTCCGCCGATCATTTCGGTGCCGGCGGCAACGCAGACCGAAGATTCGCCCGTACAGTCAATGACGAATTTCGCTTTGATATGATGCGGAACGCCGTGCTCCACCCATGTAATGCCTTCAACGCTATCTCCGTTTCGGTCGACGCCGACAAAGTTGGCATTTAGACGCAGGTCGACGCCGTCGGCACGGATATATTTGTCGAGAAGCATCGACTTTTGATGCGTCCCGATAACGCCGACATTCGAAAATTGCGGCATTTTTGCGGCTTCTTCGTCGATCGGTGTGTAAATTCCGCCCCGAAAGCCAAAATAATAACCCGTGATACCGCCCAATGTGCCTGCTCCGCCGAGAATTTCGTAGGACTCAATGGCGAGAACTTTCATCCCCTCTTTTGCCGCAGTCAGTGCCGCAACCGCACCTGCGGTACCCACACCGACTACCGCAACGTCACATTCGCCTTCTTCGACGGTGACAACATCGATCGGTTCAGGTTTCTCGCGCATCAACTTCACGCCCGCGCCAATATCAAAAGCATGCAGGAAGTTCCCACACGCCGCCGACGGCATCCAACAAAATTTCGCGGCATATTCCGGGTTGCCGTGATAATCCGGCGTTTCGGAGAGTGAAAATCCCATCGTAAAGATAAAATCGCCGTTTTTTTCGGCGAGTTTGGCAACCGCCAAATGCGCCGATGAATAGTCTTCCGCCTTGATGCTATGACGTACGGGAATATCGTTTTCCAAAAGATAATAGACGAGTTCGTCGGTCGTTTTCGGCTCGGAGCAACCGAAATACGCGTGCGAATTCATATGGGTGGTCGTGTCGAGTATCCATCCTGCCGAAAAAGAGTATTCGCTTCCGAACGAGGAAAAGCGGACGCGATAGCCACAGCCGTCGGATTCAACGCCCGTCAACGTCGCCATAAAAAAACAGTCCGTTTTTGAATCAAGGAATGCTTTCGCCATCATCGGTGCCGAGGCGGGAATCCATTCACCGTCAGCGGTCAGTGCGCCGCGCTTTTGTGCATCGGCACGGAGTTTTCTGCCCTGCAAGGTCACGGCGGTCTGTTTTCCCGCAAGTCCGTCGGTACGAAATGTTGCGGAAAATTCCGGCGCGGCAATGCAGGTGGACTCGATCACCGCACAGTTCAGTTCGGGATGTCCTGCCACAAAGCCCGCGGCAAGCGCGGTCGCACCCAAAATACAGACATCGTAATATGTTTTACCGTTTGATAACCTCTCGGCGACCATAAAAACAACTCCCTCACGCTTCAATTAAACATAGCATACACTGCGTTTTCGACCTTGTCAATGCGGAATTCCGCAGAAAAAATCTTTTTGGAATGATGTAAAATTAGGTCTTCCATTCACGCACGGCATATGGTATAATATATATCTATCGGGGTGTGGCGCAGTTGGTAGCGCGCGAAGTTTGGGACTTCGATGCCGCAGGTTCGAATCCTGTCACTCCGACCACAACGAGTGTTCATAAGGGATTTCACTTATGAGCACTCGATTTTTCTTTCGGAACAATTTTTGCCGTAGGATCATATACGGCGATAAAATTGAAAAAACGGAAAAGTTATGATTTCAAAAGGAAGTTTATATGAACAAATACGATGTATTAAAAGAAAAACTCATCACACGTCAGCCGATCTTTATGGGAAATATGATGCTCAACACAAGTCCGCTAATGCTTACGGCATTTGAAAACGCCGACTGTATCCTTCTTGACAAGGAACACGGCGTCTACGGCACGGAGGAACTGATCCCGCTGACATTGCAGTGCCGTGCCATGGGGCTTCCCGCGATCGTGCGTGTTGAGGATACGCAATACCACCTGATCGCCAAGGCGATCGACCTCGGTGCGGATGGTATCATGCTTCCCCGTACGGAAAGTGTGGAACAGATCAAAACCGCTGTGGAGGCAATGAACTTTGCCCCGGTCGGCAGAACGGGCTTCGGCGGATGGGGGTTACTGCGCAAAGGCGAAACTTTCACCGACTTCAATGGTCGACGTTTTCTTCTCCCGCAGATCGAGTCGCACAAAGGTCTTTGTGCGATGGAGGATATGCTTACTGCCTACGGTGAATATATCAGCGGATTTATCATCGGGCCGAACGACTATTCCATCACAATGGGCGTTCCGTTGGAGCATGACGCGACCGCAATGCTCGACGAATACCGCCGTTTTTATGAAATCTGCGACCGTCATCAGGTCAGTTGCGGCGTGTTTGATCCCGACCGTGCGCATATTGAACGCGATGTGCGGTTCGGTGCAAACATTTTCTGGTTGAGCGATGATTTGAGTTGTATGAAAGCCGGATTCGACTCGTTTATCTCCATAACAAAGGATGTCCTCGCAAAACGATAATTTCATCTTTCTTTTTTTCGCAAAATGTGATAAGATATATGGGAACATTTCGCTGTTCAATGCGTCATAGTCAAAGATCGCTTTGTCGATCGAATATTTTGAAAAAAGAGGAACCTATCATGAAAAAGTATCTTGCAATCCTTCTCGCAATTCTCTGCGTCTGTGGCATTTTCGCCGGATGCGCCAAAAAAGAAACGCCGAAAAATCTCGACCTGAACGAAGTCTACAACGCCATCGTCGAGGCTCAGGGCGACCATGCCGAGGAACTTTATCTTTTTGAAGAGACCGACACCACCTACATCGACGGTTGCTACGAAGGTCTTTCCGAAATCCCGTACAAACAGTTGAGCGTCCACACCGCATTCGTCACCGGTGCCGCTACGGAAGTCGTCCTCATTGAGGTCGAAAATTCCGCCGATGTCGACAAGGTCAAGGAAATCTTCCAGGCTCGCATTGATCTCGCCTGCGACGATACCTTCTACGCCGACACCGCCGCCCAGTGGAAAGACAATGCCCAGATCCAGTCCTCCGGCAATTATGTTGCAATGGTCGTTCTGTACGATCCATTCGTTGTCCCGGACGATGTGTTCTCCCTCGTCAAATAACAATCGCTTCCTCCGCCTACTTTGAAGTATGCGGAGGATTTTTCGGAGGTAACCCATGCGCAACTCGCGCTCGCTCATCATAACCGTCTGTTTCTGTGCTTTTCTTGGCGGAATTTTGCTTGTCAGTTTGTTTTTGCCGAAAAGAAGTTTTTCGTCACTTGAAAACCGCTATTTACAGAAAACGCCGTCCCTTTCCGTGCGAACTCTGCAAAACGGTGATTTTATGGAAGATGTGGAAACTTATGCCGCCGACCATATCGCGTGGCGCGATATGTGGGTAAAATTTCACGCACTGACCGAAAAGATCTGCGGAAAAAACGAGATCGGCGGAATTTTTCTTGCGAAAAGTAACACCCTCATCAAACACATTGATCCGCCGGCGGATGCCGAAATGGACGCCCGTGCCGATTATGTCAGCAGTCTTTCCGGCAGTCTGGACATTCCCGTCTACTTTGGTTTGATCCCGTCTGCTGCGGAAATTTGGAGTGACCGCTTGCCCGAAAATGCGGTCTGTGCCGACGAAAGCGCGGATATTGTCCGCATCGGCGAAAACACCACCGCAATTTCCGTCGATATTCTTTCGGCGTTGACATCTCACGCGGATGAAGAGGTCTTCTATCGCACCGATCACCACTGGACAAGTCTCGGCGCGTTCTACGGCGCGGATGCGTTACTGCGCGGAATGGGGCAGGATGGGCTAGATATCAATGATTACACTCCCGTCACGGTTTCGGACGATTTCTTCGGCACAACCTATTCGTCCTCCTGCGCTTTTTGGGTAAAACCCGACCACATCGAACGCTATGTGCCCGATGATTCCGCCACGGTGACGCATCAGGACGGAGCAAAGATTTGGGATACGGGGCTTTACAAAGATGAATGTCTTGACACCAAGGATAAGTATTCATACTTTCTCGGCGGAAATCAGCCACTTTGCATCGTCAAATCGGACAATACCGACGGAAAAAAGATCCTTCTCATCCGCGATTCGTATTCGGACAGTCTAACCCCCTTTATTGCGGAACGCTTCTCCGAAATTCATTTGATCGACCTGCGATATTATCGCACGAGTATCCGTGAATACATCGACGAAAATGAAATCGACGCGGTTGTCGTACTCTACGGGTATTCCACTTTTGTTTCCGACGGAAATCTCTTCCTGCTTGGACGATGAATTTCATGCAATTCAAAAAGTCATTGTCGCAAACCACGGCAATGGCTTTTTTATTCTACGGTTTTATTCTACGGTATAGCATACCGTTTTCCGAAACGCAAGATTAAATCTTTCGCAATCCGGCACGGGAAATGTAATTACTTATTGGGAATTCAGTTTGAATTTCGTCGAAAAAAGCGTATAATCATATCAAATCAATAATAACGGAGGTTTTATATGAAAACCGTTTCCACGCCGAATGCTCCTGCCGCGATCGGCCCATATTCGCAGGCGCAGATCGTCGGCGGTCTTGTTTATACCAGCGGTCAGATCGGCATTGATCCCAAGACCGGTGTCCTTGCCGAAGGTCTTACCGCACAGGCAAATCAGGTTTTTGCCAACCTTTCTACCCTTTTAAATGCCGCAGGCAGCGGTATGGATAAGGTCATCAAAACCACGCTGTTCATCAAAAACATGGGTGATTTTGCTGCCATCAACGAAATTTACGCAAAATATTTCACCGAGCCCTACCCCGCACGCTCTTGTGTCGAAGTCGCTGCCTTGCCAAAATCCGCCCTTCTCGAATGTGAAGTCATCGCCGAACTGTAACAGTATGAAACACAGGCAACGCTTGATCACTGCTTTTTTTCTCTTTCAAACAGAAATTTTCTGTTGAGAATCCTTTTCATTCGTGGTAAAATAGTCTCAATTATTCGATAAATAATAAGGAGTTTTCTTGATATGAAATTAGGTATCGTCGGTCTGCCGAACGTCGGAAAGAGCACTCTTTTCAACGCGATCACCAATGCAGGTGCTCCGGCGGCAAACTTTCCTTTCTGCACCATTGATCCGAATGTCGGCGTTGTCGACGTCCCGGATCCCCGGCTTGACAAACTCGCTGAAATGTATCATCCGAAAAAAGTCACCCCTGCGTTTGTTGAATTCGTCGATATTGCCGGTCTTGTCCGCGGAGCGAGCAAGGGCGAAGGTCTCGGCAACAAATTTCTTTCCCATATCCGTGAAGTTGACGCGATCGTTCATGTCGTCCGTTGTTTTAATGACGATAACATCATCCATGTCGACGGAAGCGTCGATCCGAAGCGTGACATCGAAACCATCAACCTCGAACTGATTCTTTCGGATATCGAACTTGTTGAGCGTCGTATCGACAGGGATCTGAAAGCCGCAAAGGGCGGCGATAAAAAACTTGTCGCAAGCGCGGAATTTTTCAAAAAAGTTCAGGCGCATCTCGAATCCGGCGCATCTGCGCGTACCTTTGAAACCGACGAAGACGGTGCAGAACTTCTTGCTTCCATGCCGCTTCTTTCCGGCAAACCCGTCATCTATGCCGCCAACATGAGCGAGGACGAATTCTCCGGTGGGTACGACGCAAATCCCGCCTTTAACGCCGTCAAGGAAATTGCCGCATCCGAAGGTGCCGGCGTCATTCCGATTTGTGCAAGACTCGAAGAAGAAATCTGTGAACTCGATCCCGAAGAAAAGAAACTCTTCCTCTCCGAACTCGGGCTTGACTCCTCCGGTCTTGACCGACTGATCCGCGAAAGTTATTCGCTTCTCGGTCTGATCTCCTTCCTCACTGCCGGTGAACCCGAGGTTCGGGCTTGGACGATCCGCAAGGGCACCAAGGCGCCGGGAGCCGCCGGAAAGATCCATTCCGACTTCGAACGTGGTTTCATCCGTGCCGAAATCGTCGCATACGATGATCTCATCGCCTGCGGGTCCATTGCCGCCGCCCGTGAAAAAGGTCTGTGGCGCAGTGAAGGCAAGGATTATGTGATGGTCGACGGCGATGTTACCCTTTTCCGTTTCAACGTATGATCGAACATAAAGACCGTATTCATCTGATCGACACACTGCGTGGACTTGCGATCATTCTTATGGTCATTCAGCATTTCGCCATTGATCTTTGTATGTTTGGCTGGCTTTCGTGGGAAGTCGTCGATTCCATACCGGTGACGATCCTGCATTACATTTTCGGCAGTCTTTTCGTCCTCATCAGTGGCGTCTGCTGTCATTTTACGCACAGCAATATCAAACGCGGCATTATCACGTTGTCGTTAGCCTTCGCCGTTTCGGTCGGTACCTATATCGTCGATCCGACCTGCTATGTCCGTTTCGGAATATTGCATTTTTTCGGTACGGCAATGCTTGTCTACGGCGTGGGACGGAAGTTTTTTGATATGCTTTCCCGCCGATTGATGACCGTTGTCTACGCGATTCTTTTCGGTGCGGGTTGGTTTGTCATCGCCAAACCCGTTCAGACGACCTTTCTGTGGATGTTCGGCTTCTGCGCCCCGGGCTTTTGTTCGTCGGATTACTGGCCGATCATTCCGTGGATCTTTTTGTTCCTCTTGGGAGCCTGCATCGGCGGACCGATCAAAGAGCATCGTTTTCCGGAATACTTCTATTCTTGTAAGGAAAATATTCTGTCAAAAGTCGGTCGTCACACGATGATCATCTACATCGCGCATCAACCGATCCTATACGGGATTTGTCTGCTCATCTACAATTTCTGCCACTGATTTATTCGAATTCACGAAATCGAACGAAAAAAATCATTCAAAATGCCGATTTTCCCCACCGGGAACACGACATTTTTCACGATTTTTCGTGTTGAATATTGTTTTGTCTTGACAAACGCAACAAAAAGAATTATCCTAGTGTTAGGATATTATCACTCGATGTTCTATTTAGGAGGAAATGAAAATGGCTACAGACGCTCAACTCGCAAAAATCGAAAAACTCGGTCAGGATAATAAATGCAAAAAACTCTTTAAACTTATGAAGGAACCGGAAGTCGGCACCCGTTGCGCCGCTGCGGAAGCCCTCGGCATTGCCGGTACCTTCGAAGCATATAACATTTTGATCAGTTCTTTGAATGACCCGTCCAACGAAGTCAGAGAATGGATCATCAACGCTCTGATCAAGATCGGCCGTCGCACCGCGATCGACCATGTCCGTCATCAGATGGAAGTCGCCTCCGATACCGAATACAAGGCTTTCTGTCGCGATGCCATTTCCAAACTTGCCAATCCCGTTAAAGACTAATTGCGTCGGATCACCGGCGACTCTATTTTGTGAGGTTAGAGAGAAATGATCGACAAAGAAAAATTCGGCAAAGGCTTGCTTGATAAAATGAGTGCACGTCGAAATGCCGACGAAACGAAAGTCGTTGCCGCAGAACCCGAAAAGACTGCCGAAGAAAAACCCGTCGTTCCCGTTGTGGAACCCGCCGTTATCGAACCGGTTGAGGTCAAGGTTATTGAACCCAAGCCCGCCGCGCCTGCTGTCGGCATCTCTTATCTCGCTCCCGGTATTGAATTTGAAGGATTGCTTCGTTCCAAGGGTGACATTGAACTCGCCGGTAAATTCAAAGGTGAGATCACCTGTCAAGGTTGCGTGACCGTCCGTTGTGATACCGAAAGCAATATCACAGCCGCAAAACTTGACATTGTCAACTGCAAAGTGGTCGGCGATATCAAGGTCAGCGGACAGGTTTCCATCAGCGAAGGTTCCGCCCTCAAGGGCAATATCGACGCGAGAGATGTTATCAACCACGGTAATGTCGCGGGCGATATCAAAGCCACCGGCAATGTTTCCTTTGGTGAAAAGTCCCGTGTCGCGGGCAATGTTGACACCGGTACGATGGTCGTCGCTTGCGGCGCCGTCATCTCCGGCAAAGTTCAGACCAACGTCAACGGAAAGTAATCGTCTATCAAAAAGGCATAATCGGCAAAACCGATTATGCCTTTTTTGTCGTCCGCAAATCAGTCGTAAACCCACCAAACCGAAATAAAACGGCAAGAGTACCGAATCCTCTTGCCGTTTTCTCTTGCCGAAAAAAGAGTTTTGTATCAAAACCCGTGCGCCTTGAATACGATGTACGGAGGTGATAAAAATGACCGGTGAGAGAAAGGATTTTGCGATCTTCGGCGGTGACGGGAGGTTTTTACATCTTTGTCGATATCTGCGCGCAAAAGGCTATGCCGTTACGGCATACGGCGTTCCCGGAGAAATCACGGCGTTTTCTCCCGAACTTGCCGCGAAGGACGCGGAAAACATCATTCTCCCCCTGCCAGCATTCAGTGCGGATAACACGGTCGCGGGTTTGGGGATAGATCGGATGGCGGATATTTGTGCCGGAAAAACGGTCTTTGCAGGCAGACCGGGCAGTGATTTTTGCGCACTCTGTAATGAAAGGCATACCGTGGTCACCGACTATTCCGAGCGTGAGGATTTCGCCGTTTTCAACGCCGTCCCGACGGCAGAAGGAGCAATCGAAATCCTGATGCGTGAAACGGGCGGGACGGTATTCGGCGCAAAAGTCTTGATTCTCGGATTCGGTCGGATCGGAAAGGTCCTCGCCGATCGGATGAGGTCGCTCGGTGCGTGTGTCACCGTCACGGCGCGTTCCGCCAAAGATCTTGCCTACGCAGAGGTGTTCGGATTTCCTGCTCTTCTGACGAAACGGTCGAACGACGCGCTTTTTTCGGCGGATATCGTCGTTAATACGATTCCCACACGAATTCTCACAATCGAAGACCTCATTACGATTCCGAAAAACTGTATTCTGCTTGACCTCGCCTCTGCGCCGCACGGTTTTGATCCGTCGGCGGCGGAAATGCTCGGGTTGCACGCAATCATTGCCCCGGGCTTGCCCGGAAAGATTGCCCCCGTATCCGCGGCGGAGATCATCGGGCGCAGTATTTTGGCGTCAATTTCGGAAAGAGGGGTAATCCATGGTTAAAATCGGCTTTGCAATGACGGCGTCCTATTGTGTTTTTTCAAATGTCATCCCGCAAATTCGCGCTCTCGTCGACGCCGGCTATATCTCGTGTGTTGTATAGTTCT
>DCHG01000054.1 GCA_002315595.1 Clostridiales bacterium UBA1758 | reverse complement strand
GACAGTCCGCGGGTGGTGCGATGGTACGAAGCCTGCTTGTCTGTCCGCAGGCAAAGGGGCTTTTTCGGCGTGCGATCATCCATTCATCCGTCGGAATAATGAGTATTGGCAAAAAACTGACCTTTTCGGATGCCGAAAATTTTGGCGTCGAACTTTGCCGTGAACTCGGAAAATCTATCGATGAACTGAAACGAATGCCCGCGATCCTTCTGCGTGACTGCGTAAGTTCCGTCATGCGAAAATCGGGCAGGGACGGAATGTGGTTTCACCCCTACGACGACGGAATTTGGCAACCGAAAGACACGGAAGCCGCCGTTGCACACGGAGAAATCCACGACGTGGAACTGATGATGGGTTCGGTGGAGGACGATTGGGGGCTTTTCTGCGGTGACGCGCAGAATATGGAGCAGTATCACACTGTGGTGGAGTCATTTGGCGACGATGCGGAGGAATACGACCGTATTTTCGATGTGAAGTCACCCGCCGATCTGCCGCGATTTACTCAAAAGATCCGCGCCTTTAACCGTGTCGTTCCGCTTGCATGGGCGGAAAAATATGCCGTCGACGGACGAAAGCCGATCTACACCTATTTTTTTGACCGAAAAATGCCCGGCGATACGGCGGGCGCGTTTCATTCGAGCGAACTTTGGTATGTTTTCGGCACACTGAACCGCTGCTGGCGTTCTCCTTTCCTTTGTGGCGGAGATTACGCGATCTCTCTTGCGATGTCGGCGTATTGGGCGAATTTTGCCCGTTCCGGCGATCCAAACGGCGACGGGTTACCCACGTGGGAGCCGTATTTGGAAAACGCGCATAAGACCATGTACCTGAATGAACGGGAGATCGTCTGTGAAGCGATGGATGACGATCCGTTCCTGCGTGAAATTATGGAAATTCAAATAAAAAAATAATAAACGCCTCGTAGAATTCGCGTGAATTCATACGAGGCGTTTTCATATTCATTAGATTTCGTTGATGATCGGGAGCACCATTGGGCGACGCTTGCATTTTTGGAAAAGGTAATCTGAAACGGCACCTTTGATGTTTCCTTTGATTGAAGCCCAGTCAGTGACATTGCCGAGTTCGCATTTGCGGACGGCATCCGTCGCCACGCGTTTAAGTTCTTCGATCATATCGTCGGCTTCTTTCATATAGACAAAACCGCGCGAAACGATGTCGGGACCGGCAATCAATGCGCCGGTATCGGCGGAAAGAGTCAACACGACGGCGATCAATCCGTCCTCCGAAAGGTGTTTGCGGTCACGAAGCACGACGCTTCCCACATCGCCGACGCCGAGTCCGTCGACAAGCACTCTGCCGGATTCCACAGTGCCTGCGAGTTTTGCGCCGCTTTCGGTAATTTCGATGACGCGACCGATGTCGCTGATAAAAATGTTCTTTTTCGCCACACCCATTTGCTCGGCAACGGCGGCGTGCGCCTTGAGATGACGGAATTCGCCGTGAAGCGGGATGAAATATTTCGGTTTCGTGAGCGCGAGCATCAGTTTCAGTTCCTCACGGCAGGCATGACCGGAAGTGTGAAGTTCGGCAAGTTTCTCATAGACGACATCTGCGCCCTTGTGAAAGAGTTCATTGATGACGCGATAGATTTCCTTTTCGTTGCCGGGGATCGGAGAGGCGGAAATCAAAACCTTGTCACCGGGCTCGATTTCGAGTTTTTTGTGCGAGCCGAACGCCATACGGTAAAGTGCGCTCATGCTTTCGCCCTGACTGCCGGTGGTGATGATGCAGAGTTTGTTTTTTTGGTACTTGCCGATGTCGTCGATGTCGATGATGACATTGTTCGGCACATCGAGGTAGCCGAGTCTGGTTGCAACATCGAGGACGTTTTCCATACTGCGTCCGACAATGGCGACCTTTCGGTTGTTTTTCGCGGCAGAATTGATAATCTGCTGCATACGGTGAACATTGGATGCAAAAGTCGTCACGATAATGCGCTGATTACAACCCTTGAAAATCGCGTCAATATTTTCGCCGACCTTGCGTTCGGAGATCGTGAAACCCGGACGCTCGATATTCGTCGAATCCGGCAGGAGTGCCAAAACGCCCTCGTTACCGAGTTGTCCGAGACGTACGATATCCATCATTTTTCCCTGAACCGGGGTGATGTCTAGTTTGAAGTCGCCGGTATGGATGCAAACGCCAAGTGGCGTGTGAATGGCAAGTGCCACGGCGTCGGCGATGGAGTGGTTGACGTTGATCATTTCGATATGAAAACAACCGAGATCGAATTCGTCGCCGGCCTGTTTGCGGATCAGTTTGGTTTTTGAGAGGAGATTGTGTTCTTCTAGTTTGGTTTCGAGGATCCCGGCAGTCAGCGTGGTCAGATAGACCGGGATGTTTAATTCTTTGAGAAGATACGGGATCGCACCGATGTGATCCTCATGGCCGTGCGTGACGACAAGACCGCGTACGCGTGCACGATGCTTTTTTAGGTATGAAAAATCCGGGATGACGAGGTCAATGCCGAGCATTTCGTCATCGGGGAAGGCAACGCCGCAGTCGACAATCATGATATCGCCGCCGTATTCGTAGACGGTCATATTTTTGCCGATTTCGTTCAGACCGCCGAGTGATATGATCTTCAACTTGCCGTTTTTCGGTAACTTTGTGGCTTTTGCAACTTTTTCGGAGAGTTCCGCCATGTTTTTTTTGCCTTGTTTCGGCTTTTTGACATTAGCGATCAAAGCCGTGTCGTTCAGATCGTTTTTCTTTGAACGCTTCGACTGCTGATTGGACCGGGATCCCGCCTTTTTCGTCGGTCTTCCGGCGTGACGGATCGGATTGTCCTGCTTGTTATTCTGTTTTTGGGGCATCTGTTAAAATCATTCCTTTAATGAAAATTTGTTTTAAGTAAACGAGCGTCGTATTATTCGCCGCGACAATGTTCCCCGCAAAATCCGGCGCGAGGAGTCGGCAAAGCCTGCCGTGCGAGAGAGACGCTCTATATACCACCCCGATAGACGGGGTAAAACACAATACTATATGTGATGATAGTATAACACATTCCTTGTTCTTTGTATACATATATAATATATATATCTTTGCGTGGAAACCGCCGAATTACAGTCAGTATTGTTAATTAATTGTAAAAAGACTTGACCAAAAGGAAAATCATCGCTAGAATATATATGTAGTATAGGCTCTTATCATTCAGGAGGATGTAAAATGAAAAAGATAAAAGTATTGGCGTTAGCGATCGTTGCGGCGATGCTTGTTGCGATGGTGCCGTTTACTGCATCAGCGGCGACCACATCATCGACGGTAGCCGCGGATATGCAACTTGTTCAGACGCTCAAAATCATGACCGACGGTCGCGAAAGTGACGCGGTCAAGCGTGGCGAGTTCGCAAAAATGATGTGCATCGCCAAAACCGGCGGTCGCTATAATATTGATAGTTACGCCGATGATAAATGCTTTGATGATATTACGGGGCATTGGTCCGCGCCCTATGTCAATTTTTTGAAAAACCAGCAACTCGTTGACGGCGTATCCGCAAAAAAGTTCAGCCCGGAAGCCACGATCACTGTTCGTCAGGCGATCAAGATGGCACTTTCCATCATCGGTTATAACTTCACCAAAGACGTCAGCCGTTTGGACTACGGCAAGGATGAATGGCAGGGATGGACGGTGACCTACGGTATGGAATCCGGACTGCTCGACGACAATGTGACGGAAATGATCACGAGCCTTGATTCCACCTGCACCCGTGCCGTTGCGGCGGAAATCATTGTCAACGCCCTTTTTGCTTCGCAGGTCAACTTTAACAACGCATATGGAATGTATATTGAATCGCAGTCGTCCTCCGGAACGATCAATACACTTGCAACTTCCGCGGTTACCGGCTTTAACCTTGCACCGCTTTATGTGAATGTTCAAATCGCCAGCGCCGACCCGGTTGCAAAGTCCTTCTCCGATGGAACGCATATTTTCACCGGCGCAGCCGTCAGCCTGACGCAGATCGGCGCAAAGGCGACCTTCTACGCCAAAAACAGCGGCGAAGTCCTGACCACCCCGACATATAGCGGTACAAGCAGCGTCAAGATCTCGATGAGCAACCTCGTCTATGTCGATTCCGACGGCACGGTGACCGTTTATAAATCCGGCCACTACGGAAGTGCATCCTATATTGCCTATAAGGCAAAAACTTCGAAAAACCTGCCGCTTGGTCGTGGATCCTCGGACGGCAGCACAATCTATTTTGTCGGTGAAAAGGACACCACCGGCGCCTATCCCGCTGCGATCGGTGACGGAACGGCGATCGGTTATGTCACCGCCATTGATTCCGGCACTTATCATGTGAGTTATGCCACTCTCGATGCCGAAGCCATTGATGCGACGAAATACGATTGCAAAAACTGCTTCGACTATCAAAATATCACGCTTTTGAACGTTGGCGATGTTTTCGTCCGTGTGTTCGATTTCGAAACCGGTCTTTATAAGGTCACACGCATCACGCCGAAGACAATCAAGGTCAAATCCACTCGTTCGACGTCCATTACCGACACCAACGGAACGACCTATACCGTCGGCACCGGCGGATTTTTCGCCAGTATGTCCGAACTCCTGACAGTCATCAGCGAAGCCGACTCCACGACCGAATATACTGTTTATGTACTGAATGGTGGCATTGTTTATGCCACCGCGGGACAGGGAACGGTCACGCCGGTCACGGATTCTCAACAGTATCTCGTTGTTGCGAGTTATGACGGCGGCGCAAAAATGGGTACGCAGGCGGATGTTTTCGATCCGTTTGCATCGCCTTCCGCGCCGGTCAACGGGAAAGTCTTCGTTTACTTCACGAACGGCAAATCCGGCGTCTATGAGGTCGCTTCGTATAACGGCGTTTCGGTATCCTATACCACGGTTTATGATAGTATCGACGCGAACTGCGTTTATACCTATACGCTGACCGACGGCAAACTCAATCTCTACTCGGTCACCTCGGCTTATCAGGTCGGCGGTTTGAAGGACGGTACTTTCACCGCATCGGTCGAATCCCTGAATTCGGATAAAACCGTTACCGCAGCCGGTACTACATTCCGTCCATTGTCGTCGGCAAAGGTACTTTATTATGTTACGACGAATCAGTACGCGCTGATCCCGGTAACCAATGCCGAGTTTGCTTCGGGCGTCATGTCCGGTGGCGGCATTGTGATCGGTCAGAAACAGGGCGCCGTTGTGACCTATTCGCTTCTGATCGCTCCGTCTGGTGTTACCGCGGCGGGTGAAGCTGTTGTCGATACCCGCGCCACGGCGTATATCAAAAATGTCGGCGATGTCGCAAAAACCGGCGATAATATTGAATTTAACGGAATGACCGTCCTTCTTTCGAGTGGACAGACGACCACTTGGAAGTTGACCGCGAGCAGTTCCGTGATCAGTTTAACTGATGCGATGAATATGACCGGTAAATTCATCCGCTATCAGATCCAAAGCGGAACGCTGACAAATTATGAGGTCCTGACGTCCGAATTCAAGGCGGCGTGTACTTCCGGCCCGATCATTGACAATCAGTATATCGGACTGAATGTCAACGGCAAGGACGAGGTTTATATGTTGAGTAAGGATTTCTATTCCGTCAATGCAACGACGATTCCGAAGTCGACGACTGAAAACGCCTATTTCTCCGTTGACGGAGACGGGCATATCAATAGCCTTTGGATCGTAAAATAAAAACGGTTAAAACCCTTCCCCGAATTTCGGGGAAGGGTTTTTGCGTCATTGCGAGGCGACTTTGTCGCCGTGGCAATCCGCACCTCGTCCTTAAAAAGGTAACGGATTCCCACGTCGGGCGTTGCCCTCCTCGGAATGACAAATAAAGACTGCGAAGCATTAAAAACACGTCATTGCGAGGCGACTTTGTCGC
>DCHG01000052.1:4556-4893 GCA_002315595.1 Clostridiales bacterium UBA1758 | reverse complement strand
TTAAACAAAAATATAAACAGAGTATTGGAAGGAGAAAAAAAACAATGTCAACCAAAAAAACCGTTATCATTCCCACCCCTGCCGAGCACGGCTTTAAGAACCCGCTGAAAGGACTTCGCGGCAACATCCACGCCCTCCGTTCTGAATTCAACCCCGAACAGAAGAATATGGCGCTGACCAAGACCTATTTTGACTGGAACGAACTGGAACGCACCATTGACGACGACGTCGATTATATCAAGGATTTCTGCAACAGAGCATGGGCGGGCTTCCGTGAACACAACGTCAAGGTCATCCCGCGTGTCGCCCTTCAATGGCCGAACCACGGCGATCACAC
>DCHG01000052.1:0-4507 GCA_002315595.1 Clostridiales bacterium UBA1758 | reverse complement strand
CACCAAAGCCACCCGCATCACGGGTTGCTTCCCGTCCGATATGCTCCCCGACACCCTTGACCGTCCCGAATTCCTGTTCCGTGTCCGCAATCTTATCGAAAAACTCGGCAAGGCCTGGGACGAAGACGACCGTGTCGCGTACATCGAATGCGGTATCTACGGTCTTTGGGGCGAAGAACACGAGGACACCATGTCCAAAGTCGCCCTCAAAAACCTCGCCGAGGCTTATTTGAAAGCCTTCCCGCACAAAAAACTGATGCTTCGCAAGCCGAAAAACGGTGCGCATTATCCCACCATCGGCACATATTGGGACTCGTTTGCCCACATCGACGAGGAAATGTACGCCAACGACGCGATCAATTTCCTGCACTGGGAAACCGCCGTTATGGGCGGTGAAATGGCATGGAACTGGGGACGCTACTGGATCCAGCCGGGTGAAGGCTGGGACAATATCCTCACCTCCCCCGACCATCTGCCGCGTTTCCTCGAATACCTCTACTGGCAGCACAACAACCACCTCGGTATGCCCGGTTATGGCAAACTGAGCGAAGCCGCACAAAAAGGTCTTGACGAATTCCACAAAATCTCCGGCTACCGCTATATCCTCGAAAAGGTCGCCTACGGCGCCGAAAACGGCAAACTCGAAGTGGAATTCGACGTCAAGAACATCGGTGCTTCGCCGATGTACTATCAATGGCCGGTTCAGGCGTACCTGCTCGACGAAAACAAGAACCCCGTCTGGCACGGTGACTTCAACTGCAATCTGATGGACTGGATGCCGGGTGACGATTACGACTTCGGCCGTCACACCTACGGCAAGCCCGCCGCAACCAACAAGGTCACGGGTTGCTTTGACATCTCCGCCGTCAAGCCCGGAAAATACGTTCTTGCGCTTGCCGTCCCGGATCCTGCAAACGGCAAACCGAACCTCCGTTTCGCCACGACCAACTATTTCAAGGGCGGTTACACCGCGATCGGTTGGGTAGGCGTCGGCTGTGAGGTCGAAAACGCCGCCATTGATCCGAAGATGTTCGACGATCTTTATACCGACAATTCACTCTGCTATTAAGTTGTTGAGGGGAGGGGTGCGTCCCCCTCCCCCTATTTTCGTTTATAAAACACTTCTTCCGCAAAAATAAGATACAAGAGGTAATGTTATGTTTCGTCAACAGGCTTTTATCGAAAAAAATCGGATGCTCAAAGGCGGTCTGCACTGCCACACCACCCGCAGTGACGGCAAAATGAACCCCGACGACGTCGTCCGTCTTCACAAACAGAACGGCTACGACTTCCTTGCCATCACCGACCACAGAAATTACAATTTTCACCAGTTCGCCCCCGAAACCGGCGTTCTTATCATCCCCGGAATGGAAATGGACGCCTGGGTGGGCAACGGCAAAAATATGTGCTTTCACACCGTCGCAATCGGCCCCGAAAAGGCGGAAGGCAACGGTTACGAGCAGGATCAGAGATTGGAAAGCGCAAGAGCGAAGGATCAGTTTGAATACCAGCCCGTCATCGACGGACTGCGTGCCAACGGAAACCTCGTTCTGTACTGCCACCCGGAATGGAGCAGTACGCCGGCGCGTGATTTCGAGGAGATGAACGGTCTTTTCGGAATGGAAATTTGGAACAGCGGGTGCGTCATCGAAAACGAAATGGACAACGACGCGGCTTGGTGGGACGAAGTCCTCGTCCGTGGCAAGCGTCTTTGGGGCGTCGCAGTCGACGACGGACACGCGCCCGAACATCACTGTCACGGCTGGGTGGTCGTCAACGCCAAAAAGAACACCGGCGACATTTTGAAGGCGATTGAGGACGGTGCGTTCTACTCCTCCACCGGGCCGGAAATTTATGATTTTTATGTCGATGACGCAGGCGTTGCGCACGTCAAATGCAGTCCCGCTTCGAGCGTGAGATTTGTTTTCGGTACGCGTTGGGCGGAACTCATCCACGGCGAAGAAATGACCGAAACGGAGTTGAAAGTACCCACCGACATCGCCGTGCCGTACATCCGCGCCGAAGTCAAGGATGTTCACGGCAGAAAGGCTTGGACACAACCGATTTTTTTGAAAGATTAAGTCGAAGCGAGGATTGGAAAAACAATGTCTGAATTCAAAATCAAACCGCTTGGGACGAATAAGGCGTTCCGCAACCCGCTGAAAGGCTTTCGCGGTCGCCCGGACGACTACAAATGCGGTAAATATTCAACGCTATCCAATTTCAGTTTCAAATGGAACGAACTGGAAACCTGCGCCGACGACGGCGTCGAACGCATCGTTCGCATGACCGACGAAAAACTCGCCGGATTTCGTGAAAACAATGTCAAGGCCGTTGCGCGTGTCGGGGTTTCGTGGCCAAACCACGGCGACCACACGAAGGCGTACAAAATCTACCACTACTTCCCCGACGACATGATCCAGTCGACGGCGGACTCGCCCGAATTTTTCGCTCGAATTCAGTCCTTTGTCGCAAAACTCGGCAAAGCGTGGAACAGCGATCCGCGCATTGCCTACATTCAGACGGGCATCTACGGTCTTTGGGGCGAACAGCACGAGGACACGATGTCGCGTCCTGCTCAAAAAAATCTCGGCGACGCTTTTACAAAGGCGTTCCCCGACAAAAAATGCACCATCCGCAAGCCGCGTGACTGTATGGGGTATGATTTCGGCGTGTATTGGGATTCGTTCGGTCATCTTGACGAGTATTTTTACGGCGAACAGATGCACGACCTCATCAACTGGAAAAAGGCAGTCATCGGCGGCGAAGTCGCATACAACTGGGGCAATTACCTCGTTCAGCCGGGTGACAGTCCCGACCACACCTTCCTCAACGAAGAACATTTCGTACCGATGATGGATTGGCTGCACTACACGCGTTGCAACTATGTCGGCTGGATCTCGCAATACGATGCGGAAAATCCAGCGGTCGTTGCAAAGGCGGACGAAATGCAGAAAATTTTGGGCTACCGATTTGTGCTCGGCGAGGTTTCCGCATCCGCCGCCGACGGCAGACTCGACGTCGGATTTTCAGTCAAAAACATCGGCTCGTCGCCGATGTATTACAACTGGCCGGTCTGTGTGCATTTGCTCGACGACAAAAACGAGTCCGTGTGGCACGGCGCATTCAAAACCGATATACGCGAATGGCTTCCTGCGGGCGATTGGGACCGTGAAAAGCACGCGTACCGCGATGAGATCCCCGTCAATCAGGTTGCGGGCAGTTTCGACGTGCGTGACCTGCCGAAAGGAAAGTACACGCTTGCGCTCGCCATACACGATCCAGCCAACGACAGGCCGAACCTTCGCTTTGCGTCGGACAGTTATTTTACGGGCGGTTACACCGCCGTCGGCGTGATCGGACTCGGCGTGGATGTCGACGATGCACACATTGATCCGCAAAAGTTCGCGGATCTGAAAACGGATTTTTCGTTGAGGTATTAAGGCAGTTACGCGGGACGATCGTAATTTCACAAAGCCAAGTTATCTTTAACATACTGCAAATCCCATGATATACCGCAAAAAACTTTTTTGAAAATCACAGGGAGAAAATAACGATGTTGACAAACGAAATCAATATTCGTGACCCGTTTTTACTTGTCCACAATGGAAAATACTATCTTTACGGTACAAGGGGCTCCGAATGTTGGGATACTTGTACCGGACTGGATGTTTACATCGGTACAGACCTTCAAAACTGGTCAGAGCCGATCGTATGCTTTCAAAAGCCCGCAGATTTTTGGGCGGATAAAAATTATTGGGCGCCCGAGGTCTATCAATACAAGGGATCATTCTATATGTTCGTCAGTTTCAAAAAAGACGGTCTTTGCAGAGGTACCGCCGTTTTGAAAGCCGACGCTCCCGAAGGGCCGTTTTTGCCGTGGAGCGACGGCTGCGTTACCCCGCGGGATTGGGAATGCCTTGACGGTACGCTTTATGTTGATGACGGAACCCCGTATATGATTTTCTGTCACGAATGGCTTCAATGCGGCGACGGCGAGATCCACAGAATGAAACTCACGGATGATTTGAAGGCTGCCGCAGGCAAACCGGAAATTCTTTTTTCGGCAACCGCATTTGATAACGTATATAATTTCGGAACCGCACAAAAACCCGGCTATTGTACGGACGGACCGTTTTTGTATCGGGACGGCGACAGACTGCTATGCCTTTGGTCCTCATTTACAGCGGAAGACGGATATTGTCAACTCGTTGCGGTGTCTGACAACGGTCATATCACGGGAAATTTCAGGCAACTGTCGCCCATTTTCAAGGATGACGGCGGACACGGTATGCTTTTCACCTCTTTGGAAGGAAGGCTTTTCCTTTTGCTGCACCGACCGAACGGCACACCTTTCGTTTCACATAAACAGCCGGTTTTCCCGCCCTATGAACATCCGGTTTTTATTCCCATCGAGCAATTACCCAAAGAATAAGCCGTCCGTCCCGCGGGAGTGAGCAACGCCCGACGGTGCGATCGTTTTTCCCCCGTAGGGGACGAGAGTTAC
>DCHG01000034.1:17852-32087 GCA_002315595.1 Clostridiales bacterium UBA1758 | reverse complement strand
CAAGAGACATACCGTCTCCACATGGGGTGTGCCGGGAAACATATCCACGGGAGTTACGGAACGGAGAATATAGCCGGATTTTGCGAGCAGGGCACAGTCGCGTGCGAGCGTTTCGGGATCGCAGGAAATATAGACGATGCGTTCGGGAGCAATTCGTATGATCGCATCCACCGCAGTCTGATCGAGCCCTTTTCTCGGCGGATCAACTGTGACCACATCGAATTTTTGCCCGCGTTCGGCAAATTCGGTCGCGGCTTCTCCCGCGTCTGCAAGCAGAAAATCGACATTTGTCGCATGGTTGCGTTCTGCGGCGGCACGGGCATCTTCGATCGCCTGCGGGACGATCTCAACGCCGGTGGCGTGACCTGCGTGTGCGGCAAAAGTAAGTGTGGTTGTTCCCGCGCCGCAGTAAAGATCGAGAAGCCGATCCCGTTCGGTGATGTTTCCGACGCGGACGGCGGCCGCGTACAGAATTTCCGCTATCGGTCGGTTGACCTGATAAAATGAATTCGGCGAAATACTGAATTCACGCCCGGAAAGCGTATCGGAAAGTGTGGATCGCCCGCAAATCGGAAATGTTTCGCGTCCGAGAACGGTATTGCCGCGAGTGGGATTATAGTTCAGCGTCAGCCCGACCAGACCTTTGACTTTGGCAGTCGCTCTCGACCAAAGTTCTTCGAAATGGGGAAGGCTTTTTTGGGCGGAAATGATGCAGAGCAGGCTTTCGCCCTTTGAATTGACGCGCACGAAGATCTGACGGATCAGACCGCTTCCGTCGAATTCGTCGTAAACGGGAATATGATTTTCGTTCACCCATTGACGAACAACCGCGGCAAGGGCATCCGCCACGGGATGCTGAATTTGACAGGCTTCCGTCGGGATAATATCGTGCGACATTCGGCGGAAAAAGCCGGAAACACACCCGTCTTTGTTCATACCGACAGGATAGATGGCTTTGTTTCGATAGTGAAGCGGATCACCGGCGAGAACATCCGAAACGTCAACATCCATCTTCCCGATCCGTTGAAAGGCGTTCTTTACGCGTTCGCGCTTGAAATACAATTCTTCCGTGCGATCCATATGACGAAGTGCACAACCGCCGCATTTCGGAAAATGCGGACAGTCCGGGGTGACACGATGAATACTCGGAACCAAAACGTTTTCGACACGGGCATAGATGATGCTTTTTGTGATGCGTAAAATTTTCGCCTCGATTTTTTCACCGCGGACGGTGAAGGGAACGAAAAACACGCGTCCGTCAAGGCGGGCAACGCCCGCACCTTCACTGGTGTAGTTATCTATTTCAAGCGTGACGATCTGATTTTTAGCGAAGCTTTCCATGAATTCCTCCGAAAAAAGGTTTGATTTGCATCGGAAATTCTTTCACAGATATATTTTACCATATAACATAAGAATAGCAAACAAATTTGTGGTAAAATTTTCGTATTCGTGGTATGATATAAAAGATATAAAAATGCCCATCGTACGATCACGGATAATTGAGGGTGGCAGTACGAGAGATTTCTTTTGAAAGATGTGTTGATTACCATGAAAAATGCAAAATTCGAAGCATATATTGAGTCGCTGAAATCCAAGCGTGTCGCGGTCATCGGACTCGGCATTTCCAACCGTCCCCTTGTTCGGACACTTGCCAAAGCCGGCGTTTCCGTCACCGCCTATGATAAACGGGAAGAGGAAAAACTCGACTGCGCTGAAGAAATGAAAGCACTCGGCGTCACATTCGTTTGCGGTGAAAATTATCTTGAACACCTTGAAGCGGATGTTATCTTTCGCACGCCGAGTCAGCGGCCGGATGCACCGGGACTTGCCGAAGCCGTTGCAAATGGCGCGGAACTGACCAGTGAGATGGAAGCCTTCTTTTCCGTATGTCCATGCCGTATCATCGGCGTGACGGGATCCGACGGAAAGACCACAACGACGACGCTTATCTATAAACTTGTGGAGCGTGAGGGCTACCGTTGCCATGTCGGCGGAAATATCGGCGCACCGCTTTTTGACCGTGCAGGTGAAATAAACGACGATGACATCGTTGTCGTGGAGTTGTCCTCGTTCCAGTTGATGACGATGAAGCAGTCTCCGACGATCTCCGTTGTGACGAATCTAGCGCCGAATCATCTTGATATCCACAAAAACATGGACGAATATATCGAAGCCAAACGTAATATATTCGCACACCGTGCTAAGGGCGCCAAGGCGGTCTTCAACCTTGATTACGAGGTGACGAAAAAGTTCGCATCGGACGCAGGCGAAGGAGCCGTTTTGTTCGGCAGACTGAATCGTCCCGAACGCGGATATTGGTTTGACGGGGAAGCCATTGTCAAAGTCGACGGCGAGAAAAAAGAGGTCGTCATCGAGAAAAAAGACATCTTGTTGCCCGGATTGCACAACGTAGAAAACTACATGGCGGCACTTGCCGCAACCGAGGGATTGGTCGGAAAAGAAACAATCGTCGATATTGCCCGTAGTTTCGGAGGCGTTGAACACCGTGAAGAACTCGTCCGCGTGAAGGACGGCGTTCGCTACTATAACGATTCGATTGCATCAAGTCCGTCCCGTGCCATTGCGGCACTTCGCACTTTCGAAAAGGATATTGTTCTGATTGCGGGCGGAAGTGATAAACATATTCCGTTTGACAATTTTGCCGAGGAACTCCCGGGCAGAGTCAAGACGCTTGTTTTGGTCGGCGCGACCGCCGATCGTATTGCCGAAGCCGTAGGAAAGGTGGAAAACGCGCCCCCGATCGTGAAATGCACGACCTTCGCCGAAGCCGTCAAGACCGCATCCAAAAAAGCGGTAGCGGGGGATATGGTGCTTCTCAGTCCCGCTTGCGCGTCATTCGACCTATTCAAAAACTTTGAAGATCGCGGAAATACCTTCAAAAAACTCGTGATGGAGTTGTAAAGAAAAATGGAAAAAATGATTACCGACTATTTGCGCGAATTGGTCTGCGAAGCGGGACCTTCGGGATTTGTCGAACGACCTGCCGCGGTCGCCGCAAAAATGCTCGCTCCGCTTGTTGATGAATTGGAGATCGACCGACTCGGAAGCGTACGTGCCCTCCGTCGTTCGAAAAAAGAGGGAGCGCCGACGCTGATGCTCGATGCCCATATTGACGAGATCGGGCTGATGGTCACGGGTTATGACGGCGGTTTTTTGAGTTTTACCGAGATTGGCGGCGTCGATGCGAGGATGCTTCCAGCACGCGAAGTGATCATCATGGGTGAGGACGGGGATTACCCAGGCGTCATCACGAGTTTCACTGCGGCGACATTGACCGAGGATTCACCTGAAAAGGCGTTTGAAATGGAAGACCTTTACATAGACACCGGTATGGATGAATCAACTGTGCGTGAAAAGATCAAAATCGGTGCTCCTGTCGTCTACCGTGAAAAATATGTCGAACTTGCCAATGGCTTTGCATCGGCAAAGTCGATGGACGATCGCTCCTGCGTGACTGCCATTTTGTATGCGATGGAACTTTTAAAGCAAAAGGATCTTGACTGTAACATCGCCGTCGTGTTTTCGAATTTCGAAGAAACCGGCGGAGCAGGCGCAAAAACCGCGGCATGGGGAATTCACCCCGACGCCGCTATTGCCGTGGATGTTACATTCGGTACCACCCCGGACGCAAAGGAAGATTGCTTTGATTGCGGCTCGGGTGCGGCGATCTGCTTTGGTGCGAACGCCAATCGTCAAATTTCGCTAAAATTACGCGAAATCGCAAAACGCGACAATATTCCGTTTGAGATCGAGCCGATTCCCGGAAATACCGGAACCAATGCGTGGTCGATTGAAATGGTCGATGAAGGCATCCCGTGCGGTATCGTTAGCATTCCGCTTCGTTATATGCACACGCCCGTTGAAACCCTGATGATCTCGGATATCGAATATGTCGGCAAATTGCTCGCAGCATACGCCGAGGAGTTCGGAAAGGGGGAACGGGAATGATTGAATTGATGAAAACTCTTTGCGAATTGGACGGATTGCCCGGCGATGAGGGCAGGATCCGTGATTTTATCCGCGAAAGAGTGGAAAAATACGCCGAAGAAATCTTTACCGATTCCGTCGGAAATCTCTTTGTTTTCAAGCGTGGTAAAGATCGCCCTGAAACGAGGGTGATGTATTCGGCGCATATGGACGAAGTCGGCGCAATGGTCACGGGTTATACCGACGACGGTTTTGTCAAATTTGCCTTTGCGGGCGGAGTTGACCGCCGTGTAGTCATCGGCAAACGCGTTCGGATCGGTGATAAACGAATTCCGGGCGTCATCGGCATCAAACCGATCCACTTGACCAGAAAAGCCGAGCGTGAGGGCGTACCGAAACGCAGTGATCTTTACATCGATATCGGTGCAAAAAACGCCGACGAAGCGAAAAATACGGTCGAAAAGGGCGAACTCATTGCATTCGATTCCGACGCGTATCTGATGGGCAACGATATGTTCAAGGCGAAAGCCATCGACGACCGTATCGGCGTCGCCGTTCTGATCAAAATGATCGAAAGCGAACTGGCATACGATGCGTGGTTTGTGTTTACGGCGCAGGAAGAGATCGGATTGCGCGGAGGTAGGGTGTGCGCGTTTTCCATCGAGCCGGAGGTTGCGGTCAATATTGATACGACACGCGCCGATGATTTGCCCGGAGTTTCGGATAATCGCCGTGGTTGTACGCCCGGCAACGGTCCGCTGATTATGGCATATGATTCGACGACGAAATACAAACGCCGCATGGTCGACGCCGCAATCGAAGCCGCCGAAAGCGAAAACATTCCGTGGAAATTCAAACTTGCGGGAGCAGGCGGAACGGACGCAGGCGGAATCCACCAACAACGCGGCGGAATTCTGACCATCGGGCTTGCCTGCCCGGTTAGGTATAGCCATACACCTTCATGCGTTGCAAGCGTGAAAGATTTTTATCATATGGAAAAACTGGCAAAAGCCATTTTGAAAACAATCGGAGGAAGAAAAAATGTATGAAATGCTGAAAAAACTCAATGGCGTCGTCAGCCCGACAGGGCAGGAAGAGGCGGGATCGAAGGTTGTTGCCGAAATGATCGCCCCCTTTGTTGATGAGGTTCGGATCGATCCGATCGGCAATGTCATCGCTCATAAGAAAGGCAACGGAAAACGCGTGATGTTTGCGGCACATATCGACTGTGTCGGCTTGATGGTTACATATATCGAAGACGGAGGATTTATCCGCTTTGCACCCCTCGGTGGTCCGCGCCCGGATACGATGAACGGCGCAAGGGTGCAATTTTTTGACGGAACGATCGGCATTGTCTGCAAAGACGACGCCTTTACCGGATCGGTGACCTACGATAAACTTTTTATCGACATCGGTGCAAAGGACGGCGACGAGGTAAAGCAAAAATTGCGCATCGGCGATTATGCGACCTTCGATTCTCCATTATACCAACTCGGTCAAAGCCGTCTTGTCGGACCGTATATGGACGACAGACTCGGTATCGTGACGCTGATCAAGGCGGTTTCCGAACTCAAAAACTGCCCGAATGATCTTTGGTTTGCGTTTACCGTGCTTGAGGAGGTTTCAAGTGCCGGGGCAAAGACTGCCGCAACACAGATTGACGCCGAATACGGCGTTGCCGTCGACGTCATTTTCTGCTCCGATGTGCCGGATGCGAAAAAGGACGGTCCGCGTGATATTCAACTCGGCAAGGGACCTGCTATCAAGTATATGGACCGATTGACCATTTCTTCGCCGAAGGTCAACCGTTTACTCGAAGCCGCCGCGGAACGCAAGGGAATTGCGCTTCAGCGTGAGGCTCACAACATCGGCGGCTCGGATTCGCAGGAGATGCAACGCGCTCTCGGCGGAATGTATGCCACCACGCTCTCCATCCCGCTTCGCTATATGCACACGCCCGCCGAAATGTGTGAGATCAGCGACCTCGAGGATACCGCGGCAATGCTGCGAGAATTCATGGAAACCGAAATCAAATAAGAGCAGTTTCCGTCAACGAGGGCTATGAAGTATCCCGACGGAAGGTTGCTACGATCGCGTGATTATGCTATAATCAGGTAAAATTCGTGAAATAACGGAGGAAAACATGGAAGATATTTCTCTTCTGCGTGGTTGGAAATTCTGTTTTGGCGACATCAAGCGTTGGGAACGCGTCAATCACGATATTTGCTATGAAACCACCAAAGCCGGGCAGGAGATTGGCGACATGGATTGCTTTTTTGCCAATCCGTGGGTCGACGTGACCATTCCGCATGACTGGAACACCATGCAGGCATCGGAACCGCGGAATCATCCTTCGAATGGCTTCAAGCCCCGTGGAATTGCGTGGTATTATAAAAAATTCGACCTTCCGGAATTGGATGAAAATACCTGCGTAACGCTTGATTTCGAAGGTGTTATGGGCGAGAGCGTTGTCTATGTCAACGGTGTGCTTGCCGCAAGAAACGAAAGCGGCTACACAGGATTCGCTTTCGATATTTCCGACTATATCGTTCCGGGCGAAAATCTCATCGCCGTCAGCGTCGACAACAATCGTTGGGAGGGGTGGTGGTATGAGGGTGCGGGCATTTACCGCCCCGTCACCGTTCATATCCGCCCCGCAGTTCATTTTGCAAGATACGGAATCTTTGCAAAGCCCGTCTTTGACGGCAAAAACTGGACAGTGGAGATTTCCGCGGATGTGGAAAACACCGGCGAAGCAAAATCGAAATGCAGTGCAAAATTCGAGATTGCCGATAAAAACGGGAAAACTGTTGCGAAAATTGACGGAAAATGTGAGATCAACGCATTTTCTAATGAAAAGATTTGCGTAAAAACCGCGATTTCGTCGCCTGAACTTTGGAGTCCCGAACGCCCGTACCTGTATCGAATGAACTGCTGTCTGATCGGGACGGGACAGGAGGAGCAGACGGAAACGATTTGCTTCGGTTTCCGTGACATTCGGTGGACGGATCACGGAATGTTCATCAACGGCGTGAAAACGGAGGTACGCGGCGTTTGCTGTCATCAGGATCATGTCGGAATCGGGATCGCCTTGAACCGATCGATCATTCGCTATCGCATTGAGAAATTGAAAAAGATGGGTTGCAATGCCTATCGTTGTGCGCATAACTGCCCGTCAAAATACTTGCTTGATGTTTGCGATGAATTGGGAATGCTTGTCATGGTTGAAAACCGGCATTTCCGTTCATCTGAGGAGGTTTTGAAACAAATTGACGAACTTGCGCTCGTTTCGAGAAATCACCCGAGTGTATTCTTATATAGCCTTTTCAACGAGGAACACGTTTGGCAGGATGAAATTCGAGGATTCCGTGTGACCAAGCGGCTGGTACGCCGTCTTCGCGAGAGTGACGATTCCCGTCCGATCACGGCGGCAATGAACGGCGGAACGCTGACGGAAAAGAATGCGTCCGACGCCCTTGATGTGGCGGGAATGAATTATTCGTTGCAGGATTATCCGGCGTATGCCGTCCGCCGTCCGGGACATCCCGTCGTCGGCACGGAAAACGGACCGATCTATGCAACGCGCGGTGTTTATGAAAACAACGCCGAATTGCAACAGTATGATGCGTTCGGGTTGAATTATGCGCCGTTTGGCAACAACCTTGCCGATACCATGAAAGCGGAGCGTTCGGCGGATCACGTCGCGGGTGTATTCGTTTGGGGCGGCTTTGAATATCGCGGTGAGCCGCAACCCTTTGAATGGCCGAGCGTTTTCTCACATTGGGGGCTCCATGATAACTGTGGCTTTGAAAAAGACACTTTTTATTACTTGAAATCATTTTATTCCGAGCCGAATGAGCCGGTTTTACATCTTTGCCCGCATTGGAATCACAAACCGGGCGAAAGCGTGAAAGTTGTCGCCATGACAAATCTCGACCGTGTTCAATTGTATCTCAACGACAAATTGATCGGCGAAAAAAAGGTCAATGATAACTATGCGGAATGGACGGTTCCGTACGAGGTCGGCGAACTGAAAGCCGAGGGAACAGTTGACGGGAAAACGGTTATCGACATCGTTCGTACCGTCGGCAATCCGATTCGCCTTGATGTGGTGGATGCCGCGGCCAAGACCGATTACGACTGCTCGATTATCAATGTCGCAGTCACCGACGCAAACGGCAATATCGCACCTCTGTCCGAAACCGATCGTGATGTCACCATAGAGGTCGTCCGCGGAAAACTCGTAGGTGCGGGGAACGGCGATCCGAACGGAATTCAGCCGGATATCACCGAAACCATTCACACATTCCATGGGCTTTGCCAGTTTCTCGTTATTCCCGATGATGACGGTGTAATGGAAGTCGTGTTGCATAGTGAAGAATTTCAGGACAAAAAAATCAGCAACAGATAAGAAAGGAAGAATACAATGATTTTTGCAAATCATGCGCATGTTTTTCCAAAGGAAATTTTTGAAAACGGCACACTTGATCATCTCAAAAAAATGATGGATGATTGCGGCATCGACAAGGCCGTCGCGTTCGCATTCTTTCCGCGAGACAGTTGGAAAGACAATGCACCGACCGAATGGCTTGCGAAAGAACTGAAAGGACAGAACGATATCGTCGGATTCGGTACAATCGATTTCAAGTCGAAGGATCTTCGTGCCGAGGTTGACCGAGTGGCGGATATGGGATTCAAGGGCATTAAACTGCACCCCGCATATCAGCAGTTTGCCATTAACAGCGAGGAAGCATTCAAGGTATATGAACGAGCCGAAGAACTTGGCCTATTCATCTCCTTCCACTGCGGAATGCACTGGTATCGCCTTGCCGATGTTCGTCCGATCCTCTTTGACGAGGTTGCGTGGAATTTCCCGAAACTCCGTTTCAGTATGGAACATCTCGGCGGATTCCATTTCTTCCATGAGGCTCTCGCTGTGATGTGCAACAACAGTTCAAATCCTGAAAATCCGACCGTATTCTCCGGCTGGACAAGCGTCAGCGACCGGGACGGCCTTTCGGCGTGGACACTGACACGCGAACAACTTGAAACCATCATTCTCCAAACGGGGGAGGATCGCAGTATCTTCGGACTCGACTTCCCGTACAAGGACACCCCGTACATTCAGTATGAAATGGAACGCTATCGCACGCTCAATATTTCGGACTCCGCAAAGGAAAAGATCTTGGGCGGGACGCTGAAAAAGATCCTCGGAATGTAATAACGACCGCTTTGCCGGAGAGTGCGAATATCACTCTCCGGCAATTTTGCGTGAAGTCGATATTGTTTAGGCACGGATTTCGTGGTATAATTTTTCGAGTTTACAAAGGAGTGAAGCCTATGGAAGACCGATTGGAACAATTCAAATGCCCTCATTGCGGCGCAGGCATTGAATTCAGCGGTGAAACGCAGGAAATGAAATGCGATTTTTGCGGGGCGGAAATTTCCGTTGATGAAATCATTGAATATCTTGACGCGGAAACGGATGCGAAGCAACGCGTTTCCGGCTGGAATAAAGGCGAAGGACAACATTTCGACGGCGAAAGCGATTTGAATGTTTTCTCTTGTCCGTCCTGCGGAGGTGAGATCGTCTGCGAAGCAACAACTGTGGCGACGGCTTGCCCGTACTGCGACAACCCCGTGATCATGAAAGGACGCGTTTCGGGCGATCTGATGCCCGACTGCGTGATCCCATTTCGGATCACTAAGGAGCAGGCGAAAGATGCACTGCGCCGTCATTATAAGAATAAAACGCTTTTGCCGAAGGTATTTGCCGATGAAAATCACATCGACGAGGTCAAGGGCATCTATGTTCCGTTTTGGTTGTTTGACGGTGATGCGGATGTTTCGATCAGGTATGAGGGAATTCGCACGCGTGTTTGGCGTGACAGTGAATATGAAAATACCGCGAGAAGCCATTACCTCATTTTAAGAAGCGGTGGACTCGGCTTCGATAATGTCCCCGTCGACGGCTCCAAAAAAATGGAAAACAACCTGATCGAATCTATTGAGCCGTTTGATTTCTCCGAAGCGGTGGATTTCAAAACCGCATATCTTTCCGGCTTTTTTGCCGATCGTTATGACGAGTCGAGTGACGATTGCATCTCCCGTGCCGAGCAACGAATGGAAAATACCGCAGAAGATCAGATCCGCAATACCGTTGTCGGCTACGACAGTGTTACGGTAAAAAAGAAAGCCGTTTTCGTTCACAACGGTCGGGTGCGTTATGCCCTTTGCCCGGTGTGGATTCTCAACACAAAGTGGAAGGATCGAAGTTATCGATTCATCGTCAATGGTCAAAACGGACGCATTGCGGGCGATCTGCCGATGAGCAAGAGCCTATACCGAAAATGGTTTGCGGGTATTTTTGCGGCGGGTACCGCAATCATCACGCTTCTCACCTTGCTGATTCGATTTTTGGGGGCGAAATGATGAAACAAAAAAATCTTTTTGTGGCGATTGCCGCCTGCCTGATTCTGCTTGTCGCATTTCCCGCATATGCCGAAGAAGTCGTGGATGATGTTTACGAAAACGCGGTCAATGAGGTCGAAACGGTCGAAAACACAACGACGGAACAGCCTGAACAACATATTTTTGACCTTGCCGATCTACTGACAGACGAGGAGGAATTAAAACTCGAAACGATCTTTGATGGGATTTCCTCGGGTAATTCGATCGCTATATCGGTTGTCACTTCGCTGAATACGGGTAGTAAGGATATTCAAACTTTTGCTGATGATTTCTTTGACGAAAACGGACTTGGTTTCGGTGACGGAGATGACGGCGTGATGCTCTTACTTTCCATGGCGGAACGCGACTGGTATGTCATCACCGCGGGCGAAGGGATTCTCGCGATGAGCGATGTTTCGATCGACATTGCAATGGAGAATGTTCTCGTCTACCTCGGCAACGGCGATTATTATGACGCGTTTGAGTGTTTTGCATGGAATTGTGACACGCAGATCACGGCATATTTCACTCAGCCGAAAGAAAGTGATCAAGACGATTTCGATGATCCGATTTACTATGACGGTGGCTATCCGACGGAGTATGAGTATTATTTTGAGAAGTCCGACGGCATGGGAATTTGGGGGATCGTGGCAATTGCCGCGGCAGTCAGCCTGATCGCCGCACTTGTCACGACGGGTGCTATGAAGCGTCAACTTATCAGCGTTCGTCCGCAGTACGGTGCGGAGAGTTATGTGCGCCACGGGAGTTTCACGGTAAGCGAAAGTCGGGATATTTACCTATATACCAATGTCATTCGCACGCCGATTCCGAAAGACGACGATCATCACGGTTCGGGCTATCACCACGGATCGGGAAATTCAGGTGGCGGAGTACATATTTCATCGGGTGGGGTTTCCCACGGCGGTCACGGCGGAAAATTCTGAAAAAACGGGCGAATCGAAGGATCGATTCGTCCGTTTTTTGTTTTTTCAAACAAAAGCAAAGCGAAAATTTGCAAAAAGATTATTTGAGATTTTGCAAGAATGTACTTGAATAAATTCATTTCGCGTGTTATACTATCAACAATTCAAGCGATATCGGGCAAAAATAGCCTGCCAGTTGCAAGAATTGTCGAAGAATAAATTCTTCTGGCGATAAAATGAAAGGAAAGCCCGATTGGGCGGTATGATATATGAAAGTGATGAAACAAAATCCGACACTGGAATATTCCGATGCGACGAATTTACTCGAACAATCGGCGTATCGCTACCAACTTCAAGATAGTCCGACGCCGAACCTTTACCGTCATCTTTTTGATTACGAAAGTATTCCGAAGGTCGCCTTTAACCACCGCACCGTGCCACAGAGTATGCCGGATGAGATATGGATCACCGACACGACATTCCGCGACGGACAACAGTCGACATCTCCGTTTACCGCAACACAGGTTGCGGATCTGTTTGATCTGCTTCACAGACTCGGCGGACCGAAGGGCTTGATCCGACAGAGCGAATTTTTCGTTTACACCGAAAAAGACCGCGAAGCGATCGACAAATGTCTTTCCCGCGGTTACGAATTCCCGGAGGTCACGACTTGGATCCGCGCAAACCCGAAAGATTTTGAACTCGTCCGCGATCTCGGCATCAAAGAAACCGGCGTGCTTCTTTCCTGCTCTGACTATCATATTTACAATAAAATGGGGCTGACACGCGCGCAGGCGATGGATAAATATCTCGGTATTGTCAAAGAGATCCTGTCCCGTGGGATTCGTCCGCGTTGCCATTTTGAGGATATTACGCGTGCCGATTACTACGGCTTCGTCGTTCCGCTTGCAGAGGCTTTGATGGACCTTTCCGAGCAGGCGGGAATTCCCGTCAAGATTCGTGCCTGCGATACAATGGGATACGGTGTGTCCTATCCGGGTGTTGCAATGCCGCGCAGTGTTCCGGGCATTATTTACGGTTTGATTCACTATGCCGGCGTTCCGAGTGAAATGCTCGAATGGCACGGTCACAATGACTTTTACAAGGTTGTCACGAATGCCGCTACCGCGTGGTTGTACGGTTGTTCAAGCGTCAACTGCTCCATGCTCGGTATCGGTGAACGCACGGGAAACTGTCCGCTGGAAGCGATGGTCATCGAATATGCGTCGCTTCGCGGGACGACCGACGGAATGGAACTTCCCGTCATTACGGAAATCGCACGCTATTTTGAAAATCACATCGGCTATGAAATACCGCCGCGTACTCCGTTTGTCGGGCGTAATTTCAATGTCACCCGTGCGGGTATTCACGCGGACGGTCTGCTCAAAGATGAAGAAATTTACAATATTTTCGATACCGCGAAACTTCTCGGTCGTCCGGCAACGGTCGCTGTCGATTCCCACAGTGGGCTTGCGGGAATTGCTCATTGGCTGAATGGTTATTTCGCACTTGTCGGTGACAATGTTGTTGATAAACGTGCTCCGATCATTGAAAAAATGAAACAACGCGTCGACGCCGAATATGCCACGGGACGAACCACCGTCATGGGCGACGGTGAGTTGGAAGCGATCATTCGTGAAGTCGATTATGATGAATTCAAACGCCTCGAACACATCAACGTCCAACTCAGAGAGGACTAAAATCAAAATTTCATTTTCGTCTGCAACTTTCGAAAAACGGATTCTCCTGTCTGTTATATCCCGACGAATATCGAAAGCCGCCGTGACTGCCTTTCATGGCGAAATGACGAGTCGATACAAAAAACACATCCCGAAGCGCAACGGGATGTGTTTTTTACGCAATGAATTGAAAAATGATTTGCAAAGTGCTATAATAATTCTGAAAACATCGTTGATATGCGTCGATTTCCTACAATGAGTAGAGTGATGATTGACGGGTATCAAAAGCGTAGATTGTGTTTCAAACGCATTTATTGTATGATATGGAAAAACCGAATAGGGGGAAAACCAATGTATCGTATTGAAAAAATGCGGATTAATGCCGCGAGTCTTGGTGACAACAATCCGATGGCGGACATTCGAAATGTCAGTTATCTTCACGCGAAAATTCAGGTAAAAGATGATCTGAACGAAGAAGAACGCCGCTATATCAGTCAGGGAATGATCGACTCCCTGCTTCCGTACACCGTGCAGGATGGCTATGACCGCGACCGAAAGCCAACCGAAATCGACACGGTCGTATTGGAAAACTCGTATCTGAAAGCGGTGTTTTTGCCCGGATTCGGCGGAAAACTTTGGTCGCTTTTCGATAAGAAAAACGGACGTGACCTGCTTTATACAAATACCGTGATGCAACCATGCAATTTTGCACTTCGCAATGCGTGGATGTCGGGCGGTGTGGAATTCAACATCGGCATCAAAGGGCATACACCGCTGACCTGTTCGCCGATGTGGTGTGAACAGATCGGCGACAACGGTGTGAGAATGTACGAATTCGAACGCAAACGCGGTCTTGCATACAGTATCACATCGGTGTTGCCCGAAGAGTCCGATGTCCTTTATATTCGCACTCGCGTGGAAAACACCACCGATGAAACGAAATGGATGTATTGGTGGAGCAACATCGCCGTTCCCGAAATAAAACAAACGCGTGTCCTTGTTCCTGCGGATGACTCGATCCAGTGTTTCTATGAGGAAAATCATTATGAGATCGGCAAATCGGCGTTCCCGATTTCCAAGGGCGTCGACGTCAGTTATCCGTCAAATATCGAACATTCGACCGACTATTTCTATTGTATTCCGAAGGAAGAAAAGAAATGGGTTGCGGCTGTTCAGCCGTACGGAACGGGATTGCTTCAATTCTCGACCGATCGGCTTGCCGGACGCAAACTTTT
>DCHG01000034.1:0-17824 GCA_002315595.1 Clostridiales bacterium UBA1758 | reverse complement strand
TTTTCCTTTGGGGACAAGCCGCAGGCGGAAGACATTGGGGCGAATTTCTTTCGGAGCCCGGTCAGGCGTATATCGAAATTCAGGCGGGCTATGCGCGTACACAATTCGAACACGCACCGATGCCGGGACATACGGTCCTTGAATGGACGGAAGGTTACACCGCCATTGACGGAACGAAAAAAGAACTGTATTCCGATTGGAATACCGCAAAATCGGCGGTGAAAGCCGTACTTGCCGACAAAAAGGCGTTTGAAAATCTTGACAATGTTTCGTTCTCGGGTGAAGCAAAGCCCGCCTTTGAGGCAAGCGGATGGGGCGCACTTGAAAACCGTATTCGCAAAATGCAGGGCGGTCTTCCTATTAGCGATAATTTGACATTCCCGTCCGTTGACGATTCCGAAACGAAACAGTGGAACCATTTGCTTGACAAGGGATATTTGCCTTGCCCGTCAACGGAAAAAGCCCCTGTTTCCTATGTCATCGGTAAATTTTGGCGTGATATGATGGAAGATTCCGCCGCAACGGAGCAGGGCAGAACATGGTACACTTACTTAATGCTCGGGGCGACAAAGTACGAACTTCGTGACATTGAGGGTGCGAAGAAGGCGTGGGAAACATCGTTGATGCTTGCACCGTCGCTTTGGGCAAATCGCAATCTCGCAATGCTTTATAAAAATGAATTCGGTGATCTCAAAAACGCCGCAATCTATATGGATGCCGCCGCCGATCTCGCCCCGGCAAAGGAATGCCGTGCCTTTCTTTACGAATACGGCACGCTTTTGACCGATATCGGTCGTGATAGCGAATGGATGAAACTTTACCAAACACTGAATTCGACGCTAAGGGCGCATGGCAGACTCCGTGTTTGCGTGGTCAAGGCGTTGCTCAACCTCAAAAAACTTGATGAGGCGAGTGAAATGCTGAAAGCGGGTTTTGTCCTTAACGACGTGAAGGAGGGCGAACTTTCCGTTTCGAAACTTTGGCAGGATATTCACAGAGAAATCGTGGAACGCGACCTCTCTCTGTCGGGTGACGCTGCCGTAAAAAAGGCGGAAGAATTGTATCCGTTGCCGTACGAACTTGATTTCCGTATGCAGTAAGTGGGCGATTTAACGGTGATTTCGACGGAATGCTGAAAAGGAGAATGACGATGCACAAGGTTGTATTTGAAAATTGCGAAAACAGTTGGAAAAACGCATTGCCCATGGGTAACGGTTGTTTCGGAGCAATGGCTTTTTATGAAAAGTCCGCGCTTTCCGTGGCGATGAATCATTATGAGATCTACTATAATCTCAGCGAAAATGTTCTCCCGGACGATATTCTCAACGCACAACAGTTGTCCGACGAAAATACGCCGGATTTGCCATTGTTTCCGAAAGATCCCGAAAGTTATCTTCCGAAGGACGGCGAGCCGTTTTCTTATTACCGCATCCCGGTCGGGGAAGAAGGCGGGTATTCCGATACTGGCTTTTCAAGCAGTTATCCTGCAACGGGTGAGATAAAATTCTCATTTGCCAATGAGGTCACCAACGGAAACTCCCGACTGGAACTTTACTTGGAGAAAGCGGCGATCCGTCTTGATCTCGACGGAAAGGTTTCGGCAAAAATCATCACATCACGCAAGGATATGATCGTGACCGAATTTCATCAGGAAAAGAATGGTCTGATCCGTTCGCTTGATGTTGTTTATCCCGATCAACGCGACCGTGAAAGCCACGACTTTTCCATTTACGCGGTGAATGACGATACCTTTGTCTATACGGTGTCTTGGCTTCTTTCCGGCAAAAAACCGTTCACTTTTTCGGGCATTATCCGCTTGGTAAATGCAAGGGGAAAACTGAACGGACGCAGGGTGGAAATCACGGAAGCGGACAATGATTTTGTTGTTCTGACAGGAGTCTTCACGAAATGGAATTATGACGAGCCGTCCGTCGAAGGCGTCAAAATTATGGATGAATGGGAAAAGGGACTGCCCGAAATCAAGGCGGAGCATCATCGGTATTGGCAGGACTTTTTCTCACGTGCTAAAATTTCCGTCCCGGACAAGTTTTTGGAAAGGGTGTATTACGTCAACCAGTATGCGCTGGATTGTTGCAGTGGCAAGGATGGAGTGATGAAACACCATGCCTGCGGACTCAACGGTCTGTGGGATATTCGCCACCCCAATCTTTGGGGCAGTATGTGGTACTGGGATGTCAATATTCAAGCCGCCTTTGCGGGCGTGTTTTCAAGCAACCGACTGGATCTCGGAAAGGTGTTTTCTGACGGTCTGCGGTGTTATTTGAAACTTGCCGAAAACTGGGCAAAGACGAATTACGGTCTTGATGGGGCGGCGATGGATTATCCGTACCCACTGTATTTCAGTTGCTGGCCGTGGTGCGCACAATATTTGTGGTCGCAATATGAGTATTCTTTGGATAAAGAATACCTTAAAAATGAAGCATATCCGTTGTTTTTGGAACTCTGCCGTTTTGCCGTCGGAATTTTCAAATTCGATGAAAAACGGAACGAGTATGTCATTTTTCCGGATATTTCCCCGGAGCAGGGGTCGCTTGCGACAAATTCCGTTGCGACGGTTTCAAGCGTCAAATATTTGCTGAAATTCACGCTTGAATCGGCGGAAATTCTCGACGACCATGATGAATTGTTACCACAAATACGGCATCTTTGTGAGCATTTGCCGCAGTATCCGACCGTCACGGATGATTACGGTATCCGCTTTTTGGACTCTGAACAGGCACCTGCCAATCTTTGGATCCGTCATCCGATGACTTTGATGACGGTTTTTCCGACCAACGAGATCGATCTAAACAGTGAACCCAAATGGGTTGAGGCGGCAAAAAATACCATTACCTTCCTTGAAACACATTGTGAGATCGGCGTGTTTCAGGTCAGTTGGCTCGCCGCCGCTTCTGCAAGGCTCGGTAACGGACAAAAGGCAATTCGCTTGCTGTATGAGATGGGACTCGACCAAATGCTGCGTTCCAACGGCCTTTCCGCCGAAGAAACGGAACGCTTCATGAATTACTGCGCCATTGAACGCCAACCGTTGTACTATCCATGTATGATGGAATTCACGGGCGAAATGCTTGCCGCGGTCAATGAAATGCTTCTGCAATCGCACAACGGTGTGATACGGCTGTTCCCGGCGTTACCCGACGGAAGTGTGGACTACGACCGACTGATCCGTGCAGGTCAGGCGATCCACGAGTACAATGACCGATTCAATCGCTATGATGCTTGGAAACACGCAAGATTCGAACGACTTTTAGCAAGAGGTGCCGTTGAGGTCAGCGCATCCGTGGATGACGGAAAGATCACTTGGATGAAGATTGAAAGCAAAAAGGGCGGCAGGGTGAATATTACCTCGCCCTATGACTGTACCGTTCTGCGGGAGGGCTTGAAAGCCGCAGGCATTGGATTTACCGAAGAAAACGGAATTCTATCCTTTGACACGGTTTTGGGACAGATCGTCGAAGTGGGTATTGACAGCCAGACGGAGGATGAACAACCCGATGTGATGAGCCATTTGGCGTTCACCAAGCGTCACATTTATATCGGCGAAAATGCCGATACCGCCTATCATAAGGCGGTTGACGGATTTATTCGCGACTGGTATCTGGGCAATGCCCGGATGGAAAACCATACGGTCTATAAATTTGATCTTGGCGGAAATTATCAAAAGGACTATCAAAAGGAACTGTACCGTCAATTTTTCGGTGCGGAGCCGATGATTATTCACTCGCTTGATTTTGTGCGGTTAAAGGAATTGCCGTTCACCGTCTTCCGCGGATACGGGTTTGAAAACGCGGAAAATATTCGGATCGTTAGACGCGGCGGGCCTGACGGACTGCGTGAGGATTTTGTGGAAGGCGATATGCCCGCGACATTCCTGATCGAAGTACCGAAGGGACAGTATGAGATGCTTGCGGTTTCCGGCGACGAAAAAGAAGATACCGTCACCGTTCTCGAAACGGAGCAGGGACTTCGTACGGGGGGCGGACTCGTCAAAGCGGGACAGTTCCAGTGCAAGGTCCTGCCCGTGATCCACGAAGAAGACGGTTGCATCCGCTTGAAAATCTACACAATTCCGGGGAAAAAGTGGAAACTGAATTTCGTGTTTGTCAATCTTGTCAAACAGTGCTGAAAAAACGCAGTGGGTTTTCCCACTGCGTTTTCGTTTTTGATGAATTATTTCAGTTTGACAAGATAAAGTCTTCCCATATTTTTTGCGCCCTTCATTTCCACGGTCATACGGCCGGTCGACTGTGCAAAAACAAATCGTGACGAGAGATCCGCGGACGGGTAGATCTGTTCGACGGATTTTGCGCCGTAACGGGAAAGGTCAAATGAGAAGTTTTCGTCCCGTGTCATCATGCGCCAAACGGCAAGTAAAATGACGTCGTCGGTTTTGAGCCCGTAGGTCACATAACCCGGTTGCCCCATTGCAGGCATCCCCGTCGGAAAAACGGGAACACTGCGGATGATCTCACCGCGATGTGATTTGTAGAGCGTGATGCCTTCACGGATAAGGGCTTCGTTTTTGGCATCGGCGTACTCTAACCGCCCGGAAAGATACATCACACCCATAAACCCGTTGATCATGTTGAAGATCGTCGCTTCACCGTCGGCGTAGCGGGCGATGAGGTTTTGAAGTATCTGCGGATCGGAATTGAAAACGCGATGCTCGGCTTTTGTCAGCGCATACGGATAATCCCAGTTTGCGGCTTTTTCGGGCTCCATTGTTGCACCGACGCCGACGACGATCGCCGGATAGTTGAAATAGTATTCCTGATCGCTCGTACTTTCCAAAAAATGATGACGGAGGGTGCCGTGATCGGTTCGCATTCCGCCGCTGGCACAACTTTCAATGATGAGGTCGGGATAGCGCAGACGGAGTTCGTCAATGAATGAGAGCAAAGCCTCGGCACGCTTGCGGGCTTCTTCGCCGAAACATTCGCCCGATTTGCCGTAGCCCGTACCCGTGCCGAGATTATGGTCGTTTTTGAGGTAACGAAGCCCCATGCGATATACGCGGTCGACGCTTTCCAAAAGTTTTTTGCGGACGGCGGGATCACAGAGGTCGTATATTGCACGACCGGGGCTGACAATATGACCGTTGCGGCGAATGACGGCGGTTTCGGAAACCACGGCGCCGATGTTTTCGTCGACGGCTTCGAATTCAAACCAAAGCCCTGGCACCATTCCGTGATCGGCGATGAGTTTCAAAATGCCCGCCAGACCGTACTTCCCAAAGCGTTTGTCGTCGGGAACATAGTCGCCGAGAAAGCAACTTCCGCTATTGTTCACTTCGGGGCGGAACCAGCCCGCGTCAATACAGAAGACCTCACAACCGTCTTTTGCGGCGGCTTCGATCAGCGGTGGGAGTTCGCGGTCATTCGGAGAGCCGAACAGACCGCCCATATAGACATTGTAGCAAACGGGGATCACGCCGTTTTTCCAGTGGACGAGGGACGACTCACGCTTTGCGCGAATGAGTTCCGCGACCGCTTCTTCAAACCCGCCTTCGACTTTGCCGAGGATCGCGGGAGTAGTGGTATAAGTTTCGTCCGGGGCGAGTTCTCGATACCAAAGATCGTGGGTGTTGTTCGCAGAGTTCGCTTCAAGATACAAGCGTCCGTCATTGACGGTGAGCGTGATTTCCCATGTTACGCCGCCTTCGTGTTCAATGTAATACGCGACGCCCGTTTCACGGTCTTCGACAATGAGAAGCGGATAATATCTGCCCGTCGACCAACTTCCCTCGGAACGTAGCAGTACGGGACGGCGGGTTTGAAAATCAAAATCGGTGGTGTATACGGGGAATAGTCCGAGGTCGGCAAACGATTTTTCAACCCACTGACCTTCGCTTCCGTTGGAGTAGGTACTGTAATGAATTCGAAAACGACGCGGATCGTTCCAATCGAGAATTCCGCCACGCCACGGAAATGAAAATCTCGCACTGGTCAGGTGCATCAAGGGTGCGGAATGGTCAGAGGTATTGCGGAAAGCCGTGATCTGACGGACGGCGGCGGATGTTTTGAAAAATTCGAAATTTTCTATGACCTCGTAACCGCAGGATGCGATTTTCACCTCGGCGTGTGTATCGTCTTCGGACGAGAAAGAATAGGATGGTTCGTCGGAAAAAATCCCTGTCGATGCTTCGTAGACAGTGCCTTCACCACCGCAACGCAGATTGCCGTCGATGTTGACCATCACATTCGGTATTATGGGGGGATTTGTTTCGAAAAACTGTTCAATACACGAAAATTCCTTCATTTTGAACTCCTTTTATTCGAAAAAGACTGCATTTTCAAACGCTTTTCGGATTTCGACTTCGGAAAGGTCGGTGGTAAGATACTGTTTGCCTGCGGTGGGGATGATGGATTTGCCGTCATTTTCGGAAATAGTGATCTGTTCACCGTAAAGTTCTTTTTGCAGTTTCAAATTTTTGGCGGAAAACGGAAGCGAAAGATTGCCAAAGCCGGAGGTATGCCAGAACACGACGGTGTTTTTGCCGTTGCGTTCGAAAATAAACGCACGAAGCGGTACTTCCGCTGCCTGATCGCCCGCGATCTGCGTGTAACGGACCAGTTCATATTCCTTGTTTTCGTTGAGAAGGAGGGTGTGTTCGACGGAGAGATCTTTGAGTATCTCTTTCTTTTCGTCGTCGAGCCAACCTTTTGCACGAACATCCTCCCATCGACGCATCGCCTCTAAAATATCGTCAAGACGCGGATGTTTTTTGACCACATCTAGATCCATTTGCATCGTGACGGGACAATTCCATGCGGCGGCTTTGGCGGCACCGTATTCGATAAGATCTGCCTGTGTTCCGGGATTCCAAAATCCCCACCAACCGAAGTTGAGACGCGTAAAATCATTACGCATTCTCGGTGCTTCTTCGGCGGGGTGTTCGGCAATTTTCGCCTTGAATATCTTCGGCTCGAAGATGTCAAAGGCGTTGCCGCCACTCATCCAGTGCCAGCCGAAATGGGACTTTGCCGCACCTTCACAGAAGAATGGTTTTGGCTCGAATTTTTTGTAAACACGGTATTGCGCGTTGGAAACATGGTGGGCGTACGGAATCGTCGCGCCCTCGGAACCGTCGAGATAGATGAAACGGAAGCCGCAACCGTAAATTTCTGCGACCTTGTCGGCAATCTCGTCCTGAAGACCAGTGTTTTGGTCGATATAGCAACTTTGTGCACCGAATTCACTGATGTCGAGAATGCCACCGATCTGGCCCAAAGGATGCTCAACGATCTCGGTTTTGTATGCACCGCGTTTGATGCCACGGAAGTAATACGGCGGCTCACAGTCGAAACTGTCGTAGTGCATCATTTCACCGCCAAAGGTGAGATAGCGGCAGTCGTCAAACATGACGCTGTCACGCGGATTTTGCTCAACATAGATCACATCGTCTTCTTTTCCAAGCGGTCGGGACAATGTAAAGCGACGTGTGAGATTCAGTCGGTGGTCGACATGGGGCGTGACATAGCGGCTTTTCAGCCCGATATGCGTTTGCAGAAAATGAAGTCCCGGCTCGATTCCCGCGGCTTTTATTTTTGCAAGCATGGCACGCAGATCGGCAAATCCGTTCGGATATTCCGGACGGAAATCGTAATTACCGTTGAGATAAAGATATTCATCTTCAACAAAGAAACTCGTATAATACATCAAAAGAAGTTGGAAACCGCCTTGCTTTGCCAGACGAATGTGTTCGTCGACGTTTGACGGATTGACATTATTTGACCAGTAGACGGAACGGTTGATTGTGGGAGCACGACGGGCTGCAACCCCGCGGGGCAGGTCGTAGTCGACCTCGATGGATTCGATGCAGTCAAGAAGACTGTCCGGCTTGCAGGCAATCATAGATGCGGTGACGCCACGCAATTTGACGGACGCGTCGGCGTCCGCCGTCAGAACCCGTGCCGAGTAGCGCATTTCGGATTCGATTCTGGCTTCGGGGCAGGCGGCAAGGACGTTGATTGCGGCGAAATCATCCCAAAGGACATTAAGCCATTCCCCGTATTTTTCGCGGTTTTTCAGCGGAAGACGGATTAGACGGAATTCCGAAACCGGCGGGGGAGTGAGATGCAACCACGGATAACTGTATTCATGGACAATAAAGTCGACCAATGTGAATGAAAGATAGTCCTTCGCCAGTTTGAATTCGACCACCGCCTCATATGGGGCAATATCAAACCCGATGATCAGACGGTTTCCGTCGCGTGTGACGGAATTTGCCGGATAGGTCGTCCGTTTGTTCGGATGGGAAAGTTTTACTTCGTTGTTGAACGGACGCTCCTGCGTGACCGAAAACATCGAAAGACGTTCCGATGCGTCGAGCAGTTCTTCGCCGGTAGATTTCAAAATCAAACTTTTCGCGCACGCGTCTTGGCCGAGTTCGAAACGAAAAAGATCGTTTTCGAAAAGAATGGATTGGTTCATATCGTCCTCCGTACATATTGATTGTTCCTAACACACATAGTATATGATATTTGATGATGTGAAATCAAGGCTTTTGCATAATGACGGAAAAAATTTTTCAAAATTCATATTTGAATGTTTGAAATGCAGAAAAAAATATGGTATAATAAAACAAAAAATCGGAGTATTTCGCATAACCGTGGAGGAAATTATGGAAGAAAGTCTGATTGAAAAAATTCAAAACGGTATGACCGGCTTTTCAAAAAAACAAAAAAACATTGCAAAATACATCATTGAGCATTACGATAAAGCCGCATTTATGACCGCAAGCAAACTTGGTAGTGCCATCGGCGTCAGTGAATCCACAGTTGTCCGTTTTGCGGCTGAAATCGGTTATGAAGGCTATCCGAAGATGCAAAGGGCGCTTGCCGAAATGGTGCGCACAAAACTGACAAGTGTTCAGCGCATCGAGGTTGCATCCGACCGACTCGGTGACGCCGATCTGGCAAATACGGTGTTCGAATCCGATATCGACAAGATTCGTATGACGATGGAAGAACTTGACCACAACGCATTCGATAAAGCCGTCGATGCTATCATTGCGGCGAAGAGAATTTTTATTTTGGGCGTTCGTTCGTCGGCTTCTCTTGCAAGTTTTATCGGTTTTTATTTCACCCAGATGTTTGACGATGTCCGTCAGATCCGTACGTCCAGCACCGCGGAGGTCTTTGAACAGATGATCCGAATGGAGCCGGATGACGTTCTCATCGGCATCAGTTTCCCGCGCTATTCAAGCCGTACCGTTAAGGCAATGCAGTATGCCCACAAAAAAGGCGCCACGACCATCGGAATTACCGACAGTATGCTTTCACCGCTTGCATCTGCTGCAAGTCATGTTTTGGTTGCAAAGAGTGATATGGCGAGTTTTGTCGATTCCCTTGTTGCACCTCTTTCGGTCATCAATGCACTCATTGTCGCCGTCGGTATGCGCAAAAGCGTTGAACTCACCGACGCCTTCAATCGACTGGAAAGCGTTTGGGAAGAGTATCAGGTTTACGAAAAGCAGGCACTTTGATGCGAACGAATGTCATTGTTATCGGCGCGGGTGCCGCGGGAATGATGGCGGCTGGTACCGCCGCAGAACGCGGTTATTCCACGGTCCTTCTCGAAAAGAACGATAAATTAGGCAAAAAGATCAATATCACGGGCAAGGGACGATGCAATCTGACCAATGATTGCACGCCGGAAGAATTTTTGAAAAATGTTCCGACCAACCCGAAATTTCTATTCAGTGCGATCAATTCCTTTTCTCCCGAGGATACGATGCGTTTTTTTGAGCAGCACGGTCTTCCGTTGAAAACCGAACGCGGAAACCGCGTTTTCCCGGTATCGGACAATGCCTTTCATGTGACGGATACCTTGCGTGCGTATTTGATGAAAACGGGCGTGAAAATCGTCAACGCCACGGCAAAACACATCCTCGTCGAAGACGGTCGTGTTACGGGTGTCGAAACCGATCAGGGACGGTTTGATGCCGATTCGGTCATACTTGCGACAGGTGGGGCGTCATATCCGACGACGGGATCGACCGGTGACGGGTATCGTATGGCGGAAGAGATCGGTCATTCGATCAAGCCCATTCAGGCGTCTCTTGTTCCGCTGGAATCACCGGACGCGTTCTGTGAACGGTTGATGGGGCTTTCGCTTCGCAATGTCACGGTCACACTTCGCAACAAAAAAGGAAAGGCGGAATACACCGAACTCGGCGAAATGCTGTTTACGCATTTTGGATTGTCGGGACCGCTGATCCTTTCTGCGTCAAGTCATATGCGTGAGCAGGAGGGAACGGTCTATATCGACCTCAAACCGGGGCTTGATGACGCAAAACTTGAAAAAAGAATTTTATCCGATTTTGAAAAATACAAAAACCGTGAATTTCGTAATGCACTGTACGATTTATTCCCGACAAGACTTGCCGAAACCGTCGCCGCACTTTCGGGCATTCCCGGAAATACGCAGGTAAATTCGGTTACACGCGAACAACGTCAGGCACTGAAAACGCTGATCAAGGCATTCCCGGTGCGTATTTCCGGCCGTCGTCCGATTGCGGAAGCGATTATCACTTCCGGCGGGGTCGCGACAAAGGAGATCGATCCGCATACCATGCAGTCCAAACTGATTTCGGGACTGTATTTCGCGGGCGAGATCATTGACGTGGACGCCTATACCGGCGGTTTTAATTTGCAGATTGCGTGGTCGACGGGGCGTACGGCCGGCTATTCGATCGGAAGGAGCGAGGAAAAATGACGGGTTCAAAGGAAGTTTCCGCCGCGGCACTGAAAATGGCGCTCACGGCGGATATGGACGCTGAAAAGTCCTTCAAAACAAAAATGCACGAGGATGAAATTCAATGTGCTGCCGCAAATTTCGGAGGGGAATTTATCAGTTCGGTCAACAAAATCATCGAACGTACGGTCGTTGCCGCAAAGCGTGAAGGACTGATCGGTGACTCTCATACCGAGGAGGGCGCGGTCGCCGGTGCGGCGAGAGAGGCTGTTTCACAGATTATGAACAAAGCGATCGGGCTCAATATCGGCGGAAAGATCGGTATTGCACGCTCGAACGAGCACATTGCCGTTGCTATGTTTTTTGGTATCGGTATGATCCACCTCAACGAAGTTTGCGTGGGTTTGGGACATAGAATTATCTGATTTTGGAGGATGAAAATGAGTCATATTGCGATCGCGATTGATGGGCCTTCCGGGGCGGGAAAAAGCACCATAGCCCGCAGAATTGCGAATGAACTCGGCTTTCAATATGTGGATACCGGCGCGATCTATCGAACAGTCGGACTGTATGCGTATCAAAATAATGTCGATCCCGATGATGCGATTGCGGTGGAAGGTTTGCTCAAAACGATCTCGTTGAAAATTCGCTACATCGACGGGGTACAACATATGATACTCGGCGATGAGGATGTTTCGGATCGAATTCGCATCAACGAAATCTCGTCCTATGCATCTCGTGTGTCCAAACATCCTGCGGTGCGTACTTTTTTGATGAAGATGCAACGGGATACCTTACTTGAAAACGATGTCATCATGGATGGTCGTGACATCGGCACGGTGGTCATGCCGAACGCAAAGGTGAAAATTTATTTGACCGCCACTCCCGAAGAACGCGCCCGACGCAGATACGAAGAACTGATCGCCAAAGGGCAGTCGGTCGAATACGGACAGATCCTCGAAGAGGTCAAACAGCGCGACTATAACGATTCTCACCGTGCCACGGCTCCGTTGAAAGCCGCCGAAGATGCGGTTTTGGTCGACACGACGGATATGGATTTTGAGCAAAGCGTTGCATTGATGAAAAAGATCATTGAGGAGCGACTTTGATGCGATATAAGTTTCTTTTTCGTTTGGCGAGATTTATTACGGGGCTTCGCTATCGTGTGACCGCAACGGGAATTGAAAATATTCCTGCGGGTGGCGCATTGATCTGCGCCAATCATCAATTGAATTGGGATCCTGTTTTTCTTGCGACCAATCTGCCAAAGGATGAACCGCCGGCGTTTATGGCAAAACGAAGTCTGTTCAAGGTAAAATTCATCGGTAATTTTCTGCGATCTCTCGGTGCATTTCCTGTGGAACGCGGTGCATCCGATTTGCAGGCGATCAAAACGGGAATTGCCGCATTGAAGGATGACAAAAAACTGATCCTTTTCCCGGAAGGTACGCGTTATCGAAAGCCGGATCAGGCGATCAAGACAGGGTGTGCTATGCTTGCATATATGGCGGATGTGCCGGTGATCCCTGCGGGTATCAATATCAAAAAAGGATTTCCGAGTAAAGTGGAGATCCATTACGGACAACCGATGTTTCCTCCGCAAACGGAGTATAAACATTCGACCAAGTATCGCGCTTTTACCGATATGATCTGGACAGAAATCAAAAAACTGCGGGAGGAGTAATGGTTAAGGTTGCAAAATCCGCGGGCTTTTGCTTCGGCGTTCGTCGTGCGGTCGGCATTGCCGTTGAAAATGCGGGCAAAGGGGTATATTCCCTCGGACCGATCATTCATAATAAACACGTCGTGGCGGACTTGAACGCACGCGGGCTTCGTGTGGCGAATTCCACCGACGAGATCCCGGAGGGCGCGGTCGCTATCATCCGTTCCCACGGCGTCGGGAAAAAGATTTACGACGAACTGACGGAAAAAAATGTGAAAATCATCGACGCAACTTGTCCGTATGTGGCAAGATTGCATGAATACGCCCATAAGGCGACGGCTGAAAATCGAACGGTCATCGTCATCGGCGACAAAAAACACCCCGAGGTTTTGGGGATTGTCGGTTGGGCAGGGGATCGTTGTGAGGTATTTTCCGATGTCAACGAACTTTCAGCATGGCTCGAAGACGGAAAAAATCGTCAAAAACCCCTTACAATGGTTGCTCAGACTACTCTCAATATGGACATTTGGGAAAAATGTTCAGAATTTACAAAAAAAGTGTGTACAAATGCAGAATTATTTGATACAATATGTAAAGCAACCGAAATTAGGCAAATCGAAGCCGCGGAACTCTCCGCTTCGTCAGATGCGATGATTGTCATCGGAGATAAAAGCAGTTCCAACACAAGCCGTCTTGTGGAAATCTGCCGGGAAAACTGTTCATTTGTTCTACATATTGAGGATGAGGGCGGGCTTTCCGAGTTTGCGTTTCCGAATTGTCGAAATATCGGTATTACGGCAGGTGCTTCAACGCCTGACCGTATTATTAAGGAGGTTGAAAAACACATGACCGAAGAGATCAAAAACGAGGTCGCAACGCCCGTCGAGGGTGAGAAGGAACTTTCCTTCGAAGAAATGCTGGAGCAATCCTTCAAAACTTTAAATACAGGAGATAAAGTCACCGGTGTGGTGACCGCCATATCGCCGACGGAAATTTCGGTCGAACTCGGCACCAAACAGTCCGGCTTTATTCCGGTATCTGAGTTGACTGACGATCCGACCGTCAAGGTTGAGGATCTTGTTCACATCGGTGACGAGATCGAAACCTATGTCATCCGCGTCAACGACATCGAAGGCATCGTCACTCTTTCCAAAAAGCGTCTTGATACCATCAAGAGTTGGGAAGATGTTGAACAGGCTTGCCGTGAAAAGACCGTTGTTGAAGGCGTTATCACCGAAGAGAACAAGGGCGGCGTTGTCGCCAGCGTTCGCGGTGTCCGCGTCTTTATCCCGGCGTCCCAGACCGGTATTCCAAAGGATCAGCCGCTGACTGAACTCCTCCGCAAGAAAGTCAAACTTCGCATCACCGAATTCAACCGTTATCGTCGTCGCGTAGTCGGTACCCTGCGCGTTGTCACCGCCGAAGAACGCCGTGAACAACTCGCCAAGGTTTGGGAAACCCTCGCTGTCGGTAACGAGTACAAGGGAACCGTCAAGAGCCTGACCAGTTACGGTGTCTTTGTTGACATCGGCGGCGTGGACGGCATGGTTCACGTTTCAGAACTGTCCTGGAACCGCGTCGGCAATCCCGCCGATGTTGTTAAGGTCGGTGACGAACTCGATGTTCGCATCATTGCGCTCGACAACGAAAAGCACAAGATCTCGCTTTCCTGCAAGAAGGAATCCGAAAATCCGTGGAACAAGTTCACCGCCCAGTACAAGGTCGATGATACCGTTTCCGTCAAGATCGCAAAAATGATGCCCTTCGGTGCTTTCGCCGAAATCATCCCGGGCGTTGACGGTTTGATCCATATTTCCCAGATTTCCGATCGTCGCATTGCCCGCCCGTCCGAAGTTCTTTCCGACGGTCAGCAGGTCGATGTTCGCATCACCGATATCGACTATGAAAACAAGAAGATCTCCCTTTCCATCAAGGCTCTTCTTAATAACGATAAGGCAAGCGAGGAGATCGCAGAGGACGAAGTCGTCGCTACCTCTGAGGACAAGGAATAATCCGACCAAACTGCCCGCAGCCGTAAGCTGCGGGCTTTTTTGTTGCAAACGCCATTGAAGGAGGAAAGAATATGTCATCACCGAAATGGGAAAAACCCCGTACCAATAAAGTTTACCTGCATCCGCCGTTCGCTGAACGTTTACAGGTGCTTTGGCCCGATTTCAAGATTACCAATTCCGATATTGTCGATAATAATAACCACCTACGTGAACACGGAAGCGGTTTCATCGTCCTCCGTGGCGAACAGATGGAGCAGGTCGATTACCGTCGGACACGTTTTGCACCCGTTCGTGGTGGATTGCCGCAGTACACTGTTATCAGTGAGGGCGATATAGAATTGTCACTGGAAACATTTTCGAACTTCGATCGTAACGCTACCGTCTTTGCCCGAATTACCGCAAAAAACACCACCAATGCGAAAATCAGCGATTGTATCGGAATTTTGCCGCGTACCGGTTGCGAAACATATATGATGAACGAGCACGACACGGGTTATACGCCGTACTACCCGAATGTCAAAAACTGGTATATGCTGAAACGAACATGGACGGGAAATGCGGACTTCGCCCGTGATGACGAGGGTACTTCCATTCGTTTGCAGAAACTTGACGGTTTCAAAAGCGAATGGGTTGCCGACGGCAGAACGAGGATCAAATTTGAAGCCTCCGACTTCTTCCGCCTTTCGTTTGACCTTGAAGCAGGGCAGTCCGCTTCGGTTGAATTGTCATTTCACGCCTATCAGGATGCGGCCGAATTTGATTTTTCTGCCGAAAAGGCTGAAAATGCCACGGAATGGGCGGAAATTCTTTCGAAGGTCAAGATCTTCCCGAATACCGATAACGAAATTTATCAGCACGCGTATCTTCGATTGATCACAGCGTGTATGCAAATGCTTGCGCACTATCGCGGAAGCGATTATGTTGTGTCCCGTCAGGGAGATGTCGGTCGTTTTGTGTGGCCGACGGAGGCGGAAAGAATGTTGATCCCGATGGAAGACATCGGGCTTTCTGACTACACCATCGGTGTGTACGATTATTTCTTCGGTAGATGGATGCAGGACGGCGGCGTCGACGACGGCAAAATTTGCAGTATTCATCAGCAGTGGGGCAGAATGAACGGTTCCGTGCTTCACGCCGTCGGTCACCGTCTTCTGACGACCAAAAGCCGTGCCGAGTACGAACATTTCCGTCCGTATATCATGCGTTGCTATGATTGGATTCAGCGTGAACGTAAAAAATCCTCGACCGACGGGATCAGCAAGGTAAAGGGGATTTTCCCGGTCAGCAAGGGTTGCGATTGGGACGATGTCGGACAGTTCTGGAACGGCACCGATGCCGCAAATGCCGAAGGAATGGCGACCGTTGCGGAAGCCTTTGCATTGTTCGGTGATCCCGAAGCCGACCGCATGAAAAAGGAAGCCGAGGAGTATTTTGAAATTCTTAGGGGGATTTTTGCCGACCTCTATCAAGGTCACGAAAATGACGACGAGTTCATTTTTGAACATATGCTTGGCGTGTCGTTTGAGGATAGTGAGCGTTATCCGCATACCGCAGGACCGGCAGGTCTTGTTGTGAACGGCATCATTGCGGCGGATAGTCCGGCATTTGACAAGATGGAAAACTTCTTCCGCCGTACCGGACGCATCAATGAAAGTGGACTGATCGGATTGATGACGAGTTGTACCTGCTATTGTGACGAAGCGTATTTCGGCGGCTACGGCGATGTGTACTATACGATATCGGGCGACCGCGTTTGGATGAAGGCGTGGCTGATGCGTGGTGAACGCGAAAAAGCCGCCAAGGTCATGAATGCGTCGTTCAAGTATGCGCTTACCACGGAATTTAACACTTCCGAGCGTTATTGTTCCACCGATCCGTGGTATTCTCCGTGGCAACCGAATGCAAGCGGCTCGGCGATGTTCTTTGATATGATGTTGGATTTCTTCGGAAGAAAGACAAAATAATCACAAAATTCCAATCGTTCACAAAATAGATATGGACAAACCGTGGGGCATAGTTTATTATATAAGTATAAAAACGAAAAGGGGAAATTGATTTGAATACTCCCAAATACAAACGCGTTTTGTTGAAGTTAAGTGGCGAAGCACTTGCCGGCGGTAAGGGCAGGGGGCTTGATTTTGATACAATCGGCTCCGTCTGTGACGTTGTGAAAAAATGCGCCGATGAGGGCGTTGAAATCGGCATCGTCGTCGGCGGCGGAAACTTCTGGCGCGGCGTAAAGGACGGCGCGGGTCATGTTGAGCGTGTGAGCGCAGACCGCATGGGTATGCTCGCCACCGCAATGAACTGCCTCGCAGTCGCCGATGTATTCAAGCAGATAGGCGCACCCGTCGCTATTCAGACCGCTGTCGACATTCAGGGCATCGGTCAGCGCTACGATACGGAGACGGCAAGGCGTATGCTCTCCGAGGGAAAGGTCATCATGTTCGGCTGCGGCACGGGCAGCCCCTTCTTCTCGACAGACACAGCGGCAGTTCTCCGCGCGGTCGAGATAGGTGCGGACGCGATACTTCTCGCAAAGAACATTGACGGCGTTTACAGCGACGACCCGAGAAAGAATCCGGATGCCGTACGCTTCGACTCCATCAGCTACGATGAAGTTCTCTCCCGTCACCTTGCCGTCATGGATACCACCGCGACCAGCCTTGCCATGGACAACAACATTCCCGTTGTCGTTTTCGCACTGGCAGATCCGGAAAATATGATTCGCGTTCTCAACGGCGAACATATCGGCACCATCGTAAAGTAAGAGATCATTTGAACGAAATAACTATATAACGGAGGAAAATGACATGTCCGAATACAAAGAAACCGAACACAAAATGAAAAGAACCTGTGAGAATCTGAGCAGTGAATATGCAACGATCCGCGCAGGCCGTTCCAATGCAGCTGTCCTCGACCATATCACCGTGGACTACTACGGCAGCCCCACACCGATCCAGCAGGTCGCTTCCGTTTCCACCCCGGATCCCAGATCTCTGGTCATCCAGCCCTGGGACAAGTCCGTACTCAAGGGCATCGAGAAGGCGATCCTCGCTTCCGACCTGGGCATCAACCCCCAGAACGACGGTATCGTGATCCGTCTGGTCTTCCCTCCGCTCACCGAAGAGCGTCGTAAGGATCTGGTCAAGCAGACCAAGAAGTATGCGGAAGAAGCTAAGGTCGCGATCCGCAACATTCGCCGCGACTCCATTGAAAAGCTGAAGAAGCAGCAGAAGGCTTCCGAGATCACCGAGGACGATTACAAGATCGCAGAAAAAGACATTCAGAAGCTGACCGATGATTTCATCAAGGAAATCGACAAGCTCGCAGAAAAGAAAGAAAAAGAACTGACTGCGATCTGATGAGCAATTATAAGAACAATGAGGCGGGGGAGCAGGAGAGATCCGGCGTTCCCCGCCATATTGCC
>DCHG01000013.1:252-3536 GCA_002315595.1 Clostridiales bacterium UBA1758 | reverse complement strand
CATTTTCTTCGAAAATGCCACCTTCCCCTTAAACAAGGGGAAGGTTACGTCCGTGGCGATCACAGATCGTCCCCTACGGATTGCAATGGTACTCAACGCTAAACAAAAATAAAAAACTCCCTTCCGCGGAAGGGAGTTTTCGTTTACCGTATTTACTTCATTTCGAAAAAACGATTGATGGTTTCGACGAGCAGGTCATTGAGCGCCTTGACCTCATAATCGCCGATGGTCGGTTCGAGGTGGCTTTCGCCGACGCCGGAGTGATTGGTGAGGAACAAATACTCGCCGCCGGTCAACACTGCGCCGCTTCTGAAAAGAAGTTCGGTCGACTCATCGACGCCGCTTGACGCGATCGGGATCAGGCGAATGCCTTCCTCGGCGTAATCCTCATACAGTTCGCGCATTGCCTCGACCGTTTTTTTCACTTCGGAGTGCGCGGGTGCGTCGGCAACCAAAAACGCCAACTTGGTCGCCGTCGGTCGCCATGAAAGGGCCTCCGCCTTATCGAGTGCGGTATGCACGGCTTCGGGGAAGTCACCGCCGCCGTCGGCACTCTGTCCCGACAGATTTTTCGTGACCCTGCTCATATCCGCACTGAAATCGAAGACTTTCGTCACATATTCGTCATCATCGTCGCGGTAGAAAACAAGCCCGACACGGATGTCCGCGTTCGCATTTTCCTGCGCAACGCGCCCGATCACATCACGGATCTCTTCTTGCAGGTAGTCGAGTTCGTCACCCATCGAGCCCGTCGTATCCACGACGAAGCAGACATCCAATTCGGTTGTGCGGGAGAGAACGCCCATTGCCGTACCGTTCACGGCGTCGCCTTCGATCGGGAACAGTTGACTGCCGACCTTGACGGCGGTCGGAGTGATTTGGGTGGTCGCATGGAACGGATCGACAAAAAGATAAGCGGTGCCGGTGTTGTCGGTCACGGCTTCCCAAATGTCGTCATCCCCCGCCATAAGTTCGACTTTTTGGTTGGAAACGGGGCTTCCCGCCTGATCGACGAGGGTAAAAGTGATACGGCGGGACGCGTACATTCCCCATGTGTTTTCGTGTTCGACAAAGGTATCACGGCTCAGGACTTCCTGCCAGAACGCGAAATTGTCATTATCCGACCAAGCGCCGGCGGTCAGTTTCCCCGCCTGCGGGGTGGTATTTTCGCCGTTGATGATGACGTTATCAATTGCGCGCAGGTCGCTATCGGGGTCACTGTCGGAAAATTCCGGCAACATGGAATCGGACACCGCAACGTCTGCGTCGTACCCAAACGCGAGTTCGGCTTCGGTAGTGCCGTCGACTTCGTCAACGGCGTATTCAAAATCCCCGTCTTTTGCGGATTTCGCGCAGGATGCAAATGTCAGAATAAGGGTTGCGGACAGTAACAAAGCGATGTTTTTTTTGAAATTTTTCATTGTTTTTCCCTGCCTTTCGCCTATTTGACGCGGGAAAAGTGAAAAAGTTCCATAAAATTGTGTTATGTTTATTTCAAAAACCCACATAGCGGTTTTTCGAAATGCCACTCTTTTTCGAGGTGGTATTCCACAGCGTCGGCGAGCGTACCGTCGACGGCTTCGACGCGACCGGCGACACTTCCGTGGGAGGTCAAAGCCGTCTTTGATCCAAATCGCGAAAGCCGGATTTCAATGGGAGGTCAGAGGATAATGCAGATCAGTCCGCCGGAGCCTTCGTTGATGATGCGTTCCAACGTGGTACGGAGTTTTTCACGGGCGTCGTCCGGCATATGGCGGAGTTTGCTTGCAAGTCCGTCGCCGACGAGTTCGTGCATGGATTTGCCGAAAATATCCGTCTGCCACAGTTTTTCGGGATCTTCGCGGAATTCGGAAAGCAGGGACTCGACCAATTCCTCGGATTGCTTTTCCGTCCCGACAATGGGCGAAACCTCCGCCTCGATATCCGCCCGTATCAAGTGGATCGACGGAGCCGACGCACGCAGGCTCACCCCGTAATGCCCGCCTTCCCGAAGCAGTTTCGGCTGTTCAAGTGTCATTTCGTCGATCGTCGGCAGGACAATGCCGTAGCCCGTTTCGCGTACCTCGGCAAGGGCGGATTCGAGTCGGGAGTATTCGGCGCAGACCGAACGCATCCGCGCAAGTAGACTCACAAGATCCCCGTCATCACGGATCTCAAAGCCAGAAATTTCGGCGACGGTCGTGTAAAACAAGGCACGCGGCAACTCGACCGTGACCGTGGCGGCACCCGTTGCGGGCGTGATTGCGTCGATCGAAACTCGGCTCACGACCGAACAGTCGGCAAGTTTCGGCATCTCACGGCGCACATCGGCGAGTTTCGACATTTCGCGTCCGACGGCGGTCAGTGCCGTGATGATCGAACGGGAAATTTCGTTGTCGGCGGGCAACGACTCCACCCATTTCGGCAAAAACACCCCGACCTCGTCAAGCGGAAATTCATATAACACCTCACCGAGCAGTCGCTCGACTTCGGTGGAGTCCAGCGTCAGACAGTCGACTGCGACCGCCGTCACGCCGTAATCATCATAGATCTCACGGCAGGTCGAAACCGCGGCACTGCCGGTAGGATCGGCGGAATTGACCACAACGAGAAAGGGTTTGCCGATCTCGCGCAGTTCGTTGATGACACGGGCTTCGGCAGGTCGGTAGACTTCTCGGTCGAGATCGGTGATCGTGCCGTCGGTCGTGATGACAAGACCGATCGTGGAGTGCTCGCCGATGACCTTGCGTGTACCGACCTCGGCAGCCTCCGCCATTGTGACGGGGTGATCGAACCACGGCGTGGTGACCATGCGTTCTTCGCCGTCTGCGGTTGCACCGGAGACGCCCTCGACCATATAGCCAACGCAGTCGACGAGCCGAACGCTGACTTCCGCACCGCCGTCGATCTTGATTGAGACCGCCTCTTCGGGGACGAATTTCGGCTCCACGGTCATCACGGTACGCCCGGAGCCGGATTGCGGCAATTCGTCCCGCGCACGCTCTTTGCGGTAGATGTTTTCGATGTTCGGGATGACGCTCGACTCCATAAATCGCTTGATGAAGGTTGATTTTCCGGTTCGAACGGGACCGACGATGCCGATGTAGATGTCGCCGTCCGTACGGTTTGCAATGTCGTGAAACAGATTTTCCCCAGCCATAATGCCCCTCCGTTTTGGTTTTTGATAGAATATATGACGGAGAAGGGAAAATATGCGGGGGTTCGTTTTCAAAAGGGAAAGGTTGTCGAAGGGGGAAGGTATGCCATGGGGATTTTAAGAAGTGAAACCATAACCTCATCCGTCA
>DCHG01000013.1:0-164 GCA_002315595.1 Clostridiales bacterium UBA1758 | reverse complement strand
GGGACGATCACAGATCGTCCCCTACGGGTGCGGTGCAAATTTTCAACAATTCCGTAGGGGCGACCTGCGGTCGCCCGTCATTGATGGCGTAACACGGCAGCAGGGAGAACGGATTCAGTGTTTGCGTAAGCAAACGCCATACGTATTCGAAGAATACGTGAGCC
>DCHG01000030.1:81183-82172 GCA_002315595.1 Clostridiales bacterium UBA1758 | reverse complement strand
TTATAGGGGCTATATATAGAAAAGTATAGGGAAAATTCGATTTTACCCTACTTACCCTACCAGAACGCAGAAAGGAGGAATTATCATGGGTAGAACACCAGGGCAGAAAGACACTAAGCCCAGAAAGAAAGCAGAACCGGGTAATAGACCCAGTGACAAGAGTCCGATTATACAGGGACATGACCCTAACTTAGAGGTTGGATATAATACAAGACGTATACAGTTCATGCAGGCTATACTTCCTACAGAACCTCTTGACCCTAATGATTTAGAGGAAATGGAGAGAAGGTTTGAGAGGTATTTGAGATTATGTGCAGAATGGGATATGAAGATTGGTAACCAGGCAGCGTATGCTGCTATTGGTATTGACAAAGGTACTGCGTGGGATTGGGAGAACCGTAATTTGGGGAACCCTGCCCGCTCCGTCTTTATAAAAAAAGTACGTCAATTTTGTGCTATGTACCGTGAAGGTTTGATGGAAGATGGCAAGGTAAACCCGGTAACGGGTATCTTCTGGCAGAAGAACTATGACGGTATGCGTGACCAACAGGAAGTGGTACTCACTCCTAACAATCCCCTGGGTGACGTTAGGGACGCAGAAAGCCTTAAACAGAAGTATCTGGAGAATACGTATGGAGTCGCAGAACTGCCAGAAAGCCCAGAAAGGCTTGCACTGCCAGAAGTGGCAGAAGGGCAGAAAGTCGAATAATCGCAGAAAGGGGCAGAAAGGGCTTTATAGCCTTGACTGCCCTTTACTGCTGCCAGGGGTCAGCCCTCCCAGGTTACCCCAGGGAAATACCCAGGAACCCGCACAGCCTGCCAGGGCGGGAGGGTTGACCCGGCTAATACTGACCACTCCCCGCCTGGGCTTATATTAGCCCCTCTGCGGGCTTTTATCCTCTGGGGGTATAAATATAGCCCCGCAGCATTAAAACGGCTCTACGGGGCTTATACGGGCTTATAAGGGCATAAAGGAACCCCGGCAGGCT
>DCHG01000030.1:58465-81108 GCA_002315595.1 Clostridiales bacterium UBA1758 | reverse complement strand
CGGTTTATTTCGTCCTCTTGTATCATGGGTATATTGTACAGTGTCAGCCCCTCCGGGGTCATATAATAGCCTTGACCGTAACGGGGCAGGCACTCACAGCCTTTTTTATCAAGTATATTTCGGCTGTCCTGGGCTGACCTGGTGCGGAGTGCTAAACGGCTGTCAAAATTAACTTTAATCGGAGTAGGAATAACAACGGATAGTGGGCACTGGGTGCAGGCTATCACATGGACACGGGCAGCACGTCCAATTTGGCATAGACGTTGTAAAAGGGGCTGCACCTGTTTTTTGTTCGTTGTCATTAGGTCGGCTAATTCGTCAATAATAACGTAAATGTCCCCGCCTGGGTATTTCCTCACCCCGTCCCGCTGCATAGCTTTATAGCGGTTTTCTGTGAACTGCATAGCCATATTGAGAGCGGTTACCATGTCCCCCGGTTCACTGGCATATATAAGCGTATGCGGAAGCTTCTTGTATTGGCTGAGTTCTACCCGTTTCGGGTCTATGAGGATGAATTGCACGGCGGCGGGGCTGTCATACAGGGCAGTATATACCAGGCCGTTTATGACTACGCTTTTACCGCTCCCCGTGGCTCCTGCTATGAGTAAATGGGGCTGTGCTAACATATCCCCGTAAAGGGTGTATATCTGCCCTCCTGGGGTCTTATATCGTTTTATCATGGTTTCTATACCTCCATAAAAAATAGCCCCGGCGGGCTCTCCGGGGCTGTGTGTTATCGTTTCATATAACTATAATCATATTCACTAAATACCCCGTCAATACGTCCGTAATACATAACCGGGATATAATAAGCTGCATATTTTCCCGTTTCTGAGTTAGGGCAATTATAATATTCAAAACTATTTACAAGGTTGTTAAAATCATTTACAATCCCTATTTCATCAATTATAAACTGCTCCCGGCTTTTACGGTTTATGTCATGCTCCGGGTGCCACGGTGTAAACGGTTTGAGATTACAAGGGCATATGACAACGGTTAAACCGTTTTTATATGCACGTCTTGCATAGTTTTTATTTACCCTCTGAAAAGTAAAACCATTGTAATTAAAAGTGTATTTATTCATAATACTACCTCCATATTTTAGCCCGCCCCGCCTGGGCGGGGTCTGTTTTTGTTTACGTTTACAGTATATCAGATTATACGTAAATGTCAATAGTAAAATCAAGAATAAACGTAAATATTTTATGAGTGCCCGCAGCGGGTCAGCCTGGGCGGGGTCTGACTGCCTGCCGGGGCTGCGGGTCTGGGTCTGGGTCACTGGGTCAGCCTGTCCCCGGTTCCCGTACTGGGTCAGCCTGGGAGCGTCTGCCCGTCCCAGAGTCAGCCCCGCAGCCATACCCCCGGAGGGGGGGATAACACCCCCGCCCGCCCAGGGGCGGGTGAGCGTCAAAAATTCTCACAAAATAAAAAAGTCCTTATTTACATATAATAAGGTAAATGTAAAATTTTACGAAAATATAAAAAGACCCTTGACGTATCCATTTACTTGTGATACAGTATACGTAAATCAAGGAGGTATTCAATATGAACGTAATCGGCTATGTAAGAGTTTCCACAGACGGACAGTGTGGTGAAGATAAGTTTGGTTTGAGAGTTCAGCAGGAACAGATTGAAGCGTACTGCTCTGAACACGATATGACCATTGTGAAGTGGTTTAAGGATGAAGGTGAGTCTGGTGCTAAGGAAAGACCTGGCTTTGATGAGATTATCTATGGTGAGATTTCTAACCCACCTTATGAAGCAGTCATCGTAGCGAAGTCTGACCGTGTGGCACGTGACATTAACATTTACTACTATTACAAGATGATGCTTCTCAAGAAGGACGTGAAGCTGATTTCTATAGCAGAGGACTTTGAAGCGTTTGGTGTGTTTGCCCCAATGCTTGAAGCGTTCACCTTATGTGTGGCTGATATGGAACGTCAGAATATCAATAAGCGTACCTCCAGTGGTAGGAAAGCAAAGGCTAAGACTGGTGGATATTCTGGTGGACGTGCCCCTATGGGTTACAAGGTTCAGAATAAGGAACTGGTGATAAATGAGGATGAAGCCCCGGTTGTTATCAGAGCGTTTGAACTCAGAGATACGAACCATACACTCTTAGACATTGTGGATATTCTCAATTAAGAGGGATTCAGCACAAGAAACGGAAAGCCGTTTGTGCTGAGTACCGTACAGAGTATTATCAATAACCGTAAGACTTATGAAGGATTTTATAAGTACGGAAAAGACGGTGACTGGGTGAAAGGACAGCATACACCTCTGCTTAAAGAGAAGGAGGAATAATATGTTATACGCTATCATTTGTGGAACCTGGCTGTGTTGTAAGATACTGGCATTGATATTCTGGTCAATGTGTTATGCTATGTGGTGGCTCTGCTGCCTGCCATTCAAACTGATATATACCTGCTTTAAGAAGTAGGTTTACCCAATGGGGTATGGTGTAAAATCCATACCCTTATTTTATTTTCGGAGGGAGAATTTTTATGATTAAATTACACGATAAGATTATTAAGGCTATTGAAGCTAACCCACGTGACTTCTCAGCCTATGAGGATATGCTGAGTTTATGCAGAGAGTATGAGAAGGAAAACTTTACTGTAGCCCATGAGTGGAACCACGGATTTAGGTCATACATAGGGTGGGCTATCCAGGACGCAGTTTCCCGTTCTGACTTTGATGCTGCGGAGCAGTTCAATAACCTGCTTTACCGTTCTCTGATATTTGGAGCACCACATTTCTTTGACGATTATCTACAGGCTATAGAGTTCGGTAAGCCACTGGACAAGAAATTCTATCAGCCCCGCAGACATTACCTCAAGAGATATGTGGAAGGATACCAGGATATTCTGGACGGGAAACTGGACTTCCTTTCCATATCCATGCCAAAGCGTTGTGGCAAGTCTCAGTTAGGTATCAATTTTACAAACATGATTTCTGGTAAGTATCCAGATAAGAGTACGCTTATGGAAGGTACGGGTGATGACCTTGTAAAGTCATTCTACAGTGGTTGTCTTGAGTATATTCAGCAGCCTAATGAATATCATTATTACGATATATTCCCAGAGAGTAAGTTAGTGTCTACCCACGCTGACTTAAAGACATTCAACCTTTTGCATGACTCCCGTTTCCCTACGGTTATGTGTCGATCTATTGACGCAAGGCAGGTAGGTCTTTCGGAAGCAACCAACCTTTTATATTTGGATGACTGTGTAGAAGGACGTGAGGAAGCTAAGAATAGACAGAGACTTGATGATAAGTGGGAGGTTATTTCTGGTGATATTATCGGACGTGCTATTGAAGGTACTCCCATTGTTATCTGTGGTACACGTTATTCTCTGTATGACCCTATCGGACATTTACAGGAAGAAATGAGAAAACAGGGTAAGAAGTGTTTTTGCGATCTTCGGCAACAGCGATCCCTGCAAAAGAATTGAAAACAAAACAATAAAATAGACCGTGTGGAAAATGTCAAATCCTGCCTCGACATTTCTCATCGCCATAATTGCAAATACAATCGACGCCGCACCGCGAAATCCTGCCCACGATACCGTCAGGCATTGTCCGCACCGATGCGAAAACGGACTCATCAACAACCACACCATCAACGGCCGAGCGACAAATGTCAAAAACAACGCAATCGCAAATGCCGGCAATGCAATCTGCGGAAGTTTTGACGGAAACGATAGCAAGCCGAGTAGGAAAAAAATCAGCATCTGCATCATTCCCGTAAATCCGTCAAAAAAAGGAACGAGCGTCTTTTTTACGCGAAAATCAGTATTACCAAGCGCAATTCCGACAATATAGGCGCTCAAATACCCGTTTCCACCAATGGCTGACGGCACGGCATAGGCAAGCAATGCCACCGCAGTGACAAAAACGGCATCAAAACCAGCCGAGGCGAAGGAAATCTTTTTTATAATATGTGAAGCCACAAAGGCAAGGATCATTCCAAACACAACGCCATAGACCAATTGTGCGAAAACAAGATAAACAATGTGACTTCCTATCGCATCGCCACGGATGATCGAAATAAAAATCGATGTCAGCATATAGGAAAACGGGTCATTACTTCCGCTTTCCAATTCCAGAAGGGATGAAGTACCGTATTTCAAGCCGAGTTTTTTGGATCGAAGAATTGAAAAAACCGATGCGGCATCCGTCGATCCAATGACCGATCCCATCAAAAAACTCTTCAACCAATCCATTTTGAGTGCAAAATGACAGAAAACACCAACCATTCCACTCGTCAGTATGACGCCCAAACTCGAAAGAAGCGCCGCAGGTACTGCAACCGGACGTGCCTGCTTCCAATTTGTTCCAAAACCGCCGTAGAACATGATAAAGATCAGTGCGATCGAACAAACCTCTTCTGCAAAGAAGTAATCTTCAAATTCAATTTTAAAAATACCGTCCGATCCAAATGTCATTCCGAGAAGGATAAACGCCAACAACATCGGAATTCCGAGCCTGCTCGACAACTTATTCAGTGCAACACACGCAAGCATAACGATTGCGGCTAGCAACAAAAAAATGGTCATTCGTCCTTCTCCTTTCGTTTATAAAAAAACTTCTCGCCGTAATTCGCGACGGGAAGTTTTTTTCGTTTTAACTTACATTTCTTCGCCGATTGCAAATCCCTGATACTCGTCAAAGAACCATTCCGCCGCCTTGAAGGAGAACAGACTGATGGTGTTATTTTTGAACGCGACATTCATGTGCATATTGCCGCAATACAGATCGGTGATATAGATCTCGACAAAAAGTGCGTCCGGACGCGTCCATGTCGCCGTCGACATACTTTCATATTCTCTGCCGGAGGGCGTGCCAATCTGTTCGTAATAGTAGTGCTTTTCGGGGAATTTGCCTTTTTCCCATTTGCCCATACCAAGGACAATTGAGTGCTCGCCCGTCTTGTTGGTATAATTCATCACGGTCTTGCCGTTTTCGAATACAAACTGGATTTTTTCCATTCCCATCTGATTTGGCTTCAATTGATAGGTCTTGCCGGAATACTTTTCCGCCAAAGGCGAACTGATTTCACCTCGCGGGAACGGAAGGGTGAGAGTGTCAAGTTTCTTTGCGAGTTTTTCGGCGATTTCATCATCCACCGGGAGTTCGACGTCACGGAGTTTATCGTAAATTTCATCCCAGAAAGTATCAAGAATATAGTCCGCACCTGCAACATAACCCTGCGTATCGGCAGTCGTGATCAGGGTGAGATCCTTATCCGGGAGCATGACGGCAAATTGACCGCCCATACCGACGCAAGCGAAGCCGTTATGGCGCACGCGCCAGAACTGATAACCGTAGCCGAAGCCCGTTTCATAATTCATATCGCATGGGCGGGACGCGATCTGTTCCGCCGTCGCATCGGCAATATAATCCGCCGGAAGAAGTTGTTCGCCGTTCCACTTGCCGCTATTTTGCACGACAAGGGCAAATTTAGCAAGGTCACGCGGCGTGCAAAGGATGCCGGAGCCCGCCCAAGATCCGCCCGAAGGCGTCTTGACGCACCATGCGTCCTTCGAGAAACCGACCTTATCGAGGAACTTTCCTCGCAAATAATCGAGGATCGGCATTCCGGCAAGTTTTTCAACAAGATAGCACATCAAAACGGTTGCGCCGGTATTATACGAGAAAATACCGCCGGGTTCGTGCGATGCGGGGAATTTATGGTAAAAGACCTTCGGCCAGTCCTGATCGGTGAACTCATAGGCATTGGCATCGTGTGGGGTGGACATCATCAGCATATCGCGGATGGTCGTTTTTTTGAACAGTTCATCGGTTTCACCGACAAGTTCGGGAACATACTCGCTCATCGGGTGATTGATGTCAATCTTGCCCTCCTGTTGAAGAAGTCCGATCGCAACGGAAACAAAACTCTTGCTGATGGAATACATTCTGTGAAAACGCTTTTCATCAAACGGGGCATAATAACCCTCGGAAACGATCTTGCCGTGGCGCAAAATGATGTACGAGTGCATCACGACGCCTTTTTTTTCGAGTTGCTCGACGAATTTCAAAATATGAGCCGAAGCAATACCCTCGCTTTCAGGCGTGGCATACTGAAGAAATTTATCTTGTTCCATAATAACCTCCAAGTATAATACAACTTGATTTATTTGATTATACCCGATATATGAATGTTTTTCAAGTCCTTCCATGCACATATTTTGAACAAAGAAAAGCCCCGATGATTTCCATCGGGGCTTGATGTTTTATTCGGTAAGTGCCTGCATCGATTGAATTTCGGGAATTGCGTGTTCGGTGATACATTTTTCGTCGATCATCACGCGTCCCGTTTTTTCCATGGACGGGATCTCGAACATCAGCGGCGTCATGACTTCTTCGAGGATCGCACGCAATCCGCGTGCGCCCATACCGCGTTCTTCGGCGGCTTTGGCAACCGCGTTGATCGCGTCTTCGGTAAAGGTCAGTTCCATTCCGTCGAGATCAAACAATTTTTGGTACTGCTTGGTGAGGGCGTTTTTCGGCTCCACGAGGATCCTGCGAAGTGCATCCTGCCCGAGTTTTTCGATCGTTGTCACGACCGGCATACGACCGATAAGTTCCGGGATAATGCCGAATTTCAGCAGATCCTTTTGCGTCACATGAGAAAGGACATCGGTGTTTTCCCGATCCTTTTTGCCCTTGACCTCCGCACCGAAGCCGAGTCCGCCGGAGCCAAGACGAGTCTCGACGATCTTTTCCAGCCCGTCGAATGCGCCACCGCAGATAAAGAGGATGTTTTTGGTGTCAATGGAAATAAATTCCTGATGCGGGTGCTTGCGTCCGCCCTGCGGCGGTACATTGGCAACCGTGCCTTCAAGAATTTTCAACAATGCCTGCTGAACGCCTTCGCCGGAAACATCGCGGGTAATGGATGTGTTTTCGCTTCTGCGGGAAATCTTATCGATCTCATCAATGTAAATGATACCGGCCTGCGCCTTTTCGATATCGAAATCAGCGGCTTGTATCAGGCGGAGCAAAATGTTTTCCACATCTTCGCCGACATAACCTGCCTCGGTCAGGGTGGTGGCATCGGCAATCGCAAACGGCACCTCAAGAATTCGTGCAAGCGTCTGTGCAAGATAGGTCTTGCCGCAACCCGTCGGACCGATCATGAGGATGTTGCTCTTGGTCATTTCGACATCGTCATCTTGTTTTCCGTAGAAAACGCGTTTGTAATGGTTATAAACAGCGACGCAAAGTGCCATTTTCGTGCGATCCTGACCGATGACATACTGGTCGAGGATCGCCTTCATTTCCTTCGGTTTCATGAGTTTTTCGGGTGCTCTGAGCGTGGAGGTCGGCGCATATGCGTGGTCTTCCTCCATCATGGCGCTGCATACCGCAATACACTCATTGCAAATATATAATCCGTCCTGACCGAAAAGGCGATCCACTTCGGAACGCGATTTTCCGCAGAACGCGCAGCAGATTTTGCTGTCGTTTGCCATAAAAGAAAAATCCTTTCGATTATCTCTTTTCGATCACTCGGTCGATCAGACCGTATTCCAATGCCTGCTCGGCAGAGAGGAAATTGTCACGGTCAGTGTCTTTTTCGATGATCTCGATCGGCTTACCGGTGACTTCAGAGAGGATCTTATTCATCTTTTCACGGGTACGGAGAAGATGATCGGTGTAGATCTTAACATCGGATGCCTGTCCGCGGGATCCGCCGAGAGGCTGATGGATCATGATCTCGGAATTCGGAAGTGCGAGGCGTTTGCCCTTGGTACCGGCGGCAAGAAGGAACGCACCCATGGAAGCCGCCATACCGATGCAGATCGTGGAAACATCACATTTGATGTAATTCATTGTATCGTAGATGGCCATGCCGGAGGTGATGGAGCCTCCGGGACTATTGATGTAGAAATTGATGTCCTTATCGGGATCCTGTGCTTCGAGATAGAGCATTTGAGCCACCACAAGACTTGCAGTGACATCGTTTACTTCATCCGATAAAAAAATAATTCGATCATTGAGCAAGCGCGAATAAATATCGTAGGAACGCTCCCCGCGACTGGTCTGCTCGACTACCATTGGAACCAAACTCATGATGTACTCCTTTCAAAAGCCTATGCTTTTTTCGTCGATATTCGGCGATTTCTGTTGAAAAAATGTATTTTACGGTTATTTTTTATATGCCGCGCCCCGAAAACGGGACGCGGCATAAACATCCTGATAATATATAGTCGGAAAAGAATTTTTTTATACCTTACTTGGCTTCTTCTTCGGACTTTTTAGCGGTTTTTTTTGCGGCAGGCTTCTTAGCGGGCTTCTTTTCCTCCGCCTTCGGAGCCTCTTCGGTCTTTTCCGCAGCCTTCTTGGTGGTCTTCTTAGCGGCAGGCTTCTTAGCGGGCTTCTTTTCCTCCGCCTTCGGAGCCTCAGCAACGGCGGTATTGTTGTTGCGGAGGAACTCTGCGGCCTTCTGACCAGACATATCGTCCTTCATCATGTCGGCGTTCAGGAAGCCTTTGATCTTTTCGACTTCCATATTATACTGCTCGGCAAGTTTTTTGTATTCAGCCTCGAGATCTTCGTCGGTGACTTCGATCTTTTCAAGTTTGGCGATCTCATCAAAGATAAGACCAATCTTGACCTGACGGAGAGCCTGCGGAGCAAAGCGTTCACGCATTCCCTCTTCGGTCTCGCCGGTGAGTTTGAAGTAGTTGTCCATGTCAATGCCCTGCATGGATACACGCTGTGCAAAGTCCTGCATGATGTGACCGACCTGGTGATCGACCATGCACTGCGGGATCTCAACCGGGGAATTATCGATGATCTTGTCGAGAAGATTGCTTTCGAAGACATTGTCGGCGTTGGCCTTTTTCTGTGCGATGAGGTTATTTTTGATGTCATCGCGGAGTTCGGCAATGGTGTCCTTATCGGAAACATCGCGGGCAAATTCATCGTCGAGTTCCGGAAGTTCGCGTTCCTTGACTTCGTGAACCTTGACGGCAAAGACGGCGGCCTTACCGGCGAGTTCGGACGCATGATACTCGGTCGGGAAAGTGACGTTGACATCCTTTTCTTCGCCGGCCTTCATGCCGATCATTTGATCCTCAAAGCCCGGAATAAACTGATTGGAGCCGATGACCATCGTGTGGTTTTCAGCGGAGCCACCCTCGAAGGCGACGCCGTCGACAGTTCCCTTATAATCAAACACCGCGGTGTCGCCATTCTTGATCTCACGATCAACGGCGACGAGACGGGAGTTGCGCTGTCTCATGCGCTCGATTTCTTCATCGATCTCGGCGTCAGTGACGTCTTCGCTCGGACGCTCGGCGGTGAGTCCTTTGTACTGACCGAGTTTCATTTCCGGGGCGACAGTAAATTCAGCGGTGAAGGTATAGCCGTTTTCGTCGAGAGAAGCGACGTCGACATCGGCGCGGTCGACCGGCTTGAAACCGGTTTCGTTCAGGGCCTTTTCATACATTTCCGGGTAAGAAAGGTTGACGGCATCTTCATAGAATACCGCCGGACCATACATCTTTTCGATGATCTTACGCGGAGCCTTGCCACGGCGGAAGCCCTGTATGTTAATCTTTTTGACATCCTTGCGGTATGCCTTCTCAATGGCGGCTTCAAACTCGTCCTTTTCGACAAGGATCGTCAGTTTGATCTTGCTGCCGTCGAGTCTTTCGGTATTTTTTATCTGCATTTTATCTTCCTCCAGATAATATTTTTTACATTAAATTGGTAGCCCTACTATTCTAGCAGAAACCTCGGAAGAAATCCACTGTTTTTTGTATTTTTTTTGAAGTTTTTTCAATCAAAAATTCGAATTGGGCGAAAATCAATAAAATCCGACGCCACCAAACTGTATTCGACTCCGTTTTTTACTCCCAAAAAGGCATCCCGATGTCCTCTGCCGTGCAAATGACCGTAACAACAACGACTCACGCCGAAACCTTCCATCAGTTCCGTCGCCTCATTCCACTGATATGTTCGACCGATCGGGGGATAATGCATAAAAACAACCTTTTCCGTCGCCCCTTGTTTTTCAGCCTCTTTCAGCGAAAATTCCAACCGTTGCAGTTCACGCGCACGAATCTTTTCCGAATGTGCGGAATCATCTGTCGATGGCATCCAGCCCTTTGTTCCGCAGATGGCGACATTGCCGTACATATGGCAGTTATTGTGCAAAAGTTCTATACTGTGGATGTCACCCGCACGAAAAAAAACTTCGATCTTCTTGGCGGTGCTCCACCAATAATCGTGATTGCCTTTGAGTATATATTTTTTGCCCGGCAGTGAGTCAATATAACGAAAATCCTCCAACGAATCCTCGATTGCCATTGCCCATGAGGTATCGCCGACAAGAACAGTCACGTCGTTTTCACATAAGAGTTCGGCAAACGATGCTCGAAGTTTTTTTTCGTGGCCAATCCATTTTTCACCGAAGATGCCCATCGGCTTGTCGACCTGGTGGCCGAGATGCAGATCCCCGATCGCATAAAGTGCCACACGGACATCCCCTTTCCTAATACGAATAAACCGCCGATTTTCCGTCCATACTACCCTTGCCGCAACTACGGCATGAAAGGATTTTCACGATGGAAAAGAACACTCTCAAGGGCGTAACCTGCCGAATCACAAACTGTGCGTACAACGAAGGCGGATGCAACTGTACCGCCGGTCACATCGACGTTTCCGGCGAAGCAAGCGCCTGCAATTGCCGCGAAACCTCCTGCATGACCTTCTGCGAATGCGGGAAAAACGGTTGCAAGTAAACTGAATTTTCACCCGGTCGCGTGACCGGGTACATATTATGCGTTCAGGAAACGATAGACGGTTTCGAGAATTTCGTCCCTTTCGATCTTTCCGTTGAAGCGTTCGTTCAACTTATCCAACCCCTTCAACGGTTTCGGCGCATCAACGCCGGTCAATGCTTCCAGCCGTTCGACAAGTTCCGCGGCACCCGTGGTCTTATTGCCGGTGAGCGCAGTTATGACACTATCACAGAACTTGAACGGGCTTGCGGTAGACGCGATTAACGTATGGGTACGATCGCCGGTGGCTTCGGCATATTTTTCATACACGCCGAGTCCGACCGCCGTATGCGTGTCGATCAGATAATGATTGTCTTTCCAAGTTTTTGCGATGGTCGTAAGCGTTTCTTCCTGTGAGGCGCTACCCGCGGCAAATTCTTCGTCCATGCGTTCTTTGATTTCGGAGGGGACGGAGTAGAAACCGTCCCGCTTCAAAGCATCCATATAACCCGTGACGGTGCCGCCGGTCATGTGGAAAAGAAGACGTTCAAAGTTGGAGGAAACGAGAATATCCATCGCCGGAGAGTTCGTCAGATAGAATTCACGACGGCGGTCATAGGTGCCGGTTTCAAAAAAATCGGTGAGAATTCTGTTTTGGTTGGACGCACAGATCAGTTTTTTCACCGGGAGTCCCATGCACTTGGCATAGTACGCGGCGAGAATATTGCCGAAATTTCCCGTCGGAACGCAGATGTTGATCTCGTCGCCGAGTTTGATTGCGCCGGAATTGACAAGATCGCAATAGCCCGAAATATAGTACACCACCTGCGGCACGGCACGCCCCCAGTTGATGGAGTTTGCGCTTGAAAAGAAACAGCCGGCTTCCGTCAGTCTCTCTGCGGCGGCAGGATCAGCAAAGATTTCCTTTACCTTCGTCTGAACGTCGTCGAAATTACCGTGAACACCCGAAACATAGACGTTTGCGCCCTTTTGGGTGGTCATTTGAATTTCCTGCACACGGCTGACGCCGCCCGTCGGATAAAAGACGGAAATGCAGGTGCCGGGCACATCTGCAAAGCCTTCCAATGCCGCCTTGCCGGTATCGCCGGAGGTGGCGACGAGGATGCAGACCTTACGTTTTTCGCCGGTCTTTTCAAGAGACTTTACAAGCAAATACGGCAGGATTTGGAGTGCCATATCCTTGAATGCCGCCGTCGGACCGTGCCAAAGTTCCAAAATGCTCGTGTGGTCATTGAGGGCATGAACGGGCGCGGGCGCATCGCCGAATTTATCCTTGGAATACGCCTTGGCGCAGAACTCTTCCAATTCTTCCGGGGAAAAATCATCGAGGAATTTCCCGATGATATACGCGGCACGACTACTGTAATCCTCACGACAAAGCGCAGAAAGTTCGCACTGCGTCAATTCCGGGATCTCCGTCGGTGCAAACAAACCGCCGTCCGGGCTAAGTCCGCGGGCAATAGCGTCCGCCGAGTGAATGGTGATATTTCTGTTTCTTGTACTTGTATAATTCATAACCGATCCTTTCACTGGAACGCATTCGGGATATGATTGATCCTCGGATGCGCCGTGTTGATTCCTTCGGGAGCATAAATTTCGATCACGTCAAATCTTGCCTGCGCATTGGATTCATTCTGTGCGATCCACATCATTGCAGTGGTGCGGATTCTTTCGATCTTCGACGGCGATACATTTTCGGCTGCCGTGGCAAATTCACTGTTTTTTCGGAGTTTGACTTCCACAAACACCACGGTATCGCGCTTGCGGGCAATAATGTCGATTTCACCGAAACGGCAGGAATAATTGGTTGCGATAATTCGATAAAATCGCCGTTTCAGATATTTTGCCGCTTGATCTTCCCCCCAGCGGCCGATGATTTTTCGATCCATCAGTCCATTCCTTTTACCTTGAAACTTCTTCGATGCTCCGGGCAGGGACCAAATTTATTCAAAGCGTCGACATGAGCCTTCGTCGGATAACCCTTATGCTTCAAAAAGCCGTACATCGGGTAAATTTTGTCAAGTTCGTCCATATATCTGTCACGGCTGACCTTAGCGAGAATGGAAGCCGCGGCAATATTCGCGGATTTGCCGTCCCCGCCGACAATGGTGACGGTCGGTTGTGAAAAGCCTCTTGCCACATTGCCGTCGACAAGGACCAATTCAGGTGAAACACCCATCGCTTCAATGGCACGGTGCATGGCGAGTTGCGCGGCATTGAGAATATTGATCGAGTCAATTTCTTCCGCCGTGGCACTGCCGATGCCCCAACAAATTGCGTTTTCTTTGATCACGTCAAAAAGCAGATCGCGTTTTTTCGGCGTGAGTTTTTTGGAATCGTCCAGCCCGTCAATGATAATATCATCAGGCAGGATCACGGCGCCCGCATACACAGGGCCCGCAAGCGGTCCGCGTCCGGCTTCATCAGTACCGCAGATGGCTTTAATTCCTTGGGCGCGATATTCGCGTTCAATGATCCACAGATCCTTCATCGTCTTCCTCCGACAATGTCCGCGGCGGGCATTCCGTCGAGGGACGCGTCAATGATGTCGGCAATAGATCTTCCGTGTGAACGCTCAAGCGTAATTCTGCCCAATTTGCCACCGCGGAATTCATCGAGCAACATTCTTGAAGTCCGTCCGAGATCGACTTCCCCTCGTGAAATCAAAAATCCACGCGTCTTGCCGATTCGTTCAAGGGTTTCCCAGCAAGGCTCATCGCGTAGTGTGAGTTTATATCGTTTTTCAAGACAGTCCGGCGCAATTTCTTTTAGTACAGCACAGAGATAGGAAGCAAGCGTTTCAAGGTCGAGAATGTCATCGCGTACCGCGCCCGTAAACGCAAGCGCATATGCGACGCTCCGATCCTCAAACTTCGGCCAAAGCATCCCCGGTGTGTCAAGCAGGTCAATCTTTTCGGGTGTCGTGATCCATTGGCGGGAACGCGTGACGCCCGGACGATCCTCTGCCTTGGCAACGGCACGTCCGGCAATTCGGTTGATAAAGGTCGATTTCCCGACATTCGGCACACCGACCACCATCAGTTTCACTTCCCTGCCAACCATTCCCTTTTCGCGGAAGCCTTCCAGTTTTTCGGCAAGAAGTTTTTTGACCGCACCCGCAAAGGCGTCCGTTCCCGCGCCGGTTTTTGCATCGGTTTCGATCGAACCGATCCCGGCGTATTCATATTCTTTTTTCCACTCGGCGGTCGCGTTCGGATCGGCAAGATCACGGCGATTCAATACGACGATCCGCGGTTTCGAAGCAGAAAGAGCCGCGAGATCGGGGTTTCGGCTTGATTTCGGAATACGCGCATCCGCGATCTCACAGACGGCGTCGACCAGTTTGATGTCGGCTTCCATGTCGCGGCGCGTTTTGGCCATATGGCCCGGATACCATTGTATATTCATCAATGATTCAATGCTCCAAACTTCGTGATCGGCAACAATCGGAAATACACCTTGCCGAGCAATTCGCGTTCATCGACAAGACCGACACGCGAATCACGGCTGTCGGTGGAATGATTGCGATTGTCGCCCATAACAAAAAGATGTCCTTCGCCCACGGTCAGCGGAAAACTCATATCCGCCCATGACGTCGTCGGTTCCTTGACATAGTTGGAATCGTCCACGGCTTCGCCATTGACATAGACCACACCCAAATCGAAATCAATGTTGATCGTATCGCCTGCAACGCCGATCACACGCTTGACAAGGGGCTTGCCGTCAAGAAAATCATTTTTTGCAAAGATCACGACATCACCGCGTTGCGGCTCATAACAAATATTCGAAACGACCACCCATTCGCCGTCAAAGAGGGTGTTTTCCATAGATCTTCCGTCGATGCCGATGATACGAACAGCGAACAGAAACACAAGGACAAGCACGGCAAGCACGCCGACGATGCTTCCCGTCCACTCATAGAGTTCCCGCAAAAATTCAGGGCTTTTCGATGCTTTCTCATCTTCTTCGGCGACAACATCCTCGTCATAGATCGGTTCAAGTCCGCCGGTCAGTTTCAAAACCTCATCGAGATCCGCCGACGGCAGACCGATCAGATCGCCCGTCGGAATTTTCGACACTCCCCATTTGCCGTCCGCAAACTCCTGCACGGATCCAGGGGCGTAGGCGACGAGTTTATTATCCACAAAAACAAATTCGAACATTTTGTCACCTCAATCGGCTATATCAAAGGGCTGACGCCCTGAAAAATCGGAAATTGCAAAAGGGGGACTTGCGTCCCCCTTTTTGCGGCTTAGATATCCTCTTTGACCTTGGCGGCTTTGCCAACACGACCACGCAGGTAGTAGAGTTTCGCACGTCTGACTTTACCATGACGAACGATCTCGATCTTGGCAACATTGGGAGCATGAAGCGGGAAAACCTTCTCCACGCCGACGCCATAGGATACGCGGCGAACAGTGATCGTTTCGCTGATTCCGCCGTGCTTTCTCGCGATGACAGTGCCTTCGAAGGCCTGAAGTCTTTCGCGGTTACCTTCCTTGATCTTGATGGAAACGCGAACGACATCGCCGATCAGGATTTCCGGAAGTTCGGATTTGATCTGACCATCGGTCAGAACTTTCATGAGGTCCATTGAATGTCCTCCTCTCTTTCATAGGTGTTCTTACCGTCATATGCGGCAGAGGACCGCCCGTGCTATGTTCCGCGCATCATGCGCTTAAATATATTACCACACATTGAAACTTTTTGCAAGTCTTTTTGCAAAAAAGTTTCAATTATCTGAACTTTTCTCCCTCTGCGGTGAAAACACCCGTGCGGAGATATTTGACAAAATCCGGCTTGACCTCCGGCAGATATTTTTCGATCGCGGTGGCAAGATACGCCGGATTGAGAGTGGTGGCTCCTGCGGCGACCAAAACATGTGCGACCAGCCCGTTTTCAACAGCATCGCACTTGATCCCGTACACCAACGGGGCAATGTCGGTTTCGCCAAAACCGCGTTTGGATCGTTTTTCGATAATGACCGGGGCTTGAAATAGTTTCTCGATCTTTTCGGCGGCGTCCGGGGGTGTTCCGTTGTCATAAAACATTCTCAAATCATAGGAAGCCTTTGCGAGGAATTTGGACTTCAATCCACCCTCATAGACTTCCTCGGCAACGATTCCCGGCGGAAGCGCGGCATTCATTTTTTCAACAAAGTCGACCGGCGGCTCGCCGTCATATTCGAAATCCATCAGTTCTGTCACCGACTCATGACCAACGGAAAGCGGAAGCACCATCGAAACATAGACATGGGGATTGAAGCCTTCGGTGTGGGAAGCATTGAGTCCCGCACGGGCGAAACTTCTTTGCATCGTGCGCATCAGATCAAGATGCGAAATGAAGGCGGTAAAGCCCTCTTTGCGGAAGCGCATTCTCAATTTAAGCATCACAACGCCCTCCGTTTCTCAAATTCGATGCACCGCACCCGTGGCACTGTGTGCGACAATCCGGCGTGGTAACGCCCTCATACGCCTTATGGCGTTCGCTGAGAAGATAATCTTTTCTCACGCCGCAGGAGATATGGCTCCACGGGAGAACTTCGTCCTCTTCGCGTTCACGCGCAGCGTAGAAATCAAAATCAAGTCCGCAGGCTTTAAACGCCTCCATCCAACGGTCGTAAGAGAAGTATTCCTCCCACGAATCGAAGCGTTCGCCCATTTTCCACGCAGTCTCGATCACATCTGCGATGCGACGATCACCACGCGCCATTGCGGCTTCGAGAACACTGACGTACGGCTCGTGATAGGCATAACTGATACTGCGGGAATTGATCGCCTGTTTGAGCAATTCCGCTTTGCGCAGAAACTCTTCCTTTGAATTCTGCGCTTCCCACTGGAACGGCGTCTGTGGCTTCGGCACAAAACACGCCGCAGAAACGGAAATTTTCGGACCGCGCGCCTTATTGGTCGCACTCATCCGCCACTCGTGCAAAATTCTTTGTGCAAGATCGGCAATGCCCAAAACATCCTCGTCCGTTTCGGTCGGCAAACCGATCATAAAGTAGAGTTTGACGGAATTGCGTCCGTTTTCAAATGCAATCCGGCAGGCATTGAAAATTTCGTCCTCCGTGAGATTTTTGTTAATCACATCGCGCAGACGATCGGTGCCCGCCTCCGGCGCAAAGGTCAGACCGCTTCCGCGTGTCTTTGACACCTTGTCCATGATCTCCTGCGAAAAACTGTCGGCACGAAGGCTCGGAAGTGCAAGGCTGACGGCACGCGGCTCGCACCAGTCAAGCAATCCGTCGGTGAGTTCCCCGAGTCCGCGGTAGTCGGAAGTCGAAAGCGAAAGCATCGAGATTTCCTCATACCCCGTCTGCTTGCAAAGACGGATCCCGTCCTCGATCAGGGTTTCGGGGCGTTTTGCGCGGATCGGACGGTTGGCGTAACCCGCCTGACAAAACCGGCACCCACGGATACATCCGCGGAACAGTTCAATGGTAACACGGTCGTGAATGACTTCGGTAGAAGGCACGACCTGTGATTTCATAAAATATACCTTATCGAGATCGTCGATGATCCTTTTTTCTACGACTGCGGGTGCGTCACCCGAAGCGGTGATGGATTTCACCGTACCGTCTTCATTCCATTCCACATCGTAAAGCGACGGCACATAGTTTCCCTTGATCTGTGCAGCACGACGCAGAAATTCTTTTCTACCGACCTTTTCTTCTTTGCATTTTTCAAGAAGTTCAAGGGTTTCGGGTAAGGACTCTTCCCCTTCGCCGACGGAGAAAATGTCGATAAAGCGATACATCGGTTCGGGATTAAACGCACACGGACCGCCTGCCATAATGATCGGATCATCCTCACAACGATCCTCGTTTCTCACGGGGATTTCCGCAAGATCGAGCATATTCAAAATATTGGTATAGCAAAGTTCATGTTGTGTCGTAAACGCAACAACATCGAAATCTTTCAGCGGGCGAAAACTTTCCACCGCGTAAAGAGGAATACCGGCATTGCGCATTTCGCTTTCCATATCCGGCCAAGGCGCATACGCACGCTGACACCACACATCGGGCATTTCGTTGATGACACCCGCGAGAATCTTTCCGCCGAGGTGTGACATCCCGACCTCATAAACATCGGGAAAGCAAAACGCAACATTGAGTTTCATTGCGTCGTAATCCTTGGTGACCATGCCGAATTCCCCGCCGGTATATCGTGCAGGTTTTTGCACACGCGGCAAAATGCGTACTAGTTTTTGTTTGATAACTTCGGAAGTCATATTTTTCCTCTCAAATTGTCTGTTGAAAAGATTCGGGCGACCAAAGGTCGCCCGAACGCTCCATAAATTCAGTTCAAAAACGATTATCGTTTGTTGTTGAAGATTTTCATAATGTCGTCGAGAAGATCCTCATCGTTATCTACCTTGGAAGGCTCGGCAGGCGTTTCCGTAGGAACCTCAGTCGGTTCTTCCTTGAATTCGTCCATTTTGGTCTGTTCGGCCTTTTCCTTCGGTGCTTCAATTCTTGCGGTCGGCTTTCCGTCGAATCCGGCGGCGATGACAGTCACGCGAATTTCGTCTTCGAGTGTGGAATCGAACGCAGCACCCCAAATGATGTTTGCATCGGGATGTGCGGCTTCCTGAACGAGGGAAGCGGCGGTTTCGACTTCGTCGAGACTGATATCCATCGAGCCGATGATATTGATGATGACGCCGTGAGCACCGTCAATCGAGGTTTCAAGCAGCGGACTGTTGATCGCGGCACGGGCGGCTTCCTGTGCCTTGTCCTTGCCGGAAGCTCGACCGACACCCATATGGGCAAAACCGGCGTTTTTCATAATGGTGGTAACATCCGCAAAGTCGAGGTTGATCAAGCCCGGGATGTTAATAAGTTCGGAAATGCTCTGTACCGCCTGACGCAGAACATCGTCCGCAATGGCGAAGGCATTGAGCATGGTGATTTTTTGATCGCTGACCTGACGCAGTCTGTCATTCGGGATGACAACAAGGCTGTCGACCTTGCCGCGCAGTTCCTCGATTCCACTCTCGGCGCGTTTCATTCGCTGATTGCCCTCAAAGCGGAAAGGTTTTGTGACAACGCCGACGGTCAATGCGCCGAGTTCACGGGCAATGTCGGCAACGATCGGAGCCGCACCCGTACCCGTGCCGCCGCCCATACCGGCAGTGATGAAGACCATTTCGGCACCTTCAAGGGCACTCGCGATCATGGCCTTGCTTTCTTCCGCCGCACGGCGTCCGACATCCGGATCCGCACCCGCACCGCGTCCGCGGGTCAGTTTTTCGCCGATCTGTACTTTATATGTGGCTTTCGAACCGGTAAGGGCCATGGAATCGGTGTTCACGGTGATAAATTCAACACCGCGCACATTTGCATCGACCATGCGATTAACGGCGTTATTTCCGCCGCCACCGACGCCGACGACTTTTATGTTTGCACCAATGATCTGATCCATTTCAAGTTCAATAGGCATTTTGTATCCTCCGTTATATCTCGAATTCTCCACCCGAAATCGGCGAGAAAACAGAATTTCGCTATTGATAGAACTCAACAATTATAGTTTATACTTTTTTTTCGTAAAGGTCAACACATAATTATGAGTTTTTCGGTGTTTTTTCTCATTTACGCAGATTTTTTTAATTTTTGACGGGTTAATTTCCCGCAGAATGCTCCGTTGCGACCTCATTTTCCGTTTCCGACGGCATCTCTTGCGTCTGTTCGGAAGTGTCGGCGGACTCTCCCGCGTCAATCACGCCGGGACGAAATCTTGCCGCCGTCGTGTCGGAAAGGTCGATCGTGCCCGTTTCGTAACCTTCAAGTTCCGACATGACCTCGCCGAGAAAATGAAGTTTCACGTCGATCTCCGATGAATTTCCGAGCAGGACGAGAAAGCGATCGGTATATTTAAGTTTCAGTGAATATAATTTTTCGGCATCGATGGATACGATATGATCCGCCATGTTATAGTCCTGAATCGTCGAAAGCAGTTCTTCAATGACGAGATCGACGCCACTTCCGGAGAAAGTCATCTTCTCACCGTTGCGCGGTGTCAGCGCCTCAACGCCCGTGATCTCGATCAAACCCTCGCAGGCAATGCGTGTCGTGGTTTCAAGAATATAACGGTCGGCAGATAGCACATAGCAATCGCCGCCCTGATAAACAAATGCCTCCGGCTTTCGTTCGGTGACATTGATGACATATGTTTCCGGCAGTTCGCGGTGCATCTCGACATCCGATATATAATTGAGATTTTCAAGTATTTCTTCGCCGATCTTGAATTTATTGATGAAAAAGAGGTTGTCGCCCTTTTCGATATCGACATATTTCATCAAATCCTCACGCGTATAGTGGGACAGTCCGTTGATTTCGATTTCCTTGACCTTAAAGAAAACGGTCATCGCATAAACGGTCGCGGCGGCGATGATTCCAACCGAAATGAACGCAAGCAACACCGTCGCCCAGACCGGACGGCGGCGATACTTTTTTCTGCGTTTTCTCGATTCGGTTTTTCCGTAATTCGTCTGCATTCTGTCAGTAATCGTTCCTTTCAATTTCCGCCCCGAGTGAGGAAAGCACACCCTCAAAATTCTCGTAGCCTCTATCAATATGACCTCTGTCGCGGATACGGCTGAAATCATCCGTTCCGAGTGCGGCAATGACCAATGCCGCACCTCCGCGCAGGTCCGTTGTATTCAAATTTGCACCGTGAAGCCGTTGCACACCACGCACAATGGCGACACGACCTTCCGTGCGGATATCCGCGCCCATACGTACAAGTTCCGCAACATGACGGAAACGGTTTTCAAAAATCGTTTCGACGAACAATGTCGTGCCCTTTGCCGTAGCAAGTGCCGCCATCAGTGGCGCCTGCGCATCCGTCGGAAAACCGGGATACGGCAGTGTTCGGATATTATCCACCGCCACAAGCCGTTCGGGCGCATTCAGTCGGATAAAATCTTCGCCGCAACGGATATCACACCCACTGTGTTCCAACGCGGCAAGCACAGCCGTCAAATCGTCCGTCCGACAATGATCGATTTCAATCATGCCGCCCGTAGATGCCACGGCACAAAGATAAGTCGCCGTCGCCATGCGATCGGGCATTACGGTATATTCACATCCATGCAGTTTCGCACCGACAATCCGTATTTTCCCCGTTCCCGCACCCGTAATATTCGCGCCGGAAAGGATTAAAAAATGCGCCAGATCTACGATCTCCGGCTCGCAGGCGGCATTGGTGATGATCGTTTCACCTTCTGCGGTGACGGCTGCAAGTATGGCGTTTTCCGTTGCACCGACGCTTGGAAACGGCAAATTGATCCTTCCTCCGCGTAGATGGCTCACCCTACATTTCAGTTTTCCGCCATTCTCATCAACAACGATCCCGAGCGTTCGCAATGCATCCAAGTGCATATCGATCGGTCTTAATCCGAGTTCGCATCCGCCGGGCTGGCTCATTTCGGCAACGCCCGTTCGACCGAGTATCGCACCGAGAAAAAACACGGACGAACGCATTTCGCCCATCAATTTTTCGGGGACGGAAGTCCCCGTTACGGTCGTGGAATCGACCTCAATCAAATCGTCGTCGCGTGTTGCCCTGCAACCGAGGTTTTCCAAGATTGCCACTGCCGCATCGACATCCGTTAAACGCGGACAATGACGAATCAGACATTTCCCACCGGTCAGTACCGTCGCCGCAAGGATCGGCAAAACACTGTTTTTTGCCCCCTGCGCCGTGATCCTGCCCGAAAGTCTGCGTCCGCCGTGAATCAAATATTCTCTCATTTCGTCGCCCCCGCATTATTCATTGCACCATGCTATGCGGGAAAAAGCGAAAATGTTAGTTATTTGCAATAAGTTCCTTCATAATGTCGAGAATTCTTTCAGCGGAGTCGATACAGGCAATCTTTGCCGCCGACTTTGACATTGCTTCCAGTTTTTCGGTATCCGCAAGCAGTCCGATTGCCGTTTCCGCCAAACCTTCCGCAGTCAGCCGATCCTCGGTAATGACCACAGCCGCACCAGCCTTTTCCAGAACACGGGCGTTTTTTTGCTGATGGTCGGCAACGACATTCGGACTCGGAATGACAATAGCAGGCTTCGCCATGGCACAGACCTCGCTCAGCGTCGACGCCCCGCCACGGCAGACGATGAGATCCGCCGCCGCCATCACAAGGGGCATATCATAGATATATTCACGCACATCGAGTTTCGATTGATCGACATTTTCCGTACGCAGGGTTTCAAGCATTTCATCCAAGGCACCCCTGCCCGCAGAATGAATATGAACAAAACGACCGTTTTCGATCTTCATCATCCCGGCGAGGATCCGATTCATTCCCTTTGCACCGAGAGAGCCCATCACACTGACAATGACCTTTTCATCCCGACCGATGCCGAGTTGTTCGCGAGATTCGTTTTTTCCGAGGCATAGCATATCCGGGCGTACCGGGGTGCCGACAACTTCGACGCGACCTGCCCGACCGAACAACGCCTTCGTTTCCTTGAAATTGACCAGTGCGCAGGTGAGATACGGCATCAAAACCTTTGTCGTGAGTCCCGGAATTGCATTGGATTCATGCACCATCGTCGGGATACCGAGGGAATGTGCCGCACGAAGGACCGGATAGCAGGCATAGCCGCCGGTACCAACGGCAATATCCGGCCGGAACCGTTTCAAAATCTCCTTTGCCTGTGAGACAGACCGTGAAAGTTTCGCAAGCGTCTGAATATTCCGTTTGATCGCATAAGGCTTCAAACTGCGCCAAAGGTTACGAACATCGACGGTTTCGATCGAATATCCGGCTCTTGGAACAAGGTTTCGTTCCATTCCGTCTGCGCCGATAAAAAGGATCTCCGTCGACGGATCCTTTTGTTTTACGAGATCGGCGAGTGCAATGGCGGGGTTGATA
>DCHG01000030.1:50829-58443 GCA_002315595.1 Clostridiales bacterium UBA1758 | reverse complement strand
ATATGCCCGCCGGTACCGCCGCAGGTGAATACAATTCTCATTGCGCACCTCACTTTTCCTTGTCGACCTTGATATAGCGCGAAACGCTCAATACCACACCGATCTCACCGAGCAAAACGGTCAATGCGGTACCTCCGTAACTGAAAAACGGCAACTGTACGCCCGTGACCGGCAGAACACCGGTGACAACGCCGACATTCAGAATCGTCTGTATCGCAACGATACTCGTCACGCCCGTGGCAAGCAATGCGCCGAAACGATCAGTCGCGTGCAACGCAATCCAGTAGCCACGCAAGATAAACATCGCAAACAAAAGAATAATGATTACTCCGCCGACAAAACCAAGTTCTTCACAGATAATCGCAAAAATAAAGTCGTTGTGAGCCTCCGGAATATACAGGAATTTTTGCCGCGACTTTCCGAAACCCACCCCAAGCAGACCGCCCGATCCGATGGCATAAAGGGACTGGACGATCTGCCATCCGTCGCCCTTAACATCGGTAAACGGATCGAGCCATGTCGTGATTCGTTTTTGTGCGTGTGATGAAGTCAAAACCATCACCGTCGCACCGACTGCGCCGACAATGCCCGCACCCGTAAAATACAACAAATTCGATCCACCCGCAATCATCAAAATCGCACCCGTACCCAAAATAATGATCATACAGGACAAATGCGGTTGTTTATACAATAACAGTGCGATGATACCAAGTACTGCGGCACATGGCAGGATTCCTTTTTTGAAAGTCCGCATATTTTGCGGATAGACCGACGCATACGCGCTGAACGCCAAAATCACCCCGAATTTGACAAATTCCGAGGGTTGGAACTGAATGCCGAGTTTCAGCCAGCGTTTTGCGCCGTTGACGGTGATTCCCATGATCGGAACAAGTGCCAGCAAAAACATCGTAGCAAACAACGCGGGGACGGCAAAGATCTTGAGCCGACGATAATCGCAAGCCGCCAAGAAAATCATTGCGACAATGCCGATTCCGGCGTGCATCGCCTCTTTTTTGAAATAAAAGAGGGAGTCTCCTTCCTTATAATATGCGGAAGCATAACTCGCCGAAAGCATCATGACCAGTCCCGCACTGAGCAGTAACAGTGTCAGCACAAGAAACGGAATGTCGATCATTCCCGCCTTTTGTTCCGTTTTTTCGTTTTGAAGTTTTTCTCGGGGCATAATATCTCCTACCTTAAAAAGCCATTGCAAATTCCGAGATACGCTACGACACAAAGTGCCACGGTGACAAAAGCGAAGGTCAGCGTAACACGCACCTCACTCCAACCGCACATTTCGAAATGATGGTGGATCGGTGCCATTTTGAAAAAGCGTTTGCCGTGAGTAGCCTTAAAATAAAGCACCTGAATGACGTCGGAAAGAACTTCGATGATATAGACCTGACCGACGACAAAAAGTATCAGAGGAATGTCAAACACAAATGCGAGCGCACAGACTGCGCCGCCGAGGAACAGTGATCCCGTATCACCCATAAATATCTTTGCCGGGTGGAAATTATAGAAAAGAAATCCGAGAAGACCGCCCGCAAACGCGCCCGTAAAGACGGAAACGCCCTCGACCTTCAACGAAATAGCCATCACAGCAAAGAACACGACGACCGGGAAGGTCACGCTTGCCGCCAATCCGTCGACGCCGTCGGTGAGATTGGTCGCATTGACCATTGCGACCGTCGCAACCGCCGCAAAGACAAGATATACAATCCACGGAAGTTCCAAATAGCGATGAAAAAAAGGGATATACAGACGGGTATCCATATAACCGAGTAAGCGTAGTACAACGAGAAATACCGCCGCCGCCGCTATTTGAAGCAGAAGTTTCTGCAATGCAGTCAGCCCCTGATTTTGGTGCTTGACGACCTTGGTGTAGTCGTCAATCATTCCGATGCCGCCGCAGATCAGCGCGAATCCGAGGACGAGAATGGCGCGCCAATCCCCACCGATCACGCTTTTCATCGACAAAATCAATGTGACGATCGTCGTCGGCACGATGAACATAATGCCGCCCATCGTCGGAATCCCTTGCTTTTTGAGATGCCACTTCGGACCGATTTCAAGAATACTTTGCCCGAATTTCAGTACGCGCAGGTACGGGATCAGATATTTTCCAATGACGAGCGTCATCACAAGCGACGCCACAAACGAGAAAAAAATATCAAACATTTCTTTTACTTCCCCTCAGCAAAAAGTTTTTCAATGACTCTTTCCATATGAACGCCACGGCTCGCCTTAAAGAGTACATTATCGCCTTTTCCCATGATCTTTTTGAGCAATTCCGCAGCGGAATCCGTATCTTTTACAAGGTGAATATGCTCATTTCCGCCGGATCTTGCACCGTTTGCGTAATTTTCCGACTGTTCGGCGACAAAAATCAGTTCGTCGGCAAAAGCAGCGGCTTTCCCGATCTCAATATGTGCCTGATCGGCAATTGCACCGAGTTCCCGCATTTCGCCGAGGACAGCGATCTTTCGCCCCGTTCTCGCCTCTAACACGCAGAGTGCGGCACGCATGGAATCGGGGCTTGCGTTATAAGTGTCATTGATAACGGTGATCCCGTCGTGATCGGTCACTCCCAAACGGTTCGAGGCTGTGGAAAACGAAGCAATCCCCGCACCGTACTGTTCGGCGCTCAGTCCCATCAATTTTGCAACGGCCGCGGCAGCCGCCGCGTTATACACATTGTGCTTTCCTGCCACATTCAGTGTGAATTCACACTCCGGAAAGGCGGTCACGGTAAAGGTCTGACATTCGGCAGAATCGCTCACAAGTTTTGCAACGACGTCCGCATCACGGTTTTCGATCCCGTAATACACCGCTTTTTGACCGAGTTCCGATTTCATTTCCCACAAAAGCGGCTCGTCGGCATTCAAAATCATCTTCCCATTCGGAGTGAGATTGCGATACATTTCCATCTTGGCATTACGGATATTTTCCCGCGAACCGAGATATTCGATATGCGCAACGCCGATATTGGTCACAACACCGTAGGTCGGGCGCGTGATTTCGGACAGTCGGTCAATCTCGCCCTTTTGCGACATTCCCATTTCGATGACTGCGGCGCGATAGGTGTCGTCCAGCCCCAAAAGTGCCACCGCAACACCGATCATACTATTCATATTGCCCGATGTCGCATAAGTCGGAAATGCCGCGGACAGTACCGAGCGAAGCATCTCTTTTGTGGTCGTTTTGCCGACACTACCCGTGACACCAACGATCGGCAGATCGAATTTCGCACGATATTCCTTCGCAATGTCCTGAAGTGCCGTGACCGTATTTTTGACACGGATCGACGGGATCGGACAGGCTTCATCGCGTTGTGTCAATGCCGCCGATGCGCCATTTGCCGCCGCCGATGCAATATAATCATGCCCGTCGACATTTTCGCCGACGACCGGCACAAACAGGTCGCCGCATTTTACCTTTCGGCTATCCGTGACGACATTCGAAATATCCGCTTCGCCGTCAACTTTTCCGCCGCACCACGCGGCAAGTGTGGTCAGTTTTTCAATCATCTTTTTTCTCCAAGTCAATCGACGGTGATACGCTCCGTTGCATCGGCGTCCGTCTGCGTCGGATCGTAGAATTCCACGGATACAACTGTTTCGGTCTGCACCCTTGTACCCGGTGCAATACTCTGTGAGTGTGCCTGAACGGCGTAGGAATTCGATGTAACGGCACCCGAAGCACGCATATACAACCCAAGCGCGTTGAGCGCGTTGTTTGCCGCCTCCGGCGACAGACCGCGGATATCCGGCATGGTAACGTTCTTCAAATCCTTATTACCGCCATAGTAAATGACCATTTCGACATTGTTCGGCACCTGCGCACCTGCTCCGGGCGACTGATCGGTGCATTTATCGCCGTCGCCGACGGTGGTGTATTTGATGCCCTTTGCCGAAAGCACCTGTTCGACGGTCGATCTTGTCGCACCGACAAGGGACGGCGTACTCATGGTCAGACCGACAAGTTCATCGGCGGTGTAGCGCGGTTCAATGCCGAGATACGGCAAGACCTGCGAGAAAATGCGTCCCGCGACCGGGGCGGCAAGAACGGAGCCGCTTTTTACCTCGGTGGTCGGCTCGTCAATGATGACAAGCACGGCGATCTGTGGATCGTCCGCCGGTGCAATGCCGACAAACGACGCAATACGAAGATCCTTTTGACCTTCCTGATTTTGTTCCTGGATTTTTTCCGAAGTACCGGTCTTTCCGCCGATACGATAACCTTTAACATATGCGTTTTTACCGGTACCTTCCGACACGACTTCTTCAAGCACGCCGCACATGATCTCACTCGTCGCCTCGCTGACGACCTGACGGACCATCGTCGGCTCGACTTTTTTGATGGTATTTCCGTCACTGTCTAGGTATTCCTTAACAATATACGGCTGCATCAGTTTTCCGTCATTAGCGACGGCACTGATGGCGGTGATCAACTGGATCGGTGTGATCTTAAAGGTCTGACCGAAACTCGAAACTGCAAGTTCGATCTTGTTTGCTTCGGTAAATCTCGACGAAGCGTGGAAAATGGAATTCGCCTCACCAAGCAGATCGATCCCCGTCGGCTCATTGAGTCCGAATGCGTTAAAATAACTCAGAAAATTCGTATTTCCGACGCCGAGTCCCATATCCATCAGCGCACAGTTGCAGGAATTCTGAATTGCCTTCGAGAAGGTCTGCAAGCCGTGTCCGCTTTTTTTGTGGCAACTGACGCGGGTTTTGCCAATATAGCGGTAACCCGGACAATCAAAGTGGCTGTATTCCGTGGCAACGCCCAATTCAAGCGCCATTGATGCCGTTATAATCTTGAATGTGGAGCCTGGCTCGTAGGTATCGGAAATGATCTTACTGCGCCACAGTTCGTTGAGTTTTTCGGATTTTAAGGTCTGCTTTTCGGTGTCGAGTTGATCCTCAAACGCCTCCAAAGTTTCCTCATCCATTGCGGATGTATTGGCAGAAGCGTACTTTGACTGAATTACCTGATTGATTTCCGCAAGCGTCGCGTCATCCAGTTCAAACGGGGCGTTGAGGTCGAAATCCCCCTGCGTTGACATCGCAAGAATTTCGCTCGTTTTGATATTCATAATGATGCCCGCGACCTTGTTTGCGGCACCCGTATCCGCAAGTGCCTGTTCAAGTTCGTTGTCGAGGATCTGCTGGACGTTCATATCAATGGTCAGCACGATCGACTGTCCGTCCTGCGCGTCCTCGTATTCCTCATAATCAAACGGCATCGCAGTACCCGCGGCATTTTTGACCGTCACGACGCGGCCGGAAACGCCCGTCAGCGTACTGTTGTAAAGGCTTTCGATACCGGTAAGTCCAGAGCCTTCCTCACCCGCAAAGCCGATGATCTGCGATGCGGCGTTGCTGTAAGGATAATATCTCTTGGTGTCTTCGACGAGATACACACCCTTGACGCCCGTTTCTTCGACAAATTCGCGTACCTTGTCGGCGACTTCGGTTTCAATGCGTTTTTTTATGACCTGATAATAGTTATCCTGCTGTGTCTTTTTATACACAGTGTCGTAATCGACTTCCAAAATCTCGCTGAGTCCCGACGAAATGGTGCGCGCCATTTCGTCATCCTTGATTTCTTTCGGAGAAATAAACACAGTTTCCACCGTAGCCGACATGGCGACGATGTTGCCGTTTCGGTCATAGATCGTACCACGTTCCGGGGTGACGATGGTATCACGCGTCTGTTGTTCGATGGCACGCGCTTGATAGAATTCATAGTCGACAAGTTGTATTTTTGCCATCTTGATAACGACCGGAATAAAGCAAAGGACGCCTAGGATCACCATGAAAAAGGCAATTCTGCGAACACGCTTTGTTTTTGATAATCCGTTTTTCGGGGGTTTACGTTTTTTCATAGTCAGGCTCCTTGTTTATGCGATGAAAAAGGCTCGTCATTTATTATTCTGACCGATGCCCGCCAAAACGCCACTGAAACAGCCGAGCACCAAAGCAACGATCTTACGCAGGGTAATCTTTTCTTTGAACAAAACCGCCACCGTCAGCACGGAAAAGCGGCTGATGCAGGTGGAAAAGATCACATACGGAATATAGTCGATTTTTGAAAGGAACGGAACGACGGCAAGCGCATTGATGACGCCGAAAAAACCGGACAATGAAATGAAGATCACATGGCTCCATTTGAGTTTTCGCATCGGGTTTCCGTCGCCACCGTTCTTTTTCGCAAGGCATGCGACAACGCCCATTTCGACAAGTGTCCAGAAAACGACAAAAACATTGGTCAAGCCATAGTATTCAAGGATGTTTTCCGTTCCGAAATATTCCACAAACATTCGAAGCAACAATGTCGCGGTTGCGTTGATGATCCCGCCGCAAAGTCCGGCGATAACACCCTTTGCATTGACCTTGGCGTCATCGTGGACGCCGACCACGGCAACGAGCGACGCCGCAATGCCGACAGCGACCGCAACGAACATAATCGGTCGGTACCGAACGCCCGTCAGGTAGTCAAACACAAGTGTGGGAAGAATCGACCAACAGGTCAGAACATTGGTCAGTACCACGCCCGCGTGTTTGAGAGAGATGATCGTCACGATCGTCGAAAAAACAACGACCAAACCGTATATCACGGAAAAAAGCATCACGCCCGGACGCAGATCCCAATGGCATCCGTTCGCGATAAAATACATCACCGTGCAGGATGCACCGATCACCATCGCATAGATCATAAACGATGCCGCCCCCTCCGGGGCAATGGATTGGTATTTTTTTTGACAATATCCTGAGCCGATGCTCATCAACAACATTGGAATCAACAAAAGATATACCATAATTTCGTATTCCTTTGCGCAATTATTTCATACTTTTATTTTTTGTGAAATCATTTTATTATAGCATTTTTGTTTTATTTTCGCAATGGATTTTGGGATAAAAAAAGCGGGACGCGCCGCGTCCCGCGAAGTCCGCATAAAATGTTACGGACGCATTATCTGAAATATTCCCAAAGTTCACGGAATCCTGCGGCAAGACCGAGAGAGGATTTGTTTTCTTTGGCGAGAAGGAGAACTTCGCTGCTGTCTTCCGCGGAAAGGTCAACATAGGTGACCTGTGTTTTGTCGATCTGCACCATGCCGTACTGTTCGGTGGCGATCTTCGAGATCGTTTCGCAGTCATACTTCTTATCACTCGCCGCACGAAGCGTTTCGTTGTCCGACTGCAACTGGGCGATCTCGTTTTTGAGATGCACGGTGGTATCGGTGATTTCCGTCAACTGGATGTAATACATCAGCGCGGTAACGGCGAGAACGATTACAACAATGTATGAGAAAATTCCGAAAAACGGAATACGAACGGCGCGTTTTTCTTTTTTTGCCGTGGTTTCGCGTTCGACATCAAAGTCTTTTGCGCCACGGACAAGAGCACGCCCGTCGAATCTGGAAAGATCATATGCGGCTTCAGGCTTTACGGTCATAGAAGCGCTTCTTGCCATATTCTTCGTTCCTTTCGTAATTATTTGTCGATCTTTTCGGCAATGCGAAGTTTCGCACTCCGTGATCTCGGATTGAGTTCAAGTTCATCGGCTTTTGCCGTGATCGCGGATCGGTTGATGATTTTTATA
>DCHG01000030.1:0-50814 GCA_002315595.1 Clostridiales bacterium UBA1758 | reverse complement strand
TTTATATCGGGCGTCTTGCCGCAAACGCAGATCGGGAAATCCGATGGGCAGGTACAACCCTTTGCCGCATCCGCAAAGGTGTGTTTTACAATTCGGTCTTCAAGCGAATGAAAACTGATGACGGCGATTCTTCCGCCGGGCTTCAACACATCGAGGGCCGCTTCCAGTCCGCTTCTCAGGGCGGCGAGTTCGCCGTTGACCTCGATTCTGATCGCCTGAAAACTTCGCTTGGCGGGGTGTTGTTTTTCGGCAAGGGCTTTGCCGGGCATCGAGTGTTTGATGATATCGACAAGTTCAAGCGTCGTTTCGATCGGCGCCTTTGAACGAGCGTAAATAATGTTTTCGGAGATCCGTCTGGCGTATCGTTCTTCGCCGTAATCACGAAGGATCTCTTCGATCCGTTCCCTCGGATATTCGTTGACGACATCACGCGCCGTCAACGATTCACGGCGATCCATACGCATATCAAGCGGTGCATCCGCCATATACGAAAAGCCACGTTCAGGGGTGTCAAGTTGGGGCGAGGAAACGCCGAGATCGAACAGAACGCCATCCACCTTTTCCACACCGACCGAGGCAAGTGCCTCGCTCATATTGCAGAAATTGCTTCTTACGGGACGAATACAAGGATTATCCGCAAATTTCCGTTCAGCGTTTGCAATCGCATCAGCATCGCGGTCAAGACCGATCACATAGCCCGTGGTCAATCGTTTGGAAATTTCCGTCGTATGTCCTCCGCCGCCGAGGGTGGCATCCACATAGATCCCTTCCGGGCGGATCGCAAGTCCTTCAATACATTCATCGATCAATACGGGGATATGCGAAAACTGTTCCATTTCAAATACCCATCTGGTCCATGATTCCCATCATATCAATGGTATCAAGTTGTTCGCTGTAATCTTTCCAGCGTTGGGCATCCCATATTTCAGCATGGTCGATCACGCCGACGATAATCGCCTCACGATTCAGACCTGCGAATTCTCTGAGCTTCTGCGGAATGACTACCCTGCCCTGCGAATCCATATCGCAATCGAGCGCGCAGGACGTGAAGTAAAGTTGTGCCTTACGGGAACTCGATGTAGGCCCCTGCGTAAGTTTTTCTTCGATCACTTTCCATGCGGATTCCGGGTAAACGGCAAGACATTTGTCAAGACCTCTTGTCACGACGAAATGTTCACCGAGTTCGCCACGAAGCTTCATCGGTACGAACAGGCGACCTTTGTCGTCGATATTATGTGCGTATTCACCTTTCAACGACGGTCACCTCTTTCGCTCCATTTTGGTGGTATTTAAATCCATTCGGCTCCATTTGCCACCACCATGACATTATTATAGAATGAGTTGACATAAATTGCAAGAGAAATTTTGAAATTTTTTTGGAAATTTATGCCGTATTTTTCCGAAAAAAAACATATTTTTCAAAACATAAAACATACGTTCGATGTTTTCGTGGGCTCCACCTCCACTCGACGGAAAAAAAGAACAAAAAAAGACACCCCGAAGGGTGTCTTTGGATGATTCAGTTAATGAAATCTTTACTGCGGCTTTACGGCGAAGTGACAGTTTCCGCAATCGATGGAAGCCCCGAGCAACTCTCCGTCTTTGGTAATCAACGACAGTGAGTAGGTCAGTCCGTCGAAGTCCGTCATGCTGATCGTTGCATCATACCAGTTGCGACCTTCGGAATCCACCGACTCGACGAATTTTGCAGTCTTGACATCGTTATACGAAAGCAGGAACGCATAGACCATCGCAAACTGTTCCATCTGCGGGAAGTCCTCACGGAAGGCTTCGATCTTTGCTTCGTCCGTCGAATCCATCGTTCCGTCGTATTCGAGTCCGTTATCACCGAAGACGACAACAACGGATTTATTCGATTCTGTATCCGCAGGATAGAATGCAAACGGCGTGGCAGTGAGCGTCAAAGATTTCGCCTTGGCGTCATAAACGGTCTTGATGGTAAACTCAGTCGGGTTTTCATCATACATCGAAATTGCCGCACTGATCTTACCGTTTTCGATCATTTCACGATAAGCGGAGACAACATCAAACGAGAATTTTTGGTGCATAAAGTTTCCGCCGGTGATGTTTGTCAGGATCGTAACACATTCACTGCGCTTGATGGTATTGTTCGGATAGAATGTACCCTTGGCATCACTGCCCTTAACGATTTTCGCCGAATACAGTGCATAGATCTCGTTGCCGTACTTATCGCTCAATTTGACATCCGGTACCATGGCATCGGCTTTGATTTCAAAATCGCTTCCGAACGTCGCGTGTGCAAGGATCGCGGCAAATTCTGCCCTCGTCGCTTTACGGGTATAACTGTCGAACTGTCCCTTGGTGATGATTCCCTGCTCAATGGCATAATCGACATATGCGGAATACCACGGGGTTGTCACGGCAAATTCGGTTTCCTCTCCGTCGAGGATTTTGTCGATTCTCGCGCCGAAGGTAATGGCTTCCGCGACGGAAACAGATCCGTTCGGATCAAAGGTGGTCTCGGTCTTTCCTTTAACCAGTCCCTGCTCCCATCCCGCCTTGACATACGAATAGAACCAGTCCTTCTGCTTGACATCCGTAAACGGGAATGCCACGGCAAACGCCGAAACACATCCCACAAGGATGACCAACGTCAGCAAAAAACTCAATATTTTTTTCATCGTCATTTCTCCTTTTCAAATTATAAGGATATTGTACGCCTTTTTTTGATTTTCGGCAAGCCCTATTTTCCGTTATGTTCCTTTTTCCAAGTCTTGATCTGCGACAATCTTTCGGCAAATCGGCTTTCCACACCCTGTTCCGTCGGTTTGTAGTATTCCCGACCGAGCAAAGAATCCGGCATACACTGCATATTTGTCAGTTTTTCGTCCGTATTGTGCGCATACTGATATCCACGTCCGTAGCCGAGTTCGTCCATCAACTTCGTCGGCGCATTTCGAATCGCCAACGGGACGGGTTCGGCGATCTGTTCGATTGCGTCTTTTTTCGCCGTTTCGTACGCCATATACAGTGCATTTGATTTCGGCGCCATCGCCATATAGACAACGGCTTCGGTCAGATGCACACTACATTCCGGCATTCCGATATAATGACAAGCCTGATATGCCGCCACGGCGATTTCAAGCGCACGCGGATCGGCAAGTCCGATGTCCTCGGCGGCAAACCGCGTCACACGCCTTGCCACATACAAAGGATCCTCCCCCGCTTCCAACATTCGCGCCAGCCAGTACACCGACGCGTCCGGATCCGAATTGCGCATGGATTTATGCAGTGCGGAAATGATGTTATAGTGTTCTTCCCCGTTTTTATCATAGAGAAGGGATTTTTTTGAGGTGCATTGTTCCACGGTTTTTTCCGTCACGGTCACACCGCCGTCGGAGCCCATTTTACCGTTGAGTACGACCATTTCAAGCGTGGACAACGCCGTACGGGCATCTCCGTTTGAAAACACCGCGATCGCTTCGACGAGTTTCGGATCAATATCGACTCGCATTTTACCAAATCCGCGCTCTTCTTTGATCGCACGCATCAGCAGGTCGACAAGTTCGTCCTTTTCCAGTGCGTGAAGTACAAAGACCTTACAGCGGGACAAAAGTGCGCCGTTGATTTCGAAACTTGGATTTTCGGTCGTAGCCCCGATGAGAATAATGCTTCCTTTTTCGACAAAGGGCAAAAACGCATCCTGTTGAGCCTTGTTGAAGCGGTGAATTTCATCGACGAACAGAATCGTACGCTCGCCGAAGACAAGGTTGTCTTCCGCCTGCTTCATTACGGTACGGATTTCCTTGATGCCGCTTGTGACCGCGGAAAAGTCAATAAATTCGCATTTTGTGTGCTTGGCGATGATGCGTGCAAGCGTAGTCTTTCCCACGCCCGGAGGTCCCCAAAAGATCATTGAGGAGATCTGGTCGCTTTCGATCAGTCGGCGCAATACCATTCCGTCCCCGACGAGATGCTTTTGCCCGAAATATTCGTCGAGCGTACGCGGACGCAACCGTGCCGCAAGGGGCTCGGACAGACTTGTTTCAAACATCGAACGCTGATCCATATCTTCCTCGATTTCTGTTCGTTAGCGGGAGTAATACTTTCCGCCCTTCCACGAAATAACATACTTATTGGCACGGTCAACATCAAAAAATCTGACAAGCGCGCCGTTGCCCTGACAACCATAAACAAAGATCGAATCATCAGTGCCGGCACTAATTCCCTGAATATATCCCGTGATGCCGAGGGAATCAAAGCCCTCTCTTGCGCAGGGGGTGTTGACGACCTTGTCGATGGTCGTGTCAATGACGGAAATCGAATCATCCTGGTCATTGGAGCAGGCAACGTATCTTTCATCGCCGGTCATGGTCAGACCGCAGGAGCCGACGCCGGTTTCAATGGTGCCGAGAATCTTTTTGCCCGGAATGTCGATGACGGAAACATGCGCCTTGATCTCATTGCCGCAATGGGATGCGGTATAAGCCTTGGTCTTGTCGGCATTGATGACGAGATCGTCCGAGCCCATCAGGCGCGGATCGACGTCAATGAAGGTTTCGAATGTAAAGTCGTTTTTGACGTCGAACAGGTACATTTTGGACTGCTTCCAGCCACTGCAAAGATAGTATCTGCCGTTTTCGATGAAATTACCCTTGCCACCGATCTCGCAACGGAACTGACCGTTCGGAATGACCTGTGTACGGCTGTGGATATGAATCTTATCCATATCGGTGATGTTTTTGATGAGTTGAACACCGCCGCAGAGGTCGTGGACGAGCAGGGTATCATCGTCGGCAAGTGTATTGGTCGCGTAAACGCGGCCGGTGTCGATGACCTTTTCGACGGCGAGTTTTTCGATGGAAATGACATAAATGCCCTCAAAGCATGCGATATAGAGGTACTTCCCGTCAACGGATGTCGCGTGACAGTCCGGGAAGGTGCCGACCTCGATTTCCTTGACGAAATCCATCGAGTCGATATCGTAAACGCAAACAGATCGTTCACCATGGGTGAATTCATACTTTTCAGCGGCCCCGAAACTACGGTGCGGTCTTAACGGTTCAAAATGCATAATGATCCTCTTTCATAATAATATAGTTTTATTTTTTCATGTTTTCGACATTCTGTCAAGTGAATTATATCCCAATTCGACAAATAAAAATAGCAACTTTCGACGAAAAATCTGCAATTTCTTCCGAATACGGTTTTTGTTTTTCTTTTGTGTGATTGTAATCGCCGTTTTTCTGTGTTATAATCCTTTCAACTTGATAAAGGAATGGTGAAAAATGGTTCAATTTGATGAAAAATACTTCCTTGCGCAACTTCAAAATTTGCTCAATATCGACAGTACCACCGGGCAATTCCGTGCAATTCAAAACTATATCGAAGACGAACTCGACCGACTTGGCTTTTCCTATACCGAAACCCACAAGGGCGGTGTGATCGCCGACTTCGGCGGTGAAGGCAACGCACTTCTCATCACCGCGCACGTCGATGACATCGGTCTTATGGTGCGCCATATCAACGCCGACGGAACCCTGAATGTTACACCGATCGGTGGATTGTATCCGTTTTATTGCGTGACCGAAAATGTTCGCATTTACACCCATTCAGGCAAAGTCATCACCGGCTCGATCTGCCGGAATCCGAACTCCATTCACGTCACCGAAGAGGAACTTCGTGATACCGCCCCGGATTATCGCAAAAATGTCTGTGTCGTCATCGACGCCCCGGTGAAGTCCGCCGACGCTGTCCGTGCACTCGGTATCGAAACCGGCGATTTCATCGCACTCGAGCCGCGTTTCCGCATGGAAAACGGTTATATCAAGTCCCGTTTCATCGACGATAAGGCCGCCGTAGCCATCAAACTTGCCGCTATGAAATACATCAAGGACAACGGTATCGTGCTTTCGCGGAAGGTATACGCGTATTTTGCGATGTATGAAGAAATCGGTCACGGCACAACCTTTATGCCCGAGGATGTCAAAGATTACCTCGCCATCGACATTGCCCCGACCGGGCCGGATCAAAATTCCGACGAAACCAAGGTCACGATCTTCTGCGCCGATACGCGATTTCCGTACCACGCGGAGTTGACGAATGAACTTCATGACATTGCTGAAAAGGCGGGTGTCGATTATGTGATGGATATTTTCACGCCGCATTACGGCACCGACGGTGACGCATCCGTTGCGGCGGGTTACGACATTCGCCATGCCGCCATCGGCTTCGGCACGCTCAACAGCCACGGATATGAACGCACGCATATCGACGGCATCCGTAACACCTACAAACTTTTGCTTGCGTATCTTTTGAAATAACCTTGCAAATGCCATGCCCCGCTATCAAAATGACGATAGCAGGGCATTTTTGTTTTTAATCTTTCGGAAGCGTTTCAAATAATTCTTTTCGGAGGTCAAAGCGCATTTTCGAATACTGTTCATAGTCGAGATGATAATTCAATGTGATGCCACGGCGAAGATTGGTCAGGTAAATGATCGACAAATCGTGCTTTCTGTCGATGAAAAACCCCGTTCCCGTCGCCCCGATATGACCGAAACTGCCCGTAGACAGTAACGATTCGTCCTGTACAAAGCGGCGATCAATGTAAAAATAGCCCAGTCCCCTTCCTTCGGAAAAATCGGGCGTATAATCCCGTTCCGCAAGGTCGAACAAAGACTTCGAGTACAGGATCGGGCTTCTTTCCACGACCGCATCCACGAATTTTTCCACATCGAAAAGTGAGAAGAACTGTCCGCCACTGCCGACACATTCGCGAATCTCATACAGATTTTCATCGTCGCCCGGGAATTTTCCATCGGCGTCGCGTCTGTGCGAGATCACGCGGTTTTTTTCACCTTCCGGCAAAGAAAAAGCCGCCCGCGTCATTCCCAAAGGAATCCGCAACTTTTCTGCATGAACCTGATTGAGCGTTTTGCCGTATATTTTTTCCACGATAAATCCGAGTAAAATAAACCCGTTGCAAGAATAGGTATAGGTCGAGCCGGGTGCAAAGCCCAACGGCGTATTCAAAATGAATTCAGCCAGCGCATCGTGACCTTTTTGAGCGTCCGAATAAGAAAGCGGATAGCGCAGGATGCCGGAGGTGTGCGTCAGCATCTGTTCGACCGTGATATTTTGCTTATCCGCCGGTGCATTCGGATAGAATTTTCCGATCGTATCCGTTAGTTTTAGTTTTCCTTCGTCGACGGCGTGAAGTACAAGCGTCGATGTGACAAGTACCTTGCCCGCGCTTGCCATATCAAAATATGTATCGCCGTCAACACCGTTTGAAAACAGACGCTCGCGTTTGTCGTGATGCCGGATACTGACCGCATAACTGTCGCAATACCCTTTTTCAATCCAACCGTTCAAAACGGATCGCGTAGTAGCCATCATTTTACCTCTTTTTACAAAATCCCCCTGCCATCCGACCCGAAGTAACGAATATTCGGAGCCACACGGCAGGGGGAATCATCAGCGGATGAGTATACTTACTTGGCGACGACCTTTTTCAGTCTGGCAAATCTCGGCAGACCGTTTTCTTTCGGCAGGCCGGTTTCGCCCTGAATCAGCGGGAGGGCGTAGTCAATAAAGCCCTGTTCAATGCCGTTGCCTTTCTTGTTGATCCACTCACGCGGAACCTTCTTTTCGGTGTTGGCAACATCGGAGAGGTCGAAGAGTTTGGTTTCGCACTTATAGCCGTTTTCACGGTTGCAGGCAAATCCGACCATCTTGTCGGTGACACCGGCGACGGCGTTTTCGACGGCGGCTTTACCCGCGGCAAAGGATTCGGCAATGTCGTTACCGGAAGCGCAGTGGGCAGCGCAACGCTGGAGCAGGGAAAGTTCGATGCCACGAACCTTCGCACCGGTCTTTTCTTTGACGATATTGGCAAGCATCGCGGCAAGACCACCGAGTTGAGCATGGCCGAAACCGTCAGTCGCGGCGGTCTTGGCTTCGGAAACGAAACTGCCGTCGGCGTAATGGATGCCTTCGGACACGGCGACAATAGCCTTGCCCTCACGCTTATAAATCGCGGTAACATCTTCGATGAACTTATCCATGTCGAAGTCAACTTCCGGCAGGTAGATGAGATCCGGGCCTTCACCGGCGTAAGTGGCAAGTCCCGCGGCGGCGGTGAGCCAGCCCGCATGGCGTCCCATGCACTCAATGATGGTGATCATACCGGTATCGTAGACGCGGGCATCGTGGTAAACTTCCATGATGGAAGTGGCGATGTATTTTGCCGCAGAAGAGAAGCCCGGGCAGTGATCGGTGCCGTAAAGGTCGTTATCAATGGTCTTCGGAATACCCATGACACGGCATTCATAGCCGACACGGGACATATATTTGGAGATCTTGTTGCAGGTATCCATAGAGTCGTTGCCGCCATTGTAGAAGAAATAGCGGACATCGTACTTCTTGAAGATTTCAAGAATGCGCTTGTAGTCGGTATCGTCAACATCCGGGTCGGCGATTTTGTAACGGCAGGAACCGAGGGCGGAAGAAGGAGTGTACTTGAGCAGTTCAAGTTCCTTCGCGTCTTCTTCATCCATAATATAGAGTTTATCGTTGAGGACACCCTTGATGCCGTTCGCGGCACCGTAAACCTTGGTGATGCACTCGTTATCGAGGGCGGTGCGAATTGCGCCGTAGGCGGAAGCGTTGATGACCGAGGTCGGGCCGCCGGACTGGCCGATAATGCAGGATCCGATAAGTTTGGACATTTTTGTCATTCCTTTTCAATTTATTTTTGTTGTAAGTATATCACTTTCATTTTCATTTTGCAAGTCATTCCGCACCGTTTGCGGAAAAAATGAGGTTTTTGCCGCAAAATTGCGATCAGCAGCGGAAAAGTGCTTCCTCCATTGTATCCGCCGTGACCTCAAAGGTGCGTCCGTCGATCTTTTTTGCCCACGGATTTGCAAACGGATTCGGCAGATTATGGCGTTCGGTGTATTCCGTTCGAAGTGTGACAGGTTTCGAATATTCGGCAATCTTCATTTTTTGAATGTTTTCCACCGCCGCCTTCGCCGTATCGAAAATCAACACATGCGCGCGTTGCGGCGGAAGAAGCGACGCGGCAAACGAGGACAGTCCGCGTTTGACCTCCGCCGTTTCGATCCACGGCAAAAGCGACTTTGCCTCGGCGCAGACCTGATCATCGCCCGAAACCATGATGACGGGAACGCCGTGATCTCCCGCGATATACGCGTCGACGGCGACCTCGCCCGCAAGTTCCCCGTTCACCCAATAATTCTGTACCCCAACAGAGGAAAAGGTGTGTTCGAGGGTGGCGTGATCCGTTCCCGCCATCGCGTGATAGCCGAGCAGAATAATTCCGTCGGCATCGTCGAATTCCGCAAATCTTCCGTCACGATAGCATCCGCAGATCACACGGTCGACATCGTCGGTCAAACGATCCCAAATAAGCGAGTAACTGCCGCCGTGACCGTCACGGACGACGACTTCATCCGCACCCGCCGCCTTACATCCCGCGGCACAGGCATTGACATCGGCGGTCATATATGATCTTCCCTCCGAAAAACGCGTTTCATTCGGCAAGACCTGCTCCCGCGTATATACGCCGGAAATCCCCTCAATATCCGCAAAAATATAAATCTTCATTTCGACACCTCATTTCTTTCCAAAAAACATATCAGGTTCGCGCATCGGATGGTATCGCCTCATTTTGCGCCGTTTTCGTCACAGGCAACCCAAAGTTCCGCCGTCAGAGCGTGATCCCCTTCTTTTGATAATAATCATTGACTACCTCGCGTTCATCGAAGTAATACTTCACGCCTTTGATCTCCTGATAAGTTTCGTGTCCCTTGCCGATGAGCATGATAATATCGCTCGGTTCGGCATGGTCAAGTGCCCAACAGATCGCCTCGGCACGGTCATCAATACGGATGGATTTTCCGTTCGAACGTTTCAGTCCGAGTTCGATGCACGCGTCAATATCGTCGATGCTTTCGTCACGCGGATTATCCATCGTGAGAATACAGAGGTCGCAATACTTTCCCGCGATCTCGCCCATATCATAGCGGCGATCGACGGCACGGTTACCTCCTCCGCCGAAGACCGCGATCATTCGTCCGTGTTGATAGGCAGTCATCGTTTCCATTATCGACTGCATGGAAAGCGCATTATGCGCATACTCGATCATCACCGTATATTCCGCGGGTGTGGGCAGGATCTCCACTCTTCCGCGTACGCGCACGGTATGAAGTGCCTCCGAAACGGTCTTCGGGTTCACACCGAGACCACGTGCGACCGCAACAACGGCAAGTGCGTTTGAAACGGAGAACTTACCCGGTTGTGGCAGGTCCACATGAACAGTTTCGTCTTTTCTTTCCGCATCAAAGGACACGCCCAAAAAACCGAGATCACGGCGAAGTTCGACTTTCATCGCCATCGTATCCGCAGGAGGCTCGACGGCATAGGTTTCAATGGTACAGGTCGCACCATCAATCATATCCGGAAAATACCTGTCATCGGCATTGAACACACCGTGGCGGCATTTGCGGAACAAACGCTTCTTGCATTCCATATAATCCGCGAAATCCTTATGTTCGCCGGGGGCGATGTGATCGTTGCCGAGATTGGTAAACACGCCATATTCGAAATCGACATCCTCCACGCGCCAGTTACCGAGTCCCTGACTGGAAACCTCCATTACGGCATGGGTACAGCCCGCATCGACCATTTCACGCATCAACCGCTGGATTTCACAGGATTCCGGCGTGGTGTTCTTCGACGGAGTTGCCTTTCCGTCGACGATTGTTTCAATTGTGCCGATCAGCCCCGTTTTGTGTCCCGCGGCTTCCAAAACTGCACGAAGCATATAGGTAAACGTCGTTTTTCCCTTGGTGCCGGTCACGCCGACGACTTTGAGTTTTTTCGACGGTTCACCGTACCACATCGCGCTTGCGCGGGAAAGCGCCTGACGCGGTTCGCTTACACGGACAACGGAAACACCCGCAGGAACATCGACGGGACGGGAAACAATGAGTGCCTTCGCACCCGCTTCCACGGCAAGTCCGGCGAAATCATGTCCATCCGCACGAAATCCCGGCATACAGAAAAACGCGCAACCGGGGGTGATTTTTCTCGAATCATAGGCAATGCCCTGAATTTCGGCGTCGCTTCCCGACAGAAATTCATAGTCAAGACCTTTCAGAATATCGCTTATCTTCATTCGTAAAACCCTTTCAGTGTAATTCGGGCTCAAACCCACAAAACGGGCAGTCACGGCAAATCCGCGTCCCGCCCGAATTGTATGATTGCTTGGGTTACTTGTTCCAATTATACATTGCACGGCGACATCTTTCAACGGTATCCTCGTCGGCAAGCAGAACGTCAAGATCACATTCCGCATCAAACACCACGCGGCTCGGTCCTGCGACATAGATATGTCCGTCACCATGAACATCATAAAAAACATCAAGCGGTCCGCCCGGCTGGTGCACGGTGACTTCATTCGAACAACGCCCGGTCAGATAGCCACCCACAACCGTGACACAACAACCCGTACTGCAAGCGAGTGTTTCACCCGTACTGCGTTCCCATACGCGCATTTCGACATTATGCGCGTCACGAACGGTCGCAAATTCCGCATTCACGCGTTCTGGGAAAAACGGGTGCATTTCCATCGCAGGACCGTATTTTTCAAGGTCAAAATGAAACACATCATCCACAAACGCGACCGAGTGCGGATTTCCGACAGAAACGGGATTGACGAGGAATTCGCGGTCAAGCACCTTCAACGGGTGATCACGGCAAATCTCGCCGTCGAAATCGACGGGCACCCTGTACGGTTCAAGGATCGGCGCGCCTACATCCGCCTGAATGCGAACGGCTTTTCCGCCCTCGACGGTCAGAAAAACCTTTCTGTCACCCGCAAGCGTTTCAATGCTGATCTCCGTTTGATCGGTCAGATGATAGTCGTACAAATACTTTCCGACACTGCGAATGGCGTTTCCGCACATTTCCGCCTCCGTGCCGTCGCCGTTGAAAATTCTCATACGGAAATCGCATCTTTCCGACGGACAAATCAGTACCATGCCGTCGCTTCCCGATCCGTAATGACGGTTAGAAAGCAGAACGGCGGTCTTTTCGGGATCGGCAAGCGTCTGATTGACACAGTCAATATAGACATAATCATTGCCGAGCGCAGTCATTTTTGTAAATCTCATATTTCGCTCAGTCAAGGGCCTTTTTAAGGTCGGCGATGATGTCGTTTACATCCTCAAGTCCGACGGACAGACGGAGCAGACGATCGGTGATGCCGAGTTTTTCACGCAGATTTTCCGGTATGGAAGCGTGCGTCTGCGTCAGCGGGTAGGTGATGAGGGTATCGGTGCCGCCGAGGCTTTCGGCGAACATGATCATTTCGACATTGGCAAGGACGCGTTTGACGGTTTCGACACTGTCGACGACAAACGAAAGCGTACCGCCGAAACCGCTGGTCTGTTTGAGCATAATCTCATGACCGGGGTGTTCCGGCAAGCCGGTATGGATGACCTTTTCAACACGCGGATGCTGTTTGAGGAATTCGGCAACCTTCATGCAGTTTTCATTATGACGGTCCATACGAAGCGGAAGCGTCTTAATTCCGCGAAGGACAAGCCAAGAATCGAACGGAGCAAGCCCCGCACCTTCGGTTTTGATCATATAATGGATCTTTTCGGCAAGTTCCTCATTGGCGGTGACAACCAGTCCCGACATCGTGTCGTGGTGGCCGGAAAGGAATTTCGTTCCGCTGTGGATGACAATATCCGCACCGAACTCGATCGGACGCTGAAAATACGGAGTAAGGAAGGTATTGTCGACGACAAAGATCGCGCCGCATTCTTTGGAAATTCTGCCTATCATGGCGAGATCCGTGACCTTCATCATCGGGTTGGTCGGCGTTTCAAGATAGATCATTTTGGTATTCGGACGGATCGCTGCACGGACGGCGGCTTCATCGCCGGTGTCGACCGGGGTGAACTCCACGCCGAAACGGGTAAAGAGTTCTTCGCTCATACGATAGGTTCCGCCGTAGGTATCATCGCCGATGACGACATGATCGCCCTGCGAAAGCATCGAAAAGACGGAAAGTTCAGCGGAAAGACCGGATGAGAACGCAAATCCAGCAACACCGCCTTCGAGCATGGCGATGGTGTTTTCCAATTCCTCACGCGTCGGGTTGATGGTGCGAGAATAGTCGTATTTACCGATATCTTCAAGCGAGGTATGGCGATAGGTCGAGGTCTGGTAGATCGGGGTGCTGATCGCGCCCGTGGCAGGATCAAAGCCACGGAAGCCGTGAACGGCACGGGTGATAAAACTCATATTTTCGAAACGAGATTTTTCCATGTTAGTCACCTTTAAATATAGTATGTATTTTATTCTTCTGTCGGAACTGCGATCTTGCCGAGCAGGTCGCGCAAAATATCCGTCTCATTTTCCTTGGACTGATACGAGGATCGCACGATCATTCTGTGTGCCAGAACGGGCTCCGCCATGCGCTTGATGTCATCCGGCAACACATAGTCGCGCCCGTTCACGATCGCCCACGCCTGCACCGCACGCATAAGGGCAAGTTCCCCACGGGGTGAAATGCCGAGAATAACTTTTTCCGCCTTGCGTGTCGCCTCGGCGATCTGATGGATGTATACGAGAAGCGCATCGGATATTTTGACCTTCGGAACAGTGTGGATCGCATCTGAAAGTTCCTCTGCCGTGGTCACACTTCCAACCTCTGCGAGCGGACTCGATTCGCGGAAACGGCGCAGAATTTCAACGCCCGCTTCCCCTTCCGGGTAACCGAGGGAGAGTTTAATGATAAATCTGTCGAGTTGCGCTTCCGGCAACGGGAAAGTACCCTGCGTTTCGACCGGGTTCTGCGTCGCAATGACAAAAAACGGCTCGGCTAACTTCATCGTACTACCGTCCGCCGTGACCTGCCGTTCTTCCATACATTCAAGAAGTGCCGCCTGAGAACGGGGTGTCGCACGGTTGATTTCATCCGCCAGCAGGATGTTGGTAAACACCGGGCCGGGTTTGAATTCGAATTTCTGCTCGCGCTGATTATAGACCGAAATACCCGTCACATCGCCCGGCATCAGGTCCGGCGTAAACTGCAAGCGTCGGAATTCGGCGTCCACGCTTTTGGAAAGCGTCTTTGCAAGCATGGTTTTTCCGGTACCCGGGACATCTTCCAGCAACACATGACCGCCCGCAAGCAGAGCCGCAACGACGAGTTCGGTTGTATCGCCGTTCGGGACAATGACTTTTTTGATGTTTTCAACGAGTTTGCTCGCAAGTTCGCTTGCTTTCACAAATTCCATATTTTCCTCCGTCAGGCATTCAAAATCTCGACCTGAACGCCGAGTTCTTCAAACAATCCCGTCTGATCGTCCTCGACATCGGAATCGGTGATCAATCGCGAAAACTTGTTCGCGGCACAGACGCGAAGCGTCGAAACCTTGCCGACCTTATGGCTCGGATAGAGGGCGATACTTTCACCCGCAGATCCGACGATGGCACGCATAAAACCGATGCCGGTCGTCCGTTCAACGGTCATTCCGTATTCGGCGGAGATACCGGCGCTGGTCAAAAAAGCCTTGTCAATGCGCATATCGGCGACAAAATGCTCCGCAAGCGAATCACAGAACTGCCCCATCGGTGTCATTTCACCGCCCGGCATAACGGTGGTGATATTTTCGTAACTACGGAGCAGATCGGCAATGACGATGGAATTGGTCAGCACCGTAAAATGCTTATCATGCGGTAGATTCTGCGCCATAAAATAACCGATCGACGCACCGGTGACATAGATCACATCACCTTCGTTGATCAGTTCGACGGCACGCTTGGCGATCGCAAGATAATTCGGACGAACAACCTTGATGTCACGTGGCGTGTAATTTTTCGGCAAAGTGGAGTCGGGACGGACTGCGCCGCCATGAGTACGTTTAAGCAGTCCGCGGGTTTCAAGGATGCGAAGATCCCGTCTTGCAGTGTCGGCGGCAACATCAAAATCCGCCTGAATATCTGCCGTGCGGATACTTCCGTCCTTTTCAAGACGGCGAAGGATCTCGCCAAGGCGTTCTTCCATAAACATTCATTATTCCTCCGTTCGTATTCTTGCCGATATTATATCTTTTTTATGCGTGTTTGTCAATGGAATGTCCGCATTTTCTGCACGATATTTTCGATTTTTTCATAAAATCACGCTTCATCGGTGACGGAATTGATTTTTCCGCGCAATATCGCATCCCCATTTTCAAGGCTTTTCATCACTATTTCTTCACCATTTATTGTAATAATCTCATTTTTCAATTGAAATCTGACACATTCACGCGAGTATTCGATGATTCTGTCGTATCCACTGACCTCGATCAGCGAGAAACCCACGATCTCGACACGAATTCGCTTTGCAATTGCATCTTCGGGAATATCGAGGATTTTTGCACTTTTTTGCACCGGATCGCCGTACATTTAATCGCCCCCGCAACATCATATGAGTGCAATCCCTTGCATATGATACCGTGGAGGTGAGGAAATGAAGCGATTTGGCAGGGTTTTTGTCTATGTATTCATCGCGTTTATCGCGGTATGCTTGCTTATTTTTCCGAAAGCCGTAGCAAAAGCCGCATATTCGTGCATGATTCAATGCGGTGGAACGGTTATTCCTGCGCTTTTGCCGTTTCTCATTCTGTCGGGATTTGCGATCCGTGTCATCCGACCGAGATCCGCCGTCGTCACAACATTGCTGACGGGGCTTCTCGGCGGATATCCCGTCGGTGCGATCTCGGCAAGCCAACTGGTGCGTGACGGTTATTGTTCCCGCAATGATGCGGCAAAAATTGCCGGGGTCTGTTCCACCGCATCACCCGGTTTTATTTTCGGTGCGGCAGGCGGAAACCTTTCCCTTTTTCTCGCCTGCCTGCTCGGATGCCTTGTCGTCGGGATCGTTTTTGACCGTCCGAAATTCACGCGTTCAACGGCGAAAACTTCCCCCGTTTCGCCGATTTCCGCGCTGACGGAATCCATTTCATCCGGCGTTGTCAGTGTCGCTACGATCTGCGGATATGTCATCTTTTTCGGCGTTATTGCCGCAATTTTCGAATTTCTCGGATATTTTCCGAACCATCCGCTATTTTACGGAACAATCGAATTGACGGCGGGAATTGCCCGTTTGAACGAAATTTCGGCGCTTCCGTTTCGATCTGCGGTAACGGCATGGTTACTTTGCAGCGGCGGGGTTTCGGCACAATTGCAATGCGTCTGTGCCTTGCGCTCCGAATTCATCCCGATCAAGCCCTATTTTCTGCGTCGTTTGGTCGCGTCAGCCGTTGCCGCAGTATCGGCGGCGGCACTTGCGTTTCTCTGATCACGGGAGTATAATATGTTCAGGAGGAATACAGCCATGCTTTTTAACAAAAACATCCCTCACCGTTGCGATCTTTGTATTCATTCATCCGAACTTAATTTTAAGGATGTCGTCTGTGACAGACACGGCGTAGTCGCACCCGATCATTGTTGCCGACGATTCAAATACGATGCACTTCGCCGTGTGCCGACAAAAAACATCACGCCCGTTAGGCAACCGAAATTCACCAAAGAAGATTTCGAACTTTAATCATTCTTTTCCTTTTGATTTGCAAAACAACGACGCAAGAAAACCAAATACCACAGCCGCCGAAATACCGGTGGCTGTTTTTGTTATTCCGCCGGAAAGCGCGCCGATCAGCCCGGATCGTTCGGTCGCCTCCATCGCGCCCGTTGCGAGCGAATACCCGAATCCGATGATCGGTACCGTCGCACCCGCACCTGCGAATTCGACAAATTTCCCGTAACACCCGAGCGCGGTCAATACCGCGCCCGTGATCACATATATCACAACGATGCGTGCCGGAGTCAGCATCGTCAGGTCAATCAGGATCTGCGCCGAAACGCAGATAAATCCTCCGACAAAAAAAGCAATCAGAATATCCATTTATTTCTCCAAAACAACGGCGTGACAGATTGCGGGAATCGTTTCCTTCTGTGCCGAAAACACGGGCGAAAGCAGTGCGCCCGTCGGACAGAACAGAAGTCGTTTGATCTTTCCCGAACGGAGTTCTTTCGTCAAAAATCCCGAAAACACCGCGGCACAACATCCCGCCCCGGATCCGCCCGCATGAACATCCTGCTTTTCAAAATCATACATCGAACGACCGCAGTCGAAATGCCTTTTTTCGATGTCGATCCCCTTTTCCCGCAAAAGTTCATATAGCATTTCCGATCCGAATTTCCCCAAGTCCCCCGTGGCGATCATATCAAAATCGTCACCTATTTCTTTGAACACTGCGGCGATCGTATCCGCTGCGGCGGGCGCCATTGCCGCGCCCATATTCGCCGGATCGGTGATTCCGAGATCGACGATCCGTCCGGGACACGCGTGCGTGATGTGGATATCGCCCGAGCACCCAACCACCGCACATCCCGCCGCAGTCGCCGTCCATTGCGCGGTCTGTGTCCGCTGACCGCCGTATTCAAGCGGCATACGGTACTGCCGTTCCGCGGCACAAAAATGTGACGACGCCGCACTTGCCGCGGTCTGTACATATCCGCCGTCGATCATCATCGCCGCTAGAATCAACCCTTCTCCGAAGGTCGCGCAGGCGGAATAAAGCCCGAATGTGTGGATCTTTCGGTTACGGAGTGCAAACGACGACGCCGTGCATTGATTTTGCAGATCGCCCGCAAAGATCGCATCCACCGTTGGGACGCCCGCATTCGTCAAGGCGTCCTCGACCGCTTCGCGGATCATGTTACTTTCCGCCTGCTCCCATGTTTTTGCACCGCATTTATCATCCCGAACAATGCGAAAGCACTGTGCCAACGGTCCTATCGCCTCAAAATGTCCCGCGATTGCCGCAGAACCCAAAATCGACGGTGCCGTCGAAAACACGATCGTTCTTTTCAAATCAATCCCACCACCCAAGAAATGATACCGACAACGACCGAGGTCGTCACTCCGAACACCAAAACCGGGCCTGCGACCGAAAACATCTTCGTTCCAACGCCCATGACCAGTCCTTCACTGTTGAATTCCACCGCCGCCGAAACCATGGAATTCGCAAATCCCGTGATCGGCAAAAAACTACCCGCGCCTGCGTGCTTTCCGATGCGGTCGTAAACGCCGATTGCCGTCAAAAAGGCTCCGAGAAAGATCAGCGTAATACTCATCGCTCCTCCTGCGATCTCTTCGGTCGCTCCGAGAAAGAGATATAGATCCTTCAATCCCTGTCCGACGGCGCATATAGTCCCGCCAACCGCAAACGCACAGATCAGATTGTATCCGATCGGCGATCTCGGTGAGTGCTTTTTCACAAATTCTGGGTAGTTTTTTTCATCAAGCATTGCATTTTTCCTGCCTTTCAAGGCTATTTTCTGCGATTTTTCTGAAATTATTCTCACGTCGCAAGCCTCCTTTTTGATACATATACTGTGATTGAAGGAGTTTGGTTAAAAATGAATTACCTGTTTGTATATCGGAATTCCACCGATGCACAGTCTGCACGGCGGATTTTATTGAGACACGGAATCAACGCGACCGTGACGAAAGCGCCCGTTTCCGCTGACGGACGCGGATGTCTGCCCGCCGTTCGTGTCAGTGATCGGTCGTTATCCGCGGCGAAAATGCTTCTCGCCCAACAACCGTGGGATCACATTTGTCGGATCGGAGATGAGGGAAAATGCACCGAAATCGTTTGATCTATCTCGACAATGCCGCGACATCGCTTCCGAAGCCGCCCGAGGTCTCACATGCCATCGCCGAAGGAATTCAATCGTTCGGCGGTGCCGGACGCGGCTCCCATCCCGCCGCCATCGGGGCGGACGAGGCATTGTTCAACTGTCGTTCGGAGATCGCCGATTTTTTCTCGCTTTACGATCCGAAACGCGTCGTTTTGACACAAAATGCCACACACGCATTGAATCTCGCCATTTCCTCGCTTGCCGGAAACGGAAGTCACGCGGTGATTTCATCACTTGAACACAACGCCGTCCTCCGCCCCGTACACGCCCTGACCGACACTCATTCAATCGTCCCCGTATCACCGCAAACCCCCTCTGTCGCGGTGGACGGGTTTTGGAGCAGACTCAGGGGCGCGGATTTTGCCGTCTGCACGGTGGCGTCGAATGTATTCGGCACGATTCTTCCGATTGAAGAAATCGACGCAGTCTGCGCAGATGCGGGTGTTCCACTCATCATCGACGCATCACAGACGGCGGGAATTCTTCCGTTGGATGTCAGCCGCCTGCGCGGTACCGCATTTGTCGCCTTTCCTGGGCATAAAGGACTGCTCGGTCCGCAGGGTACGGGTGCATTGCTTGTGCTTTCGGATAAGTTTTCCCCTTTGATTCGTGGCGGAACGGGATCGAATTCCGCCGATCCGCTTCAACCCGATTTTTTGCCCGACGCATTGGAATCCGGCACGCAGAATTCGGCAGGCGCATACGGTCTGACCGAAGGAATTCGGTTTCTTCGCCGAATGGGGCGAGATGCGATTTTCCGCCATGAGATCCGTCTGACCGAACTTGCCGAAAACGAACTGTCGAAAATTACCGCCGTTCACTGTATTCCGTCTGCCGATCGCGTCGGTATTATCAGTTTTACCGTCGACGGCATGGATTGTCAGCAGGTCGCCAATCGTCTTGCGGACGATGCGATCGCCGTCCGTGCGGGATTACACTGCGCACCGTTGGCGCACAGATCAGCGGGGACATTTCCGAACGGAACCGTCCGTGTCAGTTTCGGTCCGTTCAATCGGGAAAGCGATGTTTTCGCACTGTCGCATACGGTGAAACACATTGTAACGCACCGTGATTTTTCTTGACGGTTTTCGCCGATTCATTTATACTAAATGATGTCTTGGAAAGATGGATGAAGGATGTGTAGTATGAAGGAAGGAAAACTCTCCCACAGCGTGAGAAAGACGATACTATTCGCCCTTGACGGATTGATTATGCAATATGCCGTTTCCGCAAGCGGATACGGCAATAACCTCTACGCCACGGCGCTCGGGCTGCCGGATTCAAAACTCGGACTGATCAATCTTGTATCGAATGCGGTCGGTTGTGTTGCCTTGCTTCCCCTCGGAGTCCTCGGCGACCGTTGTAAACACGCGAAGACTCTGCCCGCACTGATCCCGCTTTTTATCTCATTTGTCTATCTTTTTTTCGGAAGCGTCCCGCTGTTCGGTGCACTCGCCATTCCGTTCTATTTTGTCGGTCTCGGACTGACAAGTGGGCTTTACGGCTCCCATTCGGCTCCGTGGCTGACACTTCTCGGCACGGTGGCAAATGACGATGAGAGAAACCGCATTCTCGCCGTAAGAAACATCTGTATCTATTTCAGCGGAATGGCGGCACCCCTCATCTTCTCATATTTTCTTGCAAGGGCAGGAAGTGCCGACGCCAAGCTCAATGTCTACCGCATTTTTTACTATATCAACGGCGTCGCATCGCTGATCGCTGCGATCATCATCTTCCTGCACAAAAACGACGATCGTCCGATCTCTCACGAACATTCCGTGTCGCTTGCGACCTTCCGTAAAGCACTTCACGATATGTTCTCGTCGAAAGAATTCCGTTCTTTCTTTTTCTGTATTTTGTTTTTCTATATGTCATGGCATCTCGACTGGTCGCTTTGGTATATCGGCGAGATCCGCTATATCGGAATGAACGAGGTGCAGTACGGCTATACGAATATGCTGACAAGCCTTGTTGAATGTATCTCTATCCCCGTTTGGGCGAGATATAATGCCCGCAAAGCGTCCAACCTTGACCGAAGCCTCGCATGGGGCTCCGGCGCACTCGGAATGGCGATGATCGTCATGCTCGTCTGTATCGGGCTATTCCCGGTCGGCTCACGTCAATGGCCGTTTATAATTTCGGCGTCGGTTGTCCATTTTGCAGTTCCTGCGTTGACGCTTGCGGCGTCGCAGATCATTCTGCTTCTCACACCAGAACGCAACCGTGCCCTCTGCGTGAGCATCTACACGATGGCGATCATGCTTTCAAACTCCATCATGCCGTATATCGGCGTGAAAATTTACACTGCCATCGGTGAAAATGTCCATACATTCACCACGCTCTATTCGTCATTCTTTGTCATTCGAACGATCGTGACAACTGTTCTTATCGTGCGTGCGCGCCGTGTTGCAAAGCGTAAAAAGGAAATCGAAGCATAATTTGCTACCCTGCTCTGACCGAGCAGGGTGTTTTGATTGTTGTCGAAAGGTACAGAAGTACTCTTTTCTTTTCATTTTTCATTGTGCAATTTGTAAAATGTTCTTGTCAATTTCTACAAACAGTGATATAATAAATAAGGTAAATCATTGTGATTGAAAGGGGGCGTTTTCGTGAGTCAACGCGAAAATCATGCGGGTTATTTTTTCGACATCGGTGAAAGCCGTGATGCCTATCGCTGGCTCGGTGCGCATTTACGCGAAAGCGGGGGCGCCGATTTCCGCGTGTGGGCGCCGAATGCCGCCTCCGTTTCCGTTGTCGGCGACTTCAACGGCTGGGATTCTTCCATCGATCCAATGGTCAGGCTTGACGACGGTGTATGGGAAACCTATTTGCCCGCTGCCACCCAATGGGCAGCGTATAAATATGCCGTGACCGATCAAAAGGGCAACACCGTTTTGAAATCCGACCCGTTCGCCTTTCATTGCGAAACCCGTCCTGCGACGGCATCAAAAGTTTACGATTTCGCAGGTTATGAATGGGGCGATGAAGCATGGATGAGTCGTCGTGATACGGTCGATCCGAAACGTTCACCCGTCAATATTTACGAAGTACACGCGGGCTCCTGGCGCCTTCACGAGGACGGCAATCCGCTTTCTTACCGTGAATTAGCCGATCAACTTGTCGATTATGTACGCAAAATGGGCTACACCCATGTGGAATTCATGCCACTCAGTGAATATCCTCTCGACGATTCATGGGGGTATCAGGTCACGGGTTATTATGCACCGACCTCCCGCTTCGGCACCCCCTCGGATCTGATGTATCTCGTCGATACTCTGCACCGCAACGGGATCGGCGTCATTCTCGACTGGGTGGGCGCGCATTTCCCAAAGGACGCACACGGCTTATATGAATTCGATGGGACAAGACTTTTCGAATACAGTGATCCGCGCCGTGCCGAACAGCCCGACTGGGGCACGCGTGTATTTGATTTCGGCAAAACGCAGGTGCAGAGTTTTCTCATTTCCAATGTCTGCTACTGGCTGAAAGAATATCATTTCGACGGCGTCCGAATCGACGCGGTGTCCTCGATGCTCTATCTCGACTTCGGTCGGCGTGACGGGGAGTGGTCGCCGAACATCTACGGCGGCAACGAAAATTTGGAAGCCGTTGCGTTTTTGAAAAAACTCAACACCTGCGTTCACGGTCTGTTCCCCTCCGCTTTGATGATTGCCGAGGAAAGTTCGGCATGGCCGAAGATTACCGCTCCGGTATCCGACGGCGGACTCGGATTTGATTTTAAGTGGAATATGGGCTGGATGAACGACATACTCAAATATATCGAAACCGACCCGGTCTTCCGCCGCTACGACCATAACAAACTGACCTTCCCGTTGATGTACGCCTTCAACGAAAATTATATATTGCCGATCTCTCACGATGAGGTCGTCCACGGCAAGCGTTCGCTTCTTTCGCGTCAGCACGGCAACTACGACGAACAGTTTGCCGCGTGCAAATGCTTTGCCGCGTATATGATCGCTCAACCAGGCAAAAAACTCGCCTTTATGGGCGAAGAAATCGGGCAGTTCATTGAATGGAATTATCACCGCGAGATCGACTGGTTGCTTCTCACGTATGATGCACACCGTTCGATTCAGGCATTCTATCGTGCCGTGAACGAATTTTACCTCGCCCATCCCGCGCTATGGCGGGAAGATCTCGGCTGGGACGGCTTTCGTTGGATCGATCCCGATGATGCGGATCGGAATTTGCTCAGTTTTCTTCGTATGGATCCAGATTCGGGCGATCAGGTCGCGTGTATTTTTAACTTTTCGCCCTGTGAATGGCAAAATGTCCCGTTCGGTCTGCCCGACGGAACATGGGATCTCGCACTGTCCAATGCCGATGTATCGCTCGGCGGTGACGCGGGTGCGTTCCATGGATTTGAGCACAGCGTGACGCTGACCGTTCCCGGCAACGGTTGCGTGTATCTTGTCCGTCGACCGGATCCCCCGAAAAAGCCACGTCGTCGCAAAGTCACATCAAAGAAAAAATAAAACCTTCCGTTATTGAAAGGACAGGTGGACACATGAAAAAAGAATGTATCGCCATGCTGCTTGCCGGCGGGCAGGGTAGTCGTCTCGGGGTGCTGACACGCTCCGTGGCAAAGCCCGCAGTACCTTTCGGTGGCAAAAACCGCATCATTGATTTTCCGCTTTCCAACTGCGTGAACTCCGGCATTGATACCGTCGGCGTCCTTACTCAATACCGCCCGTTGGAACTGAACAGTTACATCGGCAACGGTCACCCGTGGGATCTCGACCGCATCGACGGCGGTGTTTCGATTCTTCCGCCGTATATGACCGGCGCATCCGGCGAATGGTATAAAGGCACTGCGAACGCCGTCTGTCAGAATATCAATTTCATTGATGCGTTCAACCCCGAATACGTCCTCATCCTCTCGGGCGACCACATCTACAAAATGAATTATGCCGAAATGCTCGATTGTCATAAACGCACCAATGCCGCCTGCACGATCGCCATTATTCGCGTCCCGTGGGAGGAAGCGTCGCGTTTTGGCATCATGTCCACCGACGAAAACGGGCGTATCACGGAATTCGCCGAAAAACCGGCAAATCCGACGAGCAATACCGCTTCAATGGGCGTGTATATCTTTTCGTATTCCGTCCTGCGTCGTGCATTGTTGGAAGACGATGCCGATCCGTCGAGTGCCAATGACTTCGGCGGCAACATCATTCCGAACCTGCTGAATGCGGGCGAAAAATTGCAAAGTTACGAATACAAAGGTTACTGGAAAGACGTCGGTACCATCAAGAGTCTTTGGGACGCAAATATGGATCTTCTCCGTGACGATTCCGGCATCACGCTTCGCGATCCTGCTTGGAAGGTCTACGGACGCAACTCCGGTCAGCCGCCGCAGTACATTGCAGAGGGCGCAAAGATCGTCGGCTCGTCGATTGCGGAGGGCTCGTCGATCTATGGAAATATCGTTCACAGCGTCATCGGTTACGGCGCATATGTCGGACCGGGCGCCGTTGTCCGCGACAGTGTTTTGATGCCCGGTGCCCGTGTGGAAGCCGGAGCCGTCGTCGAATATGCGATGATCGCCGAAAACGCCGTCATCGGTCAAAACGCCCATGTCGGTGCCGTCGGCGGCGAAAAATCCGGCATTGCCGTCATCGGCGCGGATGTCCTTTTGCCCGAAGGTTCGGTTGTCGATCCCGGAGCACAGATTGCGAGAGGTGACCTGATATGAACGATACGCTCGGTTTTATCTTTGTCCACGGCAACGACTCGGGAATGAAGGAACTGTCCGAATCCCGTGCCATGGGTGCAATTCCCTTCGGTGGAAGATATCGTTTGATCGACTTTGAACTTTCGAATATGGTCAACTCCGGTATTCGAAATATCGCCGTGCTGACGCAGAATAATTACCACTCGCTGATGGATCACCTCGGCAGCGGAAAAGAATGGGATCTCGACCGCAAACGCGACGGACTTTTCATCTTTCCGCCATATCTCAGCGATAAGGAATCCACCGAAAAAAATCTCAGCCATCGTATGAGCGCACTGAACAATGTCATGAGTTATATCCGCCGTTCAACGCAAAAATATGCGCTGATCTCCAACGGCGACATCGTATCCAATCATGTCTACGACGAAATGTTGGAATACCACATTTCGAAAAACGCCTATATCACCGTCATGTGTACCCGCGGTCATTTTTCCGACGAGGCTTTGAAGTGCGAAACTTTCCTCAGCACGGATAAAAACGGGCGTGTTGACGATGTGATGATCGCTCCGGGAATGCCGCTTCTCGACCTGATGTTCACGGGCACATTCATCATGGAAAAGAGCCTGCTTGAATTTCTTGTTGCACAGTGTGTCGCACACAATCGTTTCAGTTTCACAAAGGATGTTTTGCAGGGAATGCTGACGGGTTTGGATATCTACGCGTGGGAATACAAAGGCTACCTTCGCCGTATTGACTCGATAGAAAGTTTCTACGACGCAAACCGTGAACTTCTTGACGCAAGTGTACGCGCCGATCTGTTCCGTACCGATTGCCCGATCCGCACAAAAGTCCGCGATGACGCCCCGACCTTCTATGAGGGCGAAAACGAGATCGTGTCGAGCCTGCTTGCCGACGGTTGTGTCATCGGCAACGGCGCAAAGATCATCAACAGCGTCCTTTTCCGCGGTGTCCGTGTAGGCGCAAACACCGTCATCCGCGACTCGATCATCATGCAGGACTGCGTGATCGGTGCCGATGCGGAAATCGGATGTTCCATTCTCGACAAAAACGCGACCGTGACCAACGGCGTTCGGGTTTCGGGCTACGGCTCTCATCCGTTCCTCGCCGGAAAAGCGTCGGTCATCTGATATTTTGAAATTACTGATATAGATCGGGAGGTCATCACATGAAGAAAAAGTTAAAAGTTCTCATTGCGGCATCGGAGGCTGCTCCCTTTGTCAAAACCGGCGGTCTCGGCGATGTCATCGGTGCGCTTCCGCAGGCATTGAAAAAAGCCGGTGCAGAAGTCGCCGTCGTACTTCCGTTGTATGAAACGGTTTCTGCGCACTGGCGCAGTGAAATGACCTTTCTCGGAAATTTCAACCTCACGCTTGCATGGCGTAACCTCTATTGCGGCGTGTATGAACTTCGTTCGAACGGCGTAACATGGTATTTTATCGACAACGAATACTATTTTCTCAGAAAAAATCTTTACGGTCACTTCGATGACGGCGAACGCTTTGCCTATTTTTCGCAGGCGGTGCTTGCCAGCCTTCCGCTGACCGGATTTGCGCCCGATATTATCCACTGCAACGATTGGCAGACGGCGTTGGTGCCCGCATATCTGCGTCTGAATTATTCGGGCGAACTTTACGATCGGATCAGCACCGTTTTCACCATCCACAACATAGAATATCAGGGGCGTTACAGCGATGATACGCTCGTTGATGTTTTCGGCATCGATCGCCGTTACTTCGACAGTGGTTTGATCGAAAGTGACCACGACGTCAACTTGTTGAAAGCGGGCATCGTCCTTTCCGACCGCGTCACCACCGTCAGTCCGACCTATGCCCGTGAAATCTGCGAAGATCCTGCAAAGGGGCACGGACTGGAAGGTATCCTGAACGCGGAACGCGGAAAACTCGACGGGATCATCAACGGCATCGATACCGTTTTGAATAACCCCGCCGACGACAAGCGTTTATGGAAAAAATACACCTCCCCCGACGGAAAAGCGGAAAACAAGAAAAAAATCCGTGCCATGCTCGGCTTACCGGATTGCGACGCCCCGCTGATTGCGATGGTGTCGCGCCTTGTCGATCACAAAGGTTTCGGAATCGTCGCCGACGCCTTACCGCGCCTGCTTGACCGTCCCGTGCAGATCGCCGTTCTCGGAACGGGCGACTGGCAGTATGAACAATTGTTCCGCGACTATGCACAACGTTACCCCGGAAAAGTCTCCGCACAGATTACTTTTGATTCCGACCTTGCCACAAAGTTGTACGCCGCATCCGATATGTTCCTGATGCCGTCGCTTTCCGAACCATGCGGACTGTCACAACTTATCGCAATGCGATATGGTTCCGTTCCGATCGTCCGTCATACGGGCGGTCTTGCCGACACCGTGACCGAGGGCATGAAAGGAACGGGGTTCGTATTTAACGATGCTACCGCAAATGACCTTCTTGACGCCGTTGACCGTGCCCTCACCTGCTGGGCGGATCAAAAGAGTTGGGCGATCCTTGCCGAACGCGCCATGTCCTGTGACTTCGGTTGGGAACCCTCCGCCGCAAAGTATATGGAAGTTTACAGGAAGGCCATTGATTGCCACCGATAAACCACAAAGGAGCCTCTATGTCTGAAAAAATCAAAAAATCCGCCGAAATCACCCCCGAAAAGGCGGAAAACCCAAAAACAAAAGAGAGAAAAACCGCCGCAAAAACCTCCAACGTTTCAAAAGCGAAATCCGCCGAAGCCAAGCCGAAATCGGCAAGGAAAACGACTGCAAAGGTATCGTCGAAAAAGATCTCCGTTCCTACCCGTGCCGACGAATTACACGATATGATCGCTGACCGCTTGGAACGCAACTTCGGGCGCAATTTTTCCGCTGCCAACAATGATACGGTCTATCTTGCCACCGCAACTGCCGTGCGCGAACTTCTTGCCGAGCATTATATGATCACCCGAAGCCGTATTGAAGAAAAGGATGCCAAAACCGTCTGCTATCTGTCGATGGAATTTCTCATCGGTCGCTCTCTGCCAATCAATATGCACTATCTCGGCATCACCGACGCCGTTCGTGAAGCACTTGATCGTGAGGGATTTCACCTCGACGAGGTCTTTGAAATCGAACGGGACGCCGGACTCGGAAACGGCGGTCTCGGACGTCTTGCCGCGTGCTATATGGAATCGCTTGCTTCGCTCGGTTACCCTGCGGAGGGCTATTCGATTCTCTATGAATTCGGCATTTTCCGTCAAAAGATCATCGACGGTACGCAGGTCGAATTGCCGGATGAATGGCTCGGAACGGGCAATGTCTGGCTGACGCCGAAACTCGACGAAACAGTCGAGGTTCGTTTCGGCGGCACACTCGACCGCCACTGGGAAAGCGACCGTTTGTATGTCAATAATCCCGGTGCAACCGTAGTACGCGCCGTTCCGTATGATATGTATATCCCCGGTGCGGACACCGACACCGTGGTGCCGCTTCGTCTGTGGAAAGCCGAAAGCCCACGCAAGATCGACATGGCACTGTTCTCCTCGGGCGAATATCTGCGCTCGATGGAAGAAAAGGCGATGGCGGAAAGCATTTCGAAAATTCTCTACCCCGAGGATAACCATCCCGAGGGCAAGAGCCTGCGTCTGCGTCAGCAGTATTTCTTTGTTTCCGCAACCGTACAGAGCGTGATCCGCCGCCATTTGGCAAAATACGGCACGCTTGATAACTTTGCCGACAAGGTCGCCATGCACATCAACGATACGCATCCGACCGTCGTCATTCCCGAACTTATGCGCATTTTGATGGATGAATACGGCTATTCGTGGGAGGACGCATGGCGTATTACCTCCTCGTGCTGTGCCTATACCAACCACACCGTTATGGGCGAGGCTTTGGAACGTTGGAGCGAGGAAATGTTCCGTTCGCTTCTGCCCCGACTGTATGAGATCGTGCAGGAGATCAACCGTCGTTTCTGCGAGCGTCTGTGGGAGTACTATCCCGGCGATTGGGATAAGATCAGTCGTATGGCAGTCGTTGCCTCGGGCGAGATCCGTATGGCGAACCTCTGTCTTGCCGCCTGTTTCTCGGTCAACGGCGTTTCCGCGCTTCACAGTGATATTTTGAAAGATCGCGTATTCGCGGATTTTTACCGCGTGTTTCCGAAAAAGTTTACGAATGTCACCAACGGCATCGCACACCGCCGTTGGCTCGAGCGTTCAAATCCCGGACTCGCATCCCTTTTGAAAGACACCATCGGCGACGGTTACCGTTCAAATCCCGATGAGTTGGAAAAATTCCGCAAATTCGAAAACGACGCTGCCGTCCTTGACCGTTTGGCGGAAATCAAGCGCGAAAACAAGGCGCGTGTGTCAAATCTCATCGCTTCGATGGGTGTGCTTGTCGATCCCGATTCGATCTTTGACGTTCAGGTCAAGCGTTTGCATGAATACAAGCGTCAACTTTTGAATGTACTCAACATTATCCGCCGAATGAACGACATCCGAAACGGCATTGATCTCGATCAGCCACCGCGCACTTTTATTTTCGGTGCAAAGGCTTCCGCGGGCTACTATATGGCAAAACAGATCATTCGACTGATCTGCTCATTGCAGTCCGAAATCAACACTGATCCGCTGCTTTCAAAATACCTTCGCGTCGTTTTCATCGAGGATTACAATGTCAGCAAAGCTGAAATCATCGTGCCTGCCGCAGACGTCAGTGAACAGATCAGTGTTGCAGGGCGCGAAGCCTCCGGCACGGGTAATATGAAGTTTATGATGAACGGCGCGGTCACCATCGGAACGTTGGACGGCGCGAATGTCGAAATCTGCGAAGCCGTCGGACGCGACAATATCTTCATCTTCGGTCTAACAAGCGATCAGACCGCGTCGCTTGCTTCATCCGGAACATACAATCCGATGACGCACTATCAAAACGACCGCGATCTGCGCCATGCGCTCAATCTGCTCACCGTCGGTATCGGTACGGGTGAACTTCGCCATACCTATTCCGAGATCTACAATTCCCTCGTCATGGGCGGCGGACAGGGCGATATTTATATGGTACTCGCTGATTTTGCGGATTATCACCGCGCCCAAAATGATCTTTCCTCCGCGTTCACAGATCGTCGTCGTTGGGAAAAGATGTCGCTTGTCAACATTGCAATGTCGGGCAGATTTTCCGCCGATCGAAGTGTGAAAGAATATGCCGAACGCATTTGGGGCATTTCACCGCTACGCTGATTTCATCCCGAAATGAGGATTTTGATTGCAAAATTATCTCTACTATTCCCGTCTGCCCGAATATAAACAGCCCTACGGTGCTGTTGAGGAGGGCACAAAAATCAAAATATCGATCCGCATTCGCCGCACCGAGGCTCTCGGCGCGGCTTTGCGCGTTTCATCCTCCGACGATCGGGAATGTGTTTTTCCGATGAAATGGACGGATCTTGATCGCGAGTATGATGTTTTTTCGGCGGAATTCATCGCCGATATGCGCGGAACACTGCAATACTGTTTTGATCTCCGTCTGCGTTTGGGATCTGTCACGCTCGGTCGGGATGAAACCGATCCCGACGGCAGTGCGATCGTCGGCGGCGTTCCGTGGACGATCACAGTCACACCCACAAATGTCAAAACACCCGATATTTCGGACGGCGTGATCTATCAGATTTTCGTCGATCGTTTCCGCCGCGGGAAGTTCCATGAGCAGGACGGTTTTTTCGAACCGAAACTATGGGGCGAAGCCCCCGTGCTTGTCCGTGAAGGCGACGGCATCATCTACTGCCGCGATATTTACGGCGGTGACTTGCGTGGGGTGGAAGACGCCCTCGGTCACATCGCGTCCCTCGGAGTGACGACGATCTATCTTTCGCCGATCTTTTCGGCATGGTCAAATCACAAATACAACACCGCTGACTACGAACAGATTGATCCCTGCTTCGGTGATGAGGAGGACTTCAAGCATCTCATCGCCCGTGCAAAGGAATTCGGTATCCGTATTATCCTTGACGGCGTATTCTCTCACACCGGCGCGGATAGCAAATATTTTGACAAAACCGGTCGTTACGGCAATCACGGCGCATATTCCGATCCCAATTCGCCTTATCGGAGTTGGTATCGTTTTTGCGACAATCCCCCCGGCTATGAATGTTGGTGGGGCGTGCCGACACTCCCCTGCGTCGAAGAACTCGATCCCAACTATCTCGATTATATCATCCGCGGTGAAAACAGCATCATCGCCCGTTGGACACGACTCGGGATCGGCGGATGGCGGCTGGATGTCGCCGATGAATTGCCGGACGAATTCATCCGTTTGCTTCGTGAACGAGTGCGCGAAATCAACCCCGACGCCGTCGTCATCGGCGAAGTGTGGGAGGACGCATCGACTAAGGTCGCCTATGATGTGAAACGTCGTTATTTCGCTGACGCGGAACTGGACGGAACGATGAATTACCCTTTGCGCGATGCGATCTTTGCGTTTCTGCGTGGAAAATCCACGGGGCGTGAAGCCGCCGCCGCACTGAATACAATCCTTGAAAATTATCCATGTTCCGCTTGGAATTGTTTAATGAACCTCATCGGTACACATGACACCCGCCGTCTTCGAACGGAACTCGGCGAAAAATTCTCCCGTTTTGCTGCGGCACTGCAATATGCCTTTCCCGGTGCTCCGAGTCTGTTTTACGGCGACGAGGTCGGTATGGAGGGTGCCGATGATCCCGATAACCGTCGTTGCTTTCCGTGGTCGGAGAACGGGACGCCGCAGGGTGACGCCCGTGCATTGCGCTTTTGGCGTAAACTCGGTCGTCTAAAGCGCAAGGGCGCATTTTCGGGCGAATGCCGGATCACCGGCGACGAAAACACGCTCACCATCCGACGCGACGGTGCAGAAGTCTCGGTCGATCGAAACGGTACGTGCTTTATTCGTGAATATATGGAAATTTGAAAAATAATATGTTATAATACTTTGATCCGAATTTGTTCTTTTCCGGATCGGTCGTGATTTTTCCTTCAGGAGGCCATTATGGATTGGCTATATTCGATTTTTATGGGCGTTGTTCAGGGATTGGCGGAATTTCTTCCGATTTCCAGTTCCGGACACCTCTCGATTTTTCAAAATCTGCTCGGCATTGACAATGCGCTTTCGGGCAATCTGTTTTTCAATGTCATGCTCCATGTCGGGACACTCGGAAGTGTGATCGTCGCATTTTGGGACGATATTCAGTCGATGATCATCGAATTTTTGCGTATGATCGGCGATCTGTTCGGACGAAAAAAACGCAATGTCGATGCCCCCGTCAATGCACCTGCAAGGCGTTTGATCCTGCTGATCATTGTTGCCACGCTTCCGCTTGTCATCGTTTTGCCGTTCAAGGATGCCATTGAAAGTCTTTCCTCAAATACAATCTTCGTCGGATGTATGCTCATTATCACGGGTATCATGCTCTTTCTCGCCGACCGTATGAAATCCGGAAAGGCCACCGAACGCAGTGCAAAATTCACCTCCGTTCTCTTTGTCGGGTTGATGCAGGCACTTGCGACGATCCCTGGCATTTCCCGTTCCGGTGCAACGATCTCCTCCGGTCTTTCAACGGGATTTGAACGTAAATTCGCATTCCGCTTCGCATTTTTGATGAGCCTTCCCGCCGTTGCGGGCGCGGCTCTTTTGGAAGCCGTCGACGCCGTTCAGGCAGGCATCGACACAAGCACCCTGCTTCTCTGTCTGGTCGGCATGATCGTTTCGTTCTTTACCGGTCTTGCCGCAATCAAACTTCTCCGCAAAGTCACCGCCAAGGGCAGTTTCGGTTGGTTCTCCGGCTATTGCCTTGCCGTCGGCGTCATTGCGATCGTCCTGAGTATTGTTCTGTAATCCACTATTCCATAGATCGGAGGCACCGAAATGGCTCCAAAAAGCAATAAAACAACAAAATCGAAACCGAAGAAAACGCGTGCGTCTTCTTCGGCGAAAATGACGAAAGAAGAAGTCTATCAGCGCAGAGTCTACTGGGGCATTGCTCTAATCGCCTTCGCCGTGCTTGTCATTCTCGCATTTTTCTGCGAAGGCTGGTTTATCGACTGGCTCGGCATCGGTCTGCGCAGTTTGATGGGCGTCGGATTTTATATTTTCCCCGTCGCGTGTATTCTTGCGGCAGTGCGTCTGTTCGTCGAAAAAAAGCGACACATTTACGGCAAACTTATCCTTTGCTTTGTCGTGCCCTTTGTCTTCGGCGCATTGGTTTCCACTTTTTCAAAATATCAATACACCACGGTCGGCGACCTTTTTGTATCCGGCAATGCACTATCCTCCGGCGGATTTATTTCCGGTGGATTTGCCTGCCTGCTTTCCGGTGCGATCTCACCGATCGGGGCGAAAATATTCGTCGTTCTCGGACTGATTGTAAGCCTTATTGCCGCATTTGGGATCTCGTGGTCGACAATCGTCGGACTCTTTACAGGCTTGCACCGTGAGGTCGAGGAGTGGGAAGACGAGCCCGAACCGCAGGTGGCGGAAGAACCCGCACCCGTCAAAGAAGAAGCCTCCGTCAAGGCGCGTCCGCAGATCGACATTCCTTTGGACGAACCGAAACCGAAAAAGGAAGAAAAAAACGGTCTGTTCGGACGCGGAAAATCGTTCGGACTCGGAAAATCAAAGGTCAAATCTCCCGCCGAAGCCGCATCCAATGAAGCAAAGCCGGATTCAGCAGAAGAAGGCGAGATCGACGAATCTCCCGCACCCATTGAAGTCCCGATTTCCGATCTTCCGCCGTGGGAACCCGAACCGTGTGTTGCCACCGTCATCGGCGGTCCGCGAACGGAAACTACCCATTCAGTTTCCGTTGCCGATCAGCCGCAGGAAATGCCCGATGCGCATGAAAAAAAGAATGACGAAGTGGTCGTCCCGCTTGACATCAATGTCGAGGCTCCCGCGGAGGAATATGTTTTCCCGCCGCTTGACCTGCTGACCGAGGCTCCCGTCTCCGCACCACGCGGCAATAACGAGGAACTTCGTACCAACGGCATTCGTTTGGTCGAAACCCTCCGTTCCTTCGGCATCGAAACAAAGATCGTCGATGTCACTCGCGGTCCGTCGGTCACACGATATGAAATTCAAATCGACAAAGGGATCAAATTCTCCCGAATTACCTCGCTTGCCGATGATATTGCCCTCTCGCTCGGTGCTTCCGGCGTTCGTATTTCACCGTTACCGGACAAACTTGCCATCGGCATCGAGGTGCCGAACAAGGTCGTCAGTGTCGTCTATTTGCGTGAAGTCCTCGAAAGTGCGGAATTCCAGAATGCCAAGAGCAATCTTTCCTTCTCGCTCGGTCGTGACATCGGTGCAAACTGCATCGTCGGAAACATCGGCAAACTCCCCCACCTGCTCATTGCGGGTACCACGGGATCCGGTAAATCCGTATGTATCAACTCTTTGATCATTTCTCTGCTGTATAAGGCGTCGCCGGACGATGTCCGCCTGATTATGATCGATCCGAAAATGGTCGAACTCGGTGTCTACAACGGCATCCCGCATTTGCTTGTCCCGGTCGTCACCGATCCGAAAAAAGCCGCAGGCGCACTGAATTGGTCGGTCAACGAAATGGAACGCCGCTATCAGTTGTTCAGCGAAGCGGGCACGCGTGATCTTGAATCATATAATGCTTACGCCGCCGAACACGGTGCGGATCATTTGCCGAAAATCGTCGTCATCATCGACGAACTTGCCGACCTTATGCTCGTTGCGAAAAAAGAGGTCGAAACCGCCATTTGCCGTCTTGCCGCAAAAGCACGCGCCGCCGGAATGCACCTCATCGTCGCTACTCAGCGTCCGAGTGCAGACGTCATCACGGGGTTGATGAAGGCAAATATTCCGAGCCGGATTGCCTTTGCCGTCGCAAGCCATATTGAAAGTCAGATCATCCTTGACGGGATCGGAGCCGAAAAACTGGTCGGACGTGGCGATATGCTCTATGCACCGATCGGATCGACCAAGCCAACTCGAATTCAGGGATGTTTCATCACCGATAATGAGGTCGCACAAGTCTGTGAATTCTTAAAGCAGTCATTCACGCCGTCGTACAGTGAAGAAATCACCCAATCCATTGAAAAAGACGCCGCAAATGTGGGCGAAAAGCCGCGTGCCGGAGGTGTGTCTTCCGACGAGGATCCCGACGAGGATTCCGACGAACTTTTCAACGACGCCGTCGATGTCGTCATGGAAACGGGACAGGCTTCATCGTCTATGCTCCAACGCCGTTTGAAGATCGGCTATTCCCGTGCCGCCCGTATTATCGACCAAATGGAGGATCGCGGAATTCTCGGTGCGTTTGAAGGCTCCAAACCGCGAAAAATCCTCATTACGCGTGATGAATGGGAAGAAATCAAGGAGCGTCAACTCATATGATCGAACGAATTTCACCGGAGCCGCTTGAAACCAAGCGGCTCCTTATCCGTCCGTTTGAAGAAGCCGACGCGGACGAAGCATACGCGGCGCTTTCGGGCACCGGCGGGTACGATGGTGATCTTGCACCTTTTGCTACGCTTAAATCGACGCGTGAAAACCTTTCCGCATGGAGCAAAGGATACAAAAACGCGACCTGCTATACCTATGCCGTCGTATTCGGCGGAAGAATCATCGGACTTGTGGATCTTCACGGCTTTATCGACGCAAACGGGGTTTGCTCGCTTGGCTATCTGCTTGCCGAAAACATGCGCGGTTCGGGCTATGCAAGCGAAGCAGTCCGTGCAGTGGTCAAATTTGCATTTGACAAATTGAAAGTCGATATGATAACATTGTACATCAATCCTAATAATCTTAATTCGGTGCGTGTTGCCGCTGCCATCGGCGCACGGAAACTTGACCAAATCAACGGGCAGGATTTTTATATTCTCATTCCGTCCATGTTTCGGCGTAATCGTCGCTAATTTACCCAAGAAAGAAGCATTTTCATGAACAAATCCGCAAAAATCAGCCTTAGACAAATCATCATTACAGGCCTTTTCGCCGCAATCTGTTATGTTGCGCTTTATTTCAAAATTCCCGTTCCGAGCCCTGTCGGCAATCCGTTCCTGCATCTCGGCAATATGTTCGTTCTGCTCGCCGCCATGTTATTCGGCGGAATGGTCGGCGGACTTTCCGGCTCAATCGGCATGGGGCTGTTCGACATTATGAACGGTTGGGCGTCAAGCGCACTGAAAACTTTCGTGCTGAAATTCGGCATCGGTATCGTCACCGGGGTGGTCGTTTCCCGTGGAAAACGCGACGGGGCGAAATCACCGGTAAAAGCCATTGCGCTCGCGTCCGTTGTTGCCCTCATTCTCGGATGCTCGATTTTGATCATTCGAATTCTGTATGGAAATCAGATCGTCATCGGCGAATCAACGCTTGTCATCAGCCCGGTGCTGTATCTTTTCACCCTCATCATCGGTGTGTTTCTTGCCGTGATTGCAATTGTTTCGAAAAAACTCAAAATCGACCTGCAATATGCCGTCCTCGGTGCATCCGCAGGGATCGGTTTCAATCTCGTGGGCGAGTTTCTTTTCGGTGCGATCAAATTAATGCTTCTCGGCAGTGCCGCCATCCCCGCGATGCTTTCAAGTGCCATCAGCCTGCCCGCGACGCTCATCAACGGAACTTTTTCGATTGCAGGCGCAATCGCACTCTATTTGCCACTTTCGCGTGCCACGCAAAGGGCGGGACTCAGGTTTTGATCTCCGCAATGCGTTGATGCAAATACGCCAACGCATCGGAAACCGTGCCGACCTCATTGATCAGCCCCGATCTCACCGCCTCTGCCCCGCCAATGCAGGTGCCGACATCCGCTGCCAAATTCCCCGACGCCATCATATATCCAAGCAATTTCTCTCGGGTAATGGCGGAATGATCGGTGACAAAGCGGACGATGCGTTGTTGTATCTGTGAAAAATAATCAAAAGTCTGCGGTGCGCCGATCACGGTACCGCTGATGCGCACGGGATGGATCGTGATCGAAGCCGACGGCGCAATAATGCTTTTCTGCGCACTCACGGCAAGCGGTAATCCGATGGAGTGTCCGCCGCCGAGTACGAGTGATACTGTCGGTTTTTTCATTCCCGCAATCATCTCGGCAATCGCCATTCCCGCTTCAATATCTCCGCCGACGGTGTTGAGAAGAATCAACATTCCGTCGATCTCATTGGATTCCTCCACCGCACAAAGAAGCGGCAGAATATGCTCGTACTTGGTCGATTTCGTCCCTTCGGGCAGTTCGTTATGCCCCTCCACCTGCCCGATAATGGTCAGACAGTGTATTACTCCGCGCCCGCCATCGACGCGTACTCCGCCGTCGGTCGCCTCGGTGCGGTTATTTTTTTCCAATTCATTGCACATAATGATTCCTCCGAAATGATTTTTCCCGTCAAAGACGAAAATATTCTTTTCGTATTCACTTTTCCGCGCAAATATGCTATACTTTTACCGATAAAAAAAGAAACGGACGTGAGCACTTGAAAAACAATCTTAAAAAAGTCAGTATTGCCGGCATCGCGCTTTTATTGATGTTCGCGCTTTCGATCGGTGCCGTGATCGGCACCCTTCTTCGTCGAAACGAAATCGAACTTTCGAATAATGTAGCAACGATCGTAATGCCTTCGACCGACATCATCGAGATCGCATCGCAATCCGGCCGTGAAAACGTCGACATCCTTGCGGAATTCCGCGAAATGGGGCTTGCCGCCGTATCGGTCGTAGAATATACCCCCGAAGAATATGCCGCGACACATCCGGGTGTTTTTGCCGACACCGTATCAAAATTTCAAACAAATCTTTCGATGTATAACGCCCTGCCGAAGGTTCTTCGTAATAGCATCGACAATGGTGATTTTCTTTCCTACGATATGGTATTCTGCATTTCCGACGGTGCTGTTTACGACGAATTGATCGACAATCTTCTCCGCCGCTATCCTGAAAATTGTATTCATGCCGTCGAAAGCGACGAGGCGAATTACATCATTCTGTCCGACGGCGTTGCCCGCAATTACAACGAAATAGGCATTGCCTACGACGAGGACATGATCGCCGCCGCACACGAAGCCAAAATCAACATTCTTCTGCGTCCGCGCAATTTCGAAATTGATCCCGGAATGCTCGTCGACGCCTATGATTATTACCTCGATCAATACTCTGCCAGTTTTCCGGTGCTTCTCGTGGGAAGTTCTGATCTGCTTGGTTATCCCTCTGCGCTTGACAAATTACAGACGCTTCTTGAAAAACGCGATATGGTCGTCGGTCTTGTGGAAGCCGCAACGCAACTTCAACATATCTCCATTGCCGGGGCATCCGGTGTCATCAATGCAATGGACGGCAGAATGGTACGCGTCTTCTCGATGTGGGATTTCGTCCGTTCCCGTTTCGGTGTGTACGGTTACACAGGTTGCGAAGAAATCACCAACACCGTCGAACGTGCAATCCTCGAACGCAATGTCCGCGTCGTCGTAACGAAATCCTTCGTCGATCCCGCCGTTTCCACGATTTCGGAAGACTTCACCAAAGTCGTCACGGATATGGATATGTATCGTGACTATTTCGCAACACTTTCCGAGCGTTGCTCCGAACGAACCGTCAATATCGGCACCACACCGACGGTGCTTGAACATAACGAATCGAAATGGTATGTCAACGCGCTACTGTATCTCGGCATTTCTGCCGCGATCGCAACGCTGATTTTCACGGTCTTCGATTTCCGTCCGATCTTCAAAACGATGATCGTCATTCTCGGAATGATCGGCGCAGTCGGCGTTGCATATGCCATGCCTTCCTCCGGGAAAGCCTATGGTGCACTTGCCGCATCAGTAACATATACCTGCCTCGGCATTTATTTCGCCTGCCGTGCGATGTACCGTGCAAGAACGATCGTCGAAAGCGGCTTCAAGCGTGCGCTTCGCATTCTCGGTGTGACGGCAGGTTCGATCGCCGTCGCCATGATCGGCGGACTGTTTGTCGCATCGATCATGAGTTCTTCCGAATATCTCAACGAACGCGAAATTTTCCGTGGCGTCAAGGCAAGCCAAATTCTGCCGTTGTTGTATGCCGCCTTCATCTGCCTGAAAACCTTCGGTTATCGCAGTGACGAGTTAAAGCCCAAACTTCTGCCGAATATCGAACGCCTTGCAAACGAAAAGGTCAGTTTTTGGATGGCAGCCATTGCCGTCGTCATTGCCGCGATTTTGTTTTTGTATATCTCCCGCACCGGTCATGAAACCGATGTTCAGCCGAGCGATATTGAAATGATTTTCCGCAATTATCTCGAAAAATATCTCTATTCCCGCCCGCGTCTGAAAGAATTCCTCTTTGCCACTCCGCTTTACTGTCTTGCAATGTGGCTCAATCATATGCGCCAGCATAAAATCTTCGACTGGATGGGCGTCTGCGCATTTGCCGTCGGACTTGCTTCCACCTCGAATACCTACTGCCACCTGCGCACGCCGTTGAATCTCGCCGTAATGCGCACGGTCATCGCCTATCCCTTCGGCATCATTCTCGGTGCCTGTCTTTGTATTGCCGCCGTTATTATTATCAAAATCGTCAAATCCAACTACTTCAAAGGGAGGATCCGCGCATGGCGCGAATAGTCATCTGCGGCTACTACGGATTCAACAATTCGGGCGATGACGCATTGCTTTTGGCGATCTCCCGCGATTTCGAGAAACTTTTGCCCGATGCGGAACTGACCGTTCTTTCCGGCACTCCGCGTGAAACCGAGCGTGTTTACGGTCTTCGTGCGGTCGACCGTTTTTCCCCACTCAGCGTCATCCGTGAAATTGCGCATGCCGATCTGTTTTTGTTCGGTGGCGGGAGTTTAATTCAGGATTACACCAGTCGAAAATCGCTTGCGTACTATCTGTTGCTTTTGCGGATCGCAAGGTTGTTTCATGTGCCGACGATGGTGTATTCCAATGGTATCGGACCGCTGATCCGAAAAAACGATCGCGCCGTCCGTCGGGTCCTCGACCATGTCGATGTCATCACCCTGCGCGATCGTCAAAGTCTGCGCACGATCGAAGCCCTCGGCGTAAAAAATCCCCATATCGAAGTCACCGCGGATCCCGCGTTTTCCCTTGTCCCCTCCGCTAAATCCATCGGTGACGCATTGCTCCGTGAAGCGGGCATTCCCGAAGGAACTCCCGCGCTCGGTGTTGCCATTCGTGAGTGGAGCGACGCCGCCCCGGGTTTTGTCGATATCCTCGCCCGTGCCTGCGACTATGCAAAGAAAAAACACGGGCTTGCGCCGGTATTCATCCCGATGCAACAAAAAATCGACGAACGAATTGCCCGCGATACGATCGCAAAAATGGAAACAACGGGGCATATTCTGCCAACGGGACTTCCCGTGCCGGTGCTTCTCAGTGCAATCGGTTCACTTCAACTCTGCATCGGGATGCGGCTTCATACAATCATCTATTCCGCCGCGTGTTGTGTGCCGATGATCGGCATCATCTACGATCCCAAGGTCAGCGGAATTATGGAACAAATCGGTCAAAACCGTAGTCTGCTTGCCGAAAACCTCGAATACGAGGATCTTTGTGCGCGCATTGACGAAACCATGGCGCATCGTGACGAGATCATCGCATCCCTTTCCGCACAAAAGCCGAATTTGACTTCACTTGCCCGCCGAAATACCGAACTGGCGGTCGCTCTGCTGAAAAAATAAGAAAAGAGGAACTACATGGACAAAAAAAGCCGTCTATCCGCCGCCGTCGGTGAATTGAAAAATCTTCGTTCGCTGATCGTCGCCGCCCTCATGGTCGCTATCGCGGTCGTGATCAGTTCCTTTTTCATCCCGATCGGTGACAATACGCTCCGCATCTATTTCACCTTCATCCCGATGAGCATGATCGGTGCGGTCTGCGGACCGATCATCGGACTGATCGCGGGCTTTGCATCGGATATGATCGGCTTTATGCTGCACCAGACGGGCGCATTTTTCTTCGGCTACACGCTTTCGTCGATGATCGGTACGATGATCTACGGCTTGTTCCTTTACCGGAAACCCATCACCGTTCTGCGTCTGCTGTTGATGAAACTGACGGTCAATGTTTTTGTCAATGTGGGGCTCGGATCTCTGTGGAACAGTCTGATTTACGGCAAGGCTTTCATCTATTACATGACAAAAAGCATTATCAAAAACCTCGCTATGCTCCCCGTTGAGGTGTTGATCCTTTCGGTCCTGTTTGCCGCTCTGTCTCCCATGTTGGCAAGATACGGCTATATTTCCGTCGAAAATGGTCACGGCCTGAAAATTTTACATAAGCGATGATACAGGGCGGCGAAAAGCCGCCTTTATCTTTTTCTGCAACAACGCGATTTGAGCAGCAATACCGTCCCGCTTGCGACAAGTAAAATTGCCGCCACAGACAGAATAAATCTCACCGGAAACATCGCAACCGCGATGATCGCGGCACCGACGCCAAGCGCGGCATACGCAATGTATTTTTCGACCTCCTTCACGGTCATCGCCTCCCCTTATCAAAGTATGCAAATTCCCGCAGTCAAGTTACTTTTGTAGCATATTCCCGAGATTCTTTGCCTGAAAAACATGGATTTTCTACATTTGAGGCGATGAAAATGGTTGACTATCATCCGTAAATCCGTTATAATATTTGAGTTATTGTGCGTGATAATTTTTAGAAAGGGATGATTTTTGTGTCAGGACATTCCAAATGGCATAACATACAAAAAACCAAAGGCGCAGCCGACGCGAAAAGAGCCCAGGCGTTTACCAAGATTGCCCGTGAAATGATCGTGGCCGTCAAGGAAGGCGGAAGCGGAGATCCGAATAACAACTCTCGACTCGCCACCGTCATCGCCAAGGCGAAAGCCGTCAATATGCCGAACGACAACATTAAGCGCACCATTGATAAAGCACTCGGCAGCGGCTCCAACGAAAATTACGAATCCATTACCTACGAAGGCTACGGTGTCTCCGGCGTCGCCGTCATCGTCGAAACAATGACCGACAACCGCAATCGTACCGCCTCCGAGGTTCGTCATCTTTTCGACAAATACGGCGGAAACATGGGCGCAAGCGGTTGTGTTTCGTGGTCGTTTGATCGCAAAGGCGTCCTTGTCGTCGACGATGAGGATGGCGAACTCGAAGAAGACGCCGTCATGGAAGCCGCCCTTGAAGCCGGTGCCGACGATTTTGTCAACGACGACGGTGCTTTCATCATCTACACCGATCCCGATTCCTTCACCGATGTTCTTTCCACTCTTGAAGAAAAGTTTAAATTTGCTTCCGCCCAGATCGAAATGGTTCCGCAGAACTATATCAAGATCGACGACGAAGAAAACGTCAAACTTTTCGAAAAGATGATCGACCTCCTTGAAGAAAACGAAGACGTCCAAAACGTCTTCCACAACTGGGACGACGCAGAATAATCCGCTTAAAACCAAAGATAAAGACATACATGATTCCGCTTTCCGAAGCCTTCTCATGTGTGTCTTTTTTCTTTGAACCGTAAAAGGTTGAATCAATTTGTAAATTATGATACAATAATGTTGTATCGCAGGGGACGGTTTGACCGTTCCCCGCTTTTATTGGATAGGGGGCATAATTTTGGTTTTTTTGAAACGATTGATCGACCCACAATATATGGTGAAGCCGGATCAACGCATCGGTGATATTCCGAGCGCGAAATCCGTTTATAAAGAAGCCTTCCGTATGGCGTGGCCTGCGTTGACGGAATCCTTCCTTGTCATGCTCATCGGATCCGCCGACACCGCAATGGTCGGTCAACTAGGTACTCGGGCGATCTCTGCCGTCGGTATCTGCGGTCAACCGCGAATGATTCTGTTTTGCATTTTCTTTGCACTGAATGTCGGCGTCACCGCCGTCATTGCACGCCGTCGTGGTGAAAATAGACCTGACGCCGCAAACCGCACTCTGCGTGCCTGCCTTTTGATTGCACTCGCTCTTTCCGTCATTCTCGGCACACTCGGCTTTTTCTTACGGGATCAAATTCTTCGTCTTGCGGGTACGCAGGATGATTATTTCGATATGGCGCGTGTTTATTTCACGGTCACCGCGCTTTCTCTCCCGCTGAACGCACTTTGCATGACGATCACCGCCGCACAGCGCGGTGCCGGCAATACCCGCGTTTCCATGCGCGTCAATCTCACGGCAAATATCGTCAATGTCATTTTCAACTACTTCCTCATCTTTGGTAAATTCGGCTTTCCGAAACTAGGCGTTCTCGGCGCGGCACTCGCCACCTCGCTCGGCACGCTTGTCGGTTTGGTACTTGCCATTATTTCCGTCTGCAAGCCGAAGCAATTCATCCGCCTTGAATTCCACGGATCATGGCTTCCCGACAATGAAGCCCTTAAAGCGATTTTCAGCGTTTCAAGCAGTGCCGCCGTGGAACAACTTTGCCTGCGAATCGGTTTTTTGATCTACGCAAGGCTTGTCGCAGATCTCGGCACGAATGATTTTGCAACGCATCAGGTCTGCATGACGCTTCTTTCGATCTCGTTCAGTTTCGGCGATGGATTGACGGTTGCCGCAACCGCTTTGGTCGGTCAAAATCTCGGTCGCAAGCGTGCCGACCTTTCGATCATTTACGGCAAAGCCTGTCAACGCATGGGGCTCGTCTGTGCGGCGATCATCATTATCTCGTTTACCTGTTTCGGTCAGTTCTTTGTATCACTTTTCACCGACGAAGCCTATGTTCTCACCGCCTGCATCCCGCTATTGTGGTTAGCGGCGGCGGCAAGCCCCTTCCAAATCGCTCAGGTCATCACCAACGGAACACTTCGCGGTGCGGGCGATACGAAATTTGTTGCAATTCTTTCCCTCGTTTGTATCACGATCCTGCGTCCTGTGCTTTCCTATGTTCTGACCTACCCGCTTGGTTTTGGGTTAATCGGAGCATGGTTCGGTATGCTTCTTGATCAAATCCTCCGCTATGCGGGCAGTCAGTGGCGTTATGCCTCTGGCAAATGGGCAAAGATCAAACTGTAATTTCAGGTAAATCATTATGAAAAAGGTTGTTTTTCGCTTTTTCCGTGACCTCGGCATCATCATCGTCGGCTCGGTCTTTTATGCGCTCGGTTTCACCCTATTTATTGATGCAAATCACATCGCAACCGGCGGTATCGTGGGCATTTCGATGATGCTCAATCACTACCTTCCGCTTCTCAGCATCGGTACTTTTGTCATCATATTAAACATTCCGCTTTTTATTCTCGGTTTTTGGAAGATTGGCGGTCGCTTTGCGATCAACTCGCTCATCGGCACCTTTCTTTCCTCGGTATTTCTTGACCTTGCGACATTGATTCCTCCGCTTGGAACAGAACCTCTGCTCAGTGCCATCTTCGGCGGAATCGGGCTTGGCGTCGGTGCCGGACTGATCTTCTTCTGCGACGGTTCCACCGGCGGATCGGATATTATCACCCGATTGGTTGCGATCAAAATGAAAAACGCATCCCTCGGCAAGGTTTTTATGATCGTCGAAACATTCACAATGCTGCTTGTCGCCTTCGTCTACCGCAGTGTCAATTCCGCACTCTACGGCATCATCGTCCTTTATGTTTCGCAAAAGGCGATCGACCTCGTCCTCTATGGTCTTGATTACGCAAGCGTCACATTCATCATCAGCGACGCGTCCGATGAAATCTCAAAAGCCATCATCAGCGGACTCATACGTGGCGTCACCATTCTTCACGGTGAAGGCGGATATTCTGGCACACCGAAAAACATCGTGATGTGCGCCATCAAACGCCGACAGATCGCGCAGATCAAATCCGCCGTGATGCAAATTGACCCCAACGCCTTTATGATCATCGCCGACGCACACGAAGTCAACGGAAACGGCTTTGAAAAAGCCGCAGGCAATGTTGTCAAATAAAAGCGGAAAAATTATATATCACGCGTCAGACAGTGAGTAATTGCGAAACCGGTCGTTCCCGCACCAATGTGGATATGATCATCAAAGGTGCGGAATTTCTTGAAACTGATACCAATACGGTCCTTTCGGAAAGAAATCTGCATGATAAAAGCCGTCCGTGATCGATGACTGCGGACGACTTTTTATTGATCGTTATTGATTTTCGAGCATTTCAACATATTCTTCCAAACAAAGTCCATGCTCATAAATATAAGTCGCGTGTTTGACGCCGACATAGCGAATATGCCATGGTTCATAGGTGACCTTCGTGATGTCGACTTTATCCTTCGGATAACGAACGATGAAGCCGTATTCATGCGCGTGATCACGGATCCACGCACCAAGTTTTGTGCGAACAAAGCCCGTCGTAAGCGTATATCCGTTTGAGACATCGGCACAAAGACCGGTTTGATGCTCGCTCGCACCCGGGTACATCACATATCTTGCCGCTTCAACCTCAGCCTGATCCCCGTAACGGCTGCGGAAAAGATTAACGCGTGCAGTATAAAGCCGTTCCTGCGACGAGTACGGACGATAGGCGCTTAACACATTCATCGTCCCGCAACCATCGTCTTCCGCGGCAACGGCAAGGCAGTTCAAAAAATAGCAGACTTCTTCACGCAGACGATATTCACTGCCGTTCCACGAAACAAGGTCGTCGGCTTCATAATCCTCATCCAAACGATGATATTCATTGACAAGCAGTGGGATTTCTTCCTCTGCGATATTTGTTCCAACATAATTATATCCTGTTCCGTTCAGTTCCGGCACAAACGGTGCCGTCGCCGCGGGAATTTCGGTAAAAGAAAAACCGTCGTCCTCTTTCAGCGAAATATTCAGTTTTTCCGCCAATTCCGCTTCGCGTTGCTTTTCATGGTCGTGATAGACGGATACCGAAAGCAGCGTGCCTGCGGCACATAGGAAAATCAGTACACTCAAAAAACGATTCAAACAAAATACCTCATTTCAATATGTGATATTATACTCCTTTTTTGTGACGAATTTCAACCTCAAATCGGGAATTTCATCAAAATCGAATTATCTCCGAAAATTTTTGTTGACATTTCGCTTTCTCGCTGATATAATAACCAAGTAAACAAAGTAGGTTTCGACCTCACCATGCGCAAACGCGCATCGGTAAACATCGACGATACCTTGCTGTATCGCGCAGTTTGCCGGCGTTTACGCCGGTTTTTTCATTTTGGAGGTGTTTGGGTATTAGCAAACAGGAACAACAGATCAACGAAGAGATCCGCGACAAAGAAGTACGTCTCATTGACATGGACGGTTCACAACTCGGCATCGTCGGCATCCAACAGGCGCTTGACACCGCGGCTGACCGTGGACTCGACCTTGTGAAAATCTCACCGCAGGCGGTTCCGCCCGTATGCAAAATTATGGACTACGGTAAATTCCGTTTTGACCGTGAAAAACGTGAGCGTGAGGCAAAAAAACGCCAACATGTCATGGAGATCAAGGAAGTTCGTCTTTCCCCGAATATCGACACGAATGACTTCAATACGAAACTCAAAAGTGCCCTTCGTTTCCTGAAAGACGGCGATAAGGTTAAAGTCTCCGTTCGCTTTCGCGGACGTGAAATGGCTCATACGGCCATTGGTGAAGAACTTCTTGCCCGTTTTGCTGAAGGTGCCGCCGAAATCGGTACGATGGAAAAATCACCGAAACTCGACGGTCGTTTCATGCTGATGTTCCTCGCCCCCAAATCGAAGAACGCAAACTAAAACAATAGAGAGGAGATATTCTCATGCCCAAGATCAAATCCCACTCCGGCGCCGCAAAACGTTTCATCAAGACCAAAAGCGGTAGCTTCAAGCGTCCTCATTCCCTCAAAAACCACATTCTGACCAAGAAGACCACCAAGCGTAAGCGCGGTCTGCGTAAGAGCGCCATGATTGATAAGACGAATCTTCCCGCAGTTTCCCGTATGCTTCCGTATTAAGTCGAAGCTTGTAACATTAGAATTGGAGGTCAAATAATATGGCAAGAATTAAAGGCGCGATGATGACGCGCAAGAGAAGAAAAAAGATTCTTAAACTCGCTAAGGGTTACTGGGGTGCAAAATCCACCCACTTTAAAATGGCCAACCAGGCCGTCATGAAATCCCTCAAATATGCCTACGTCGGCAGAAAGCAGAAAAAGCGCAACTTCCGTCAACTTTGGATCACCCGTATTTCTGCCGCCTGCAAAATGAACGACATCAATTACAGTCGTTTCATGAATGGTCTGAAAAAAGCCGGTATCGACATCAACCGCAAGATGCTGTCTGAACTCGCAATCCACGATATGACCGCTTTTGCTTCCCTTGTTGCCGCCGCCAAGGCTGCTCTGTAAAAAATTTCCGCCCCGAGTTCACTTGGGGCGGTTTTTTCATCGAATTGATTTCATTTTTGTGAGGTTCGACCATGAAAATCATTGTTGCCCCTGATCGTTATGATCATTATCTCACCGCGTCCGAGGTCACTGCGTCTATCGGTCGTGCCGTGCTTGAAACTTTTCCGAACGCCGATATTGTGGCAATTCCCGTTGCCGATGGCTCGACGGGAACGATGGATGCCATCGGGTTTGCTTCCCGTGCCGCAAAGGTAAAGTGCCCTGCCGTCGATCCTCTCGGCCGTGCCATAGAGGTCGACATCGGTCTGCTTCCCAGCGGTACAATCACCATTGACGCGGAATCTGTGGCGGGAATTCATTTGATCGCACCCGAAGACCGAAACGGTCAATACACCACCCGCGGTATCGGAATGTTGATTTCCGCAGCATTGCAAATCGGCACCGGCGGTATTATTATCGCCGCAGGCGGCGACCTCGTCGACGATGGTGGAAAAGGTGCGATCGAAGAAATCAAAGATGATAAGCGGATTCCAAAAACGCGGTTTGCGATCTTAACCGGTAGCAAAGGCACAAACTCCCTTTCTTCTGCATTGTGTGATTTTCTCTGTGCCGAGGAAAAAGACGGCGCAAGCACGATTTTCGACATTCTAAACTTCGATGAAAAAATCGAAGGTTGCGCACTAGTGATTACCGGCGAATACTCTGCCGGGGACGGTCACGCCGCCATGGAAGCCGCAACGCGGGCAAAAGCAAAGGACATTCCCGTTCTTTCGGTCTGCGCCGACTTCGGGAATGGTGATGTGTACGACGCCGGTGTGGCAAAACTTGCTCTCTGCTCGGATTACGCAGACTCAAATGAGGAAATGCGTTCGAGATTATCCTCGCTTGTGTTTCATACCACATTGTATGCACTGCGTGAAATCGAATCAGGACTGTCACCGATCGTTTTGCCGACGGCCCCAGGCGAAGAGCACGAATTTTGAGATACATCTTTTAAAACGCGGTCGGAAGTTTCCGACCGCGTTTTTTGTTGGTAAATATGAACAATGGGATTTTCTGCAAACTTCGCCGAATTTCAGTCAGTTTGCAATATTTCGACGAAATATTACCATGCAATGACCTTTTTGTTAAGTTAATTATATATTATTAAAATATTGAACACGCATTTAATTCAATATTTTTACATAAATTTAATTTTTTGTATTGAGAAAATTAAATTTATGTGTTATCATAATCTCACAAACCAATCCAACTCAATACAAGAAAGATGGTGTGAAAAATGGGTAAGCATTCCACCGCCATTGTTCCTGTTCCGTCCCTTCAGAAGCGTTCTGCTTTCCGCGAGTTTCTGTATGAGATGAATAAGAACAAGGTCCTCTACCTGATGTGCCTTCCGGGTCTTCTGAAGTTGATTTTATTCAACTACATCCCGTTGGGCGGTATCTGGATCGCCTTTACCGATTATAAGGTAACGGACGGCATATTCGGTAGTAAGTTCGTCGGTCTGAGAAACTTCAAACTGTTCTTCGGTACCGGCGCCATGGCTTGGATCGTCACGTGGAACACGTTGGTACTTAACTTCTGGGGTATCATTTTCGGTACCTTGATGCAAATTACCATCGCAATCTTCATGAACGAAATTCGCAACCAAGCATTCAAAAAGATCACTCAGGCTCTTATGTTCTTCCCGTACTTCCTCTCCTGGGTTGTCGTCGGTGCTATTGTGTACGCACTATTCTCCACTGACGTCGGTGTTGTCAACCGCCTGCTTAAATCACTTGGCAGCGAGCCGGTACGTTGGTACACGGAAACACAGTATTGGAAACCGATCCTTGTTATTTGTAACGTTTGGAAATGGTCCGGTTACTCCTCGATCATTTACATGGCCGCAATGGTCAACTTCGATACCAGTTTCTATGAAGCTGCCGAAGTTGATGGTGCAAGCAAATGGCAGCAGATCCGTTACATGACGATTCCGCTTTTGAAGCCGACCGTCGTTATGTTGACGCTTCTCTCCATCGGACGTATCTTCTTCGGTGACTTCGGTATGGTTTACGGTGTTGTCGGAAGCAACTCCCTGCTTTTGAAGGCCACCACCGTTATCGATACTTACGTTTACCAGTCGATGCTTTCTCTCGGCTTCTCGTATTCTTCCGCCGTTGGTCTCTGGCAGTCCGTCATGAGTTTCATTCTCATCCTCGGATCCAATAAACTTGCCAAAAAGGTCAACGATGGTATCGCGCTATTCTAATAGAAAGGAGAGTTTCATACAATGAGAAAATCTGCATCCGATAAATCCATGCTCACTGTGGCATATGTTTTCCTCGGTGTTTTCGCTTTGATTTGTCTGTGGCCGCTTCTTCTTGTCCTTGGAGTCTCCTTTTCCGATGAGACCGAGGTTGCTTGGTACGGCTACCGTGTTATCCCGATGACTTTCTCCACAAGCACTTACGAGTACGTGTGGGTTAACTCCGGCGATAACATTCTAAACGCTTACGGTGTTACGATCATCATCACCGTTCTCGGTACTGCGCTTGCAATGTTCACTACTTGTACGATGGCGTTCTCGATTTCCCAGCCTTCCGTCAAGTACAGAAACGTCGTGGCTTTTCTCTGCACATTCACCACGATCTTCAGCGCGGGTTTGATTCCGTGGTACATCGTCTGCGTTAACTACTATCACCTGAGCAATACGTTCTTTGCATTGTTCCTTCCGAACTGCTTCGCAACGTATAATATGTTCTTGATGCGTAACTACTTTACGGCGATTCCGTTGGAAATTTATGAATCGGCTACCATCGACGGTGCGTCGAACTTCAGAATCTTCTGGCAGATGGCGATTCCGCTTTCCGTCACTCCTCTCCTTACCGTCGGCATGATGTATGCCCTCGGATTCTGGAATGACTGGTATCTCGCCCTCATGTTCATCACCAAAAAGCAGTTCTATCCGCTTCAGTTCTACCTTTACACAATCCTTGCAAACGTCAACGCGATTTCTTCCGGTCGTGTCCCGCAGAATGCGCTTGGTCACATTAAACTGCCGACTGAAACCGTTAAGATGGCAATCACCGTCATCGCAATCGGACCAATCCTTCTTCTCTACCCGATGGTTCAGAAGTACTTCATCCGTGGCGTCATGACCGGTGCTGTTAAGGGTTAAAGTTACAAATTCAAAACCGGGAAGCATTTGCTTCCCGGTTTTTTTATACCCATCAACGAAATACCCCTGCCGAATCAAATACTGATTTAGCAGGGGTATTTCGTTGATGAGACTCAAAAAATCTAATCAAACTATGTAAGTTTTTTTACGATCGAGAGAATGTTTTTTCCTTCGCGGTATTCGTATTCAACGAAATCCATGATCTTTTTGACCATAAAAATACCCAATCCGCCGACGGAACGTTCCTCGACGCTTTGTTCAATATCGGGATCGGTCTGTTGCAACGGATCAAACGGAACTCCTTCATCGGAAAAGACTATCTTGATCGACAAATCATCCAAATCAACGCTTACGGTTGCATTACCCGTTCCATTTGGATACGCATAATGGGCAATGTTGCCGAATATTTCATCAATGGCAAGATTAACCTGGACGATCGCCTTCATAGGGCAATCTTCAATAATTTGGTCAACAAAGTCGGTTACGGTGGGAATATTATCAACCGTTGCGGCAAGTGTGAGAGACTTCAATGCTATTCCTCCTTTGTTTCCGCCCTTTTGATGAATTTCAGCGACAACATCGTAATATCGTCAAACTGCGGTGCTTTCCCTGCGAATACATCAACCGCGGCACCGACCACATTGCAGGTCGCCCGTGCATTGACAAATTTACCATTATTCAATACCTTTGCAAGTCTTTCTTCGCCAAATAGTTCATTATCGGGATTTGACGCTTCGGTCACGCCGTCGGTGTAAAGGAAAATCTCATCACCGGGATCAAGGTCGAACTCACCTTCACGGTAACGAACACCTTCCATTCCCGCAAGAACAAAGCCCGGTCGGGAACGCAGATACTCATATCCGTCATCGGCGTGCTTGACAAGCGGCGGATTGTGACCGGCATT
>DCHG01000071.1:19235-23334 GCA_002315595.1 Clostridiales bacterium UBA1758 | reverse complement strand
CGAATTGCAAGCCCCTTGCCAATGGCTTTCCCGCCAACGGTAAGACCTGCCACCAGCGCCGACATGGCAATTTTCAAAGCAGAAGACCAAGTAGGCGAATCATTCTCCAAAAGCCGCATAGCAATTACTGCCGAAGCGGAGCCTGACACAACACCGCAAATATCGCCCACCACATCATTGCAGATGGAGGCCACACGATCCGCATTTTTCATCAGGCCAATGGCTTCCTTTGCACCGGGAATTTTTTTAGCCGCCATGGAATGCAGCGGACGTTCTTCCGCTGCTGTAACGGCAACGCCCACAACATCGAAGGCAATTCCGATCAAAACAATCAGCAGCAGAATCACAAGCGCGGCAACGGTTCCGCTACCCTCCAGAATTGCGGAGGATAATATGGAAAATCCGGCGGAGATCATCACCGTTGCATAAAAAATCAGCACAATCCAGCGGGTGCGAGACGGCAATTTCTTTGTTTTTTTCTGGATACCGGCATCCCGGTCTGATTGCTTCAAGTACAATTCCTCCCATATATCGTGGCAGCAGGTGGGGTAAATCTTACGGCTTAGGTCGGGTTGGCTTTCCCTGCAAAGAACCCTCCGTTGCCGGAAAGGCAGTTTCCTTTTCATCCTTACACCGATATGTTGCCAACATCGGTACCCGATTGCCACTGAGTCCGTACTGCAATCCCCCACCTGCCCATTTCCGACAGCCTAGGTGATTTCCACGACGGCTTCCACCGATTCCTATCCTCTTTTGCAAATAACCTTTCATGGGAATATCACCTTCCCCCATGGCCATAGGTTCTGGTGCATAGCTCCCCAATTCCGCATTATTCACGCAAGGCAGGCTACGCTGCACCCAGCACACGATTCTGTGCACCGAAAAGCAGGTTCATCTCCTGAGTCGTACGCATCGGGCAGGCGCGATTGCGTCTATTTGGCCGATGTCGCACAAGTTCAGGTCTCCGCGGAAACTGGGTCGGCAGCCGCATGCCATTGCAGCTCGCCCAATAACCTTAACCCCCAGCACCCACCCGAAACTGGGCGTAACAAGCAAGCACCAGGGACTTCATCGATATGCCCTTTAACGGATTTTTAGGCCCGCCCTAGGAATTGTAATTGACGACTAGGATACTGCGCCGCTGATTTAAACATCAGCAAATAACTTTTGCATATTATATCATATTTTTACGAAAAAAAGAATAAAAATTTTGAAAAAAACGTTTTTATTCCCTCAAAGCGGAAAATTTAAAGATCCGTGAACTCACGGACTCTCGGCATAATGCCGATCCCGTCCGGGAAATGTGCATGAAACTGAACGATGTCATGTCCCGGATAAGAATTGCCTTCGATAATTTCGGCGCCGTTTTCGGTCACGGCGACATCCCAACCAGTGTAGGCGATCTCCGGCACGATCTCCGCCGCCTCCATACACATCTTCGTGATCATCTCCCAGTGCGGGATCTGAAAGCCCGCAAACTCCACGCCGGTATCGGGATGAAGAACGGCGACTTCACGCTTTTTGTTCACACCCGGACCGATGATTTTTCCGGTTTCAAGGTCGACGGGCGATGTAAATCCCCCGCCGTTGAGATTATCAATAATCCTGCCTTCCGCGCCGACACGGACGCAGGCATAGAGAATGCCACTCTTTTTGTCACCGTGAATGGTCACAACGCGGATGGTATTGACCGAATGAGGGTAAAGCCGTGACATTTCGCTATGTTGAACGATATAATCCTCAAAAAGAATCTTGCCGATCCCGCCGACCTTTTCGGCGATCTCGACAACCGAATTGGCTTCGGCGTTGAATTTTTGAATATTGTCGCCGTGGGTGCCGGAGATCGGCTTTGCAATGACCTTGCCGCGTCCGTTCAGCCATTCCGCAAGCCCCGTCATCGAAGACGGATCCTCTGGATCGTAAAGGAAATAGCCCCGTTCGATATATTTTCCGAATTTTTGATCAAATTCGAATTTGTTATCAAAAACATTCCAAAACTCTTTTTTATTGTACTTTGCGACAATTTGATTGTTAATCCCGCGTGTGATATGGGTTGCGCGTTGAGCATCGGTCAGATCGAAAAAATCCGCCGTCAGATAGTCCATATAACCCGCGCCGTATTTTGTGCCGCATTTGACCATATCCACGAGGATACGCACGCGGGAACTGTGTTTTTCGTGTGCGATCTGACCTGCGACCTTCCACATCACATCGTAGTGCATGGTGCCGAGCCGTTTAATAATATACGAAAATTTGCCCATTTTATCCTCATTTCTCGCGGAAGGCAAGTTTGCGGGCAAGCCATACCAAAAATTCCGGTTCCGGGAACTTTTCCGCTTCCTCCGCCGCTTTGTTGGTCAATTCGGAGATTTTCAGTTCACATTCCTGACGGCTCATGACCGTAAGAAAGGTCGATTTTGATTCATACACATCTTTGCCCGCCGTCTTGCCGAGAGACTCGGTATCACCGTAGGCATCCAAAAGGTCATCGCGAATTTGGAATGCGAGTCCGACCGCGTCCGCGTACTTTCCCGCCGCCACTTCAAGGCTCATTCCCGCACCCGCGACCTGACAACCAGCAATGCAAGCGGCACGAATTAATTCGCCCGTTTTCAATTCTTCAAGTCGTGTGACTTCCTCAATTCCGAGTTCCTTTTCTTCCCCGACGATGTCAAGTGTCTGACCGCCGATCATACCCGCACAGCCCGCGCACTGCATAATGGTGCGCATTGCCGCTACCGCATTTTCTGGGGCAGTGTTAAAAAGTCTTGCCGAAAGCATAGTTTCGGCGGCGGTATTCAAAAGCCCGTCGCCCGCAAGTACGGCAATCGCTTCCCCGAAGACCACATGGGATGTCGGCTTGCCACGACGGAGGTCGTCGTTATCCATACACGGCAGGTCATCGTGGATCAACGAATAGGTGTGGATCATTTCGATTGCCGCTGCAAACGGTAGTGCGACTTCCATATCCGCACCGCAAATACGCGCAAATTCCAAAAGGAGTGCGGGACGGATCCTCTTTCCGCCGGCATTGAAACTATACGCCATCGCATCATAGATCAGTGATTGTGGAAGTTGACGTCCGTCAAGGTGTTTTTTCGCAAAATTTTCAGTCTGTACGCGGTAATTTTCCAATCGTTCAGCGCAGGTCATCATTCAAAAGATCCTTTCCGTACAATTATGCCTCTTCCGTTGCGGTAAATTCGTCCAACACGGGACCGTCTTTCCCCGATGAGAGGATGCGCACGCGTTGTTCAGCCGCATCCAGCATTGACGAGCAGGATTTGACAAGTTTCGTGCCTTCCTCAAACAGTGCCAACGCCTGATCCAGCGGCACATCGCCGTGTTCCAGTGCGGCAACGACTTCATCGAGTCGTGCAAGGCTCTTTTCGAAATTCATATCATCCTTTTTCATGGATATCCTCCCTCTTGACATCGGAAACGACGCAGTCGATCCTGCCGTCCCACAAGCGAAGTGAAACGGGATCACCGATCGAAACATCCTCGACGCTTTTGATGATCTTTTCATCTTCCGTCGCAATCAGATAGCCGCGTGCGATAACCTTCAACGGACTCATCGCGTCAAGGGCAGCGGCGGATCCGACGAAACTTCCCCGCTTCATCGAAAGAAGATTATCGGCGGCGGAATTCATGCGTCTTGACAGGAATTCGACCTGCATCCGTTTATCGTCAAAATACGCACGTGGATTGGTCAAAACACGTTTTTCCGCGGCAGAACTAACGGTTTTTTTTAACAATTCAAGTCGTTTTTCAATACTGTGAAGCAAACACGAATTTCGGTCGGTGATCGTAGCACGCACGGTGCTTTGATCTTCGACCGCAAGTTCCGCCGCATTGGACGGCGTCGCCGCACGAAGATCGGCAACGAAGTCGGAAATCGTCACATCCGGCTCATGCCCGACCGCCGAAATCACGGGTATTTCGGATGCGTAGATCGCACGCGCCACACATTCCTCATTGAACGCCCAAAGATCCTCGATGGATCCTCCGCCGCGTCCCGTGATGATGAGGTCGGCGACCTTGTACCGGTTTGCGTACGCGATCGCACGCGCAACTTCCATTCCCGCACCTTCGCCCA
>DCHG01000071.1:5596-19227 GCA_002315595.1 Clostridiales bacterium UBA1758 | reverse complement strand
AACGCGGACGGGAATGACAATTTCTTCCGCCATCGGCCACCGTATGCCGAGAATACGGAGTATATCGCGTACGGCGGCACCCGTTTTTGACGTAATAACGGCGATACGGTTCGGGAAGCGCGGGATCGGCTTTTTATGTGCTTCGTCAAAAAGGCCTTCGTCGTAAAGTTTTTGTTTGAGTTGTTCGTAAGCCACCGCCAACGAACCCACGCCCTCCGGCGTCATATTCGTGACGTATAGTTGATACTGACCGTCCCTCGGAAATGCCGAAATCCGTCCTCCTGCGATGACCTTCATCCCATTTTCCGGCTGAAACACGAGTTTTGACGCATCCCCGCGGAACATCACCGCGCGGAGTACACCGCCCTCATCTTTGAGCGTCATATAAATATGTCCGGAGGAATGAAGTTTTAAATTCGAAATTTCGCCACGAACAAATACACGCGCAAGCAACGGATCGTAGTCAAGCATCTGCTTGATGTACTGGTTCAGTTCCGTGACGGAAATAATATGATCGGTACTCATTTTCCCATCTCCGTCCTGATCCAGCCGAGAATGGCAATTCCCATCGCATTATCGCGTGAAAATTGTGGTTCAGCGAATTTTGCCCCGAATTCCGCTTCCAAATGTGTTCGGATATAGCGATTGCTCATCACGCCGCCGGAACAGAGGATCGGCAGTCCGGGATGTGTTTTTAACGCATTCTTTGTCGCACGACGGACGACTTCAAGTACGGACGCGATGGCAAATCCGGCGATCTCATCATTCGGCGCACCAGATTTGATCAGTGCTTCAACCTTATTTTGAATGCCCGAAATCGAAAAGCCCTTTGGCGCAAAACCCTTGTATTCCTTGCCCGGAACGAGCATTTTTTCCAGTTCGATACCGCAGGGGAATTTCAACCCCAATGCCACACCCGCACGGTCGATGAGTTGTCCGCCCGCAAGATCCTCGGTTTCAAGAACGGGGGTTGCGTCAAACACATCCTTTGACGGACGAACAAGCGTCAATTCCGTCGTCCCACCGGATACATGCCACGCAAGAAATTCTTTTTCGAGGATATCCATGCAACCTGCGGAATATGCCGCCGCCGTGATATGCCCCTGCTGGTGGGAAAATCCGTAGAACGGCACACCGTATGCCGAAGCCATAGAGCGCGCCAAGCCTTCGCCTGCAAGAAAACACGGCATATACGAGCCCGCTGCCTGCGTCGGCTTTGTGGATGCCGAAACACATTGCGGTATGATCCCGCGAAAGTCCGAAAACGCCTCATTCACTACGCCCGGAAGATTTTTTACATGAGAAAACAGAGCGTCCGACTGTCTCAGTCCGAGCGCTCCGCCGTTTACCTCCAACACACAGCCGACACTGACGGGTGGCTTGTCCAGCCCGTTAAAGATCGCCACAGAGGTGGTATAATTACTCGTGTCTATCCCCGCAAACAACACCGATCTCTCCTCGCATAAAACTGCCGATTATGCCGTTGATGAACGAAACGGTTTCCGCCGTATCGTAGCGTTTGGCGATTTCAACGGCTTCGTTAATCGCCGCCTTATCCGGCACATCCTCGTTATCAAGGTAAAGGATCTCGTACATTGCGACGCGCATAATTGCGATGGCAATACGGGAAATTCGCTTGAAATTCCAGTCGATCGAGTATTTTTTGATGTATCCGTCCAATTCCTCTACATGGTCGCAGACGCCGCGGAAGACGGTTTTGATATATTGATACTGTACCGCATCGGGCGCGGTTTCGTAAATCGGATCGACGCTTGCAAAGGATTTGATCCGTTCGTCCGTGAGCAGTTCTTCAAACGGAATATCCCCGGCTTCATTGCGAAATCCGTATTCGAATACCAAATGAATGGCAACTTCTCTCGCCTGTTTTCTGGTCATCGGGCACCTCCCAAAATGGTTAATAATCGCGGGCGACAGCCCGAAAATCACTTTGTCTTTTCGAATAAAACATCCGTGACGTGGACATTGACCGAATTCAAACGGATCCCCGTCATAGACTCAACGGAAGCATAGATTTTTTCCTGAACGGCTTTGGAGATCGTCGGAATGACCGTGCCGTACTTCACGGAAATAAAAATATCAAGTTGGCAGAAATCGCCGTCCATACGAAGACGAATTCCCTTGGAATTTGCCTTCATCCCGAGAATTTCGGTGATGTCGACACTTCCGGAGGTCAGGCCGCCGACGCCTTCGACTTCCATTGCGGCTACGCCGGCAATCGAGGTCAGAACGTCCTCATTGACGTTGACAATGCCTTTGCCGGTGTTATTGATGATGTAATCTTTATTTTCAGCCATAGTCGGTTACGCTCCTTTTCGGATGATTGCGAAATTTCGGATAAACGCCCAAATCGTGGCTTTCATCCGCATTACATATCTATACATCTAAATTATAGCACATTCACGGTACAAAGAAAAGACTTTTTTTCAAAACATCAAAAACATAAAAACACGACCGTTCCGATTTGGAACAGCCGTGCCATATCACTTCATTCTACCTCTATGACCGTGATATTTTCGGCGGAAACACCCGTTTCCCCCATCACCGCATCACGAATCTTTGTTACGTCGCTTCCGACCAAGCCACCCTCGGGCGATTTGACAACGACGTCGACGCAACCGTCGTCACCGATGAGGACAACGCAATCCTCAAACCCCTTTGCCTTAATAAGTGTTTCGGTTCTTGCTTCGCTCATTGCGTCCGCCGCCAATTTTTCCATCGCGGTTGTCGCCGTTTCAAGCGACGCCGATGTCGCCGTTTCCGTCGACATCGTTTCACGCAGGATGTTCATCGCACTGTCTCTTGCCTGTTGTCTTGCAAGTCTTGCCGACGCAAAGTACGCGTCCTCGTTTTTGGTGTAGACCGCCGTTTCTGTTTGCACGTTTTCATCCGTTTTTGATACAATGACTGCGCCGTTTTCCATCATTTCGGATACCACCGTGCTATCCGATATTACATCCTCCGTCGGATTGTTTTCCCCGTAGTTCCAGTTGATGTAAACCGCAACGCAGACAAACAGAACCACGAGTGCGATGATTGCACTTCTTTTTTTCATATCGTTCGCCCCCATATGTAATCAATTCAGCCGTTCATTTTCATCACCGTGATACGGTCGGTGGAGATCCCCGTCAGTGCGCTGACGGCTTCGATGACAGAAAGCCGTACCGTCGCATTGTCCCCACCTTCACATATCACGACCGCCCCACGGAAATCGGGATAGTTTTCCCGAATGACCATCGCCGTACTGCCTTTGCTTCCCCCGGAAATAACGCTCGGCTCGGATTCGATTGTTTCGTCGGTAGTGGTTTCGGTTTCGCGCAAGGTCATGCGCCTTTCATTGGCGTAAACGGTCTCCATTGTGGAATTCAGCGTCAGCATCACACGCACCTTGCCGACGCCCGCGGTCTTTGACAAAATCGTCGACAGTTCCGCTTCGAATTCATCCAAATCAAAGCCTTCCGAAACCGTTTGTTCCACTGTTGAAACCACGTCGCTACCACCGGGACGGATCAGTAAAAGAGTCACGCCGACGATCGCCACAAGAAGAATATATTTGTTTTTCAGGAAAAATATTCTCAATTTATCCGGCATTTTCACCGTAAACAGTTTTGCCTTTTTGTTCATTCGTTTCCTCCGAAATAAAACTGATCTTCCCTGTCAATGCCCAGTTTTTGCTCGATTTCTTCGGCAAGCCCCGAAATGTCGCCGTTTTCAATATAATTGATTTCCACGGAATTTGCATAAAACCGACCGTCCGATTGAACGATCGAAGTGCGTATCTTTTCGATTTGCACATCGAAAGTTTCGGCAAGTGTTTTGATATAATCGGCGATTTCGTCGGAATAGAACTTTCGGGCGATCTCCACCGCATCATCCTCAATCTGTCTGAAATCGGCATTCCACGAAAGATCGCTTAACGCCGAAAGATTGCCTTCGCGGATCGGTTTGAGTGTCGCAAACAAAATCAAAAGTCCACAAACGATCCGCGTCACCCGCCTTACCACCGGATTTTGCGTCAGGCAATCCGTCAGTGCCGCAAGTACCGCTACGGCAGATATTCCGATCAACCATGCTTTCATTTATCCACCCATTGTAATCATCGAAAGAATGAACGAAAGCGCGACGAGAATTCCCATTGCCGCCGTCATCGCAAGAAGCAGGCTGAAAAATCCGCCGAACGCTCCGACCAATCCCCCGATTTTATCGCCGCCGACCATTCCGCAAAATGCGGCGGTTACTTTCAAACAAAGATAATTGATCCCAAGCACCGCAAACGGACTGACACAGATCGTCAGCGTTCCGATCAGTCCGAATGTCCCGATCGTCGTGCGAATGACCTTCGCCCCGGCAATCAGACTTTCCGCCGCATCCGCCGCAATTCCGCCGATGACGGGGATTCCGCCCGATGCCGCCTTTGCCGTCTTCAATGCCAATGCGTCCGCGGATCCTGCAATAAGCCCCTTTACCGTCATATACCCGATCAGCGCGCCAAGCAGGATTTTCAGCGTCATTCCGATGAGATCCCGAATTAGTTCCGTGATCTCACCTATCCCCTTGTTTCCCGTTGCCGCATCCGCCGTAATCAGCACGGCATAGACCACCGATAGCGGCACAAGAAACTTTGAAATCAACGCCGACAAAATTTCCGCCGCCGTCACACATCCGAAACCGATCGCCGTCGACGGAGCGCCCGAGGTCACCATTGCCGCCAAAAGCGCGGGAAGTATGGAAATTTCAAAGGTCTGCAACGCGTCAATGCAATCTTTTGCAAGGTAAAAATACGAGGTCGCACCGTTCAACATCACGCCCGCAATCGCTACGCTTCCCGCGGCTTCGATCCACCGTACCGACGGCGATCCGTCGCTACATAATCCCGTAGCAATTCCAAAAGCCACCGCGATCAAAAGAAGCACCGCGCTTCTTTTCAACGCCTCGTCAAACACAGTGGAAGATGCTTCGATCGCTTCCTGCCTCAAATCGTCCAATTCGCCGTCGAAGTCGATTTCGTTTGAAAAATTCATAGGAATTCCGACCTCCGTGACCTGCAATTCAGCCGCAAATGCCGTACATTCCAATAACAAAAACAGCAAAATCGCGATCACAAGATTTCTTCGAAAAGCGAAAACATTTCTTCTACCACCGGGACGGCGGCGACAACGGTTAATGCTGCCGCGGCAAAATCCACCGCCGACGCAATTCCCGAATACCCCTGCTCCCGACACATTTCCGCCGTAAGTTGTCCGACGATTGCGATCAGCATAAACCTTAATGTAGTCGAAGTCAGATTGCCGTCGAGTCCTGATCGCTTCATAAGTTCGATATATGTATCGTAAAGTTCGGTTACCTGACCAACTGCCGTAAACAACACGCAGACTCCCGTACAGACCGCGATCAGATACGCGATCTCCGCGTTTGTTTTTTTGACAACTATTGCGGCAGAAACGCCTAATAGGACAATTCCCGCTATTTTTATCATTTCTTCCATTATAATCCGAAAACATCCCGAACATATTCGAATAAACTCCCGATCCGTCCGACGAGCATCGTCATCACAACGACCAATCCGGCAAGCGAAGTCAGCATCGCCTGATCCTCTTTTCCGCTTTTGACAAGCAGAAGATTCAGCACCGAAACCAAAATCCCAACGCCCGCCACCTTAAAAATCAAATCAACATCCATACAATTCCCCTGCTTTACATCACCAAAAGCGCTACCGCCATGCTAATCGCAATCGGCAGGATCAAACGGATCCTTCCCTCTTTTTTCTCTTTTTCTATCGCGTTGGAAATATCGGCTTGCAATCGGGCATCGAGTTCGCCGAGTGCCGTCGTCTGCTCCTTCAAGCCACCGACGGAAATGGCACGGTAGATTTCAAGCATCCGTTTTCGTACGATCGGATCGGCGGTTTCCAATATATCCGTCGCCCATAAAAACGCATCCTCCATGCTTGCACCGCCACCTCTCAACTCAATGATGATCACCCAAGCCTTTCGAGTGAGTTTCGATTTGTCCGCAATCTCCGAAATCATCTCGTCCAAGGTTTTTCGTGAATTCATCAGTCCGCGACAGAAGATCTGTTCGGCGTTTTTCAGTTCCGTCAACATTTTTCCAAGTTGCGTCGGTTCGGCTTTCGAACGTAATCCCACGCCCACTCCTGCGGTAATCAAGATTGCCGCACCGATAATTTTCAAGTCAAATTCTCCGAAATTCATATTTTCTCACCCCTCCGATGTTTTCGATCAGGATTGCCTGCGAAAACACCCGATTTGCAATCATTTCCGCATAGATCGGACGTTTTTTCAAATCATCCGTACTTTTTGCGTGCGCCGTCGCAAGAAAACCAACACCACAGTGGGATGCTTCGATCATCACCCGACAGTCGTCTGTATTTGTAATCTCATCGGTTGCAATAAGATCGGGTGACAGACTACGAAGAAGGCTCATAATTGCCTCGGACTTCGTCAGTCCGCTGACCACATCACTGCCGTTCCCGATGTCAAAACCCGGCAAACCGTCGTGGATCGCCGCAATTTCGCCTCGTTCATCGGCGATACCGACACGGTATCCACGACCGAAAAGACCGTTTGAAAGGCTTCGGCAGAGATCACGGAGCAGTGTCGTTTTTCCGCAACCCGGTGGTGAAAGGATCAGCGTACTTTGAAAACCTTCCGTGAACGCCTGCTTTCCCACCGTATCACCGACGCCGGTCAATTCCCTTGCAATACGGACGGAGACGGAGGAAAACTCCGCAAATTCCGTCCCCGCCTCTGTTCGGATCACCGCACCGCCCACTCCGATGCGGTGACCGTTTTCCGCCGAACACCAACCTTCACGAAGACTCGTGCGGTGGCTTGCAGTCGACATACTTGCCCGTTCGATCACTTCCGTGATCTCTGCTTTTCCGACAGGATTGAGCCGTGCGAGCCGTATTTCACCGCCGAATACCGTGACCGATGGCAATCTTCCCATCCGAAGCCGAATTTCCTCTGCGTTTTCCTTCGTGTGAAGCGGCAAATTCATCAGTTCCGACCGAATGAAACTCGGCATATATCTTGCCGCCGACGCGAATTCATCCAACGAATTCATCGTTTCAATCCATATTCACAATGATGTTTTCGGTCGATCCGTCCGAAGTTTCTTCGACGATTTCTCCCTCATCCGTCACGTCGGTTTGTGCGGTGTCCTCAACGCTCAATTCGTCATTGATTGCGTCACTTGAAGGATAAAAACTTTCCTGCGGCATTACAAGTCCGTGCATAAATCCGTCGAGTTTCGGCGAACAGATATCCGCCGCAATCACGCGGTTTCGATAGATGACGAGGTGTGCGATCACGCCGGTTTCTCCCGTGGGATAATTGGTCACCTCGTATGTATAGCGTACCGCTGTTTTACCCGCGTATTTGGTGAGATCCATTCCGTTTTCCATTTGTAACGCGTTGTATTCTTCGTAGGTTTGGTCGAATTCTTTCGGGATCATCACCTGCTTTTCCTCCGTCGCGCCCGACCTGACCTCCCAACCCGCCTTTGCCAAGAACGCGATACGTTCCTCATCGGTACGAATGTTTTTGAAATCCGCGGACGACAGAGTGTTGATTTCGTCCTTTTCAATTGCATTGGTCGTGTCCCGTCCGATGCAGAACACCAGTGTCGCAATTGCCGCACCGGCAAGTATCAAGCCCGTGACGATCTTCTTTTTAGACATTTTTGCCGTAAATACAAACATTTTTTCCTCCCACCCGCACCGAGACAAAAATCGGTGCGCCGTACTTTCATTGGATTGTATGCGGCGCACCGTGCAAATATGTTCAAATTTCCTGTTTGATTTTTTCAAGCGCGGTTTTTTCGAGCCTTGAAACCTGCGCCTGCGAGATCCCGATCTCTCGGGCAACCTCCATTTGTGTCTTTCCGTTGTAAAAGCGAAGCGAAAGGATTTTTCGATCTCTCGGGGAAAGTTTTTTGACCGCATCGTTGATCGAAAGCCGTTCAAGCCAACTCTCATCGGTGTTTTTTGTATCACGCACCTGATCCATCACATAGAGTGGCTCGCCGTTTCCGTCGGAAAACACCGGCTCATAAAGCGATACGGGATCACTGATCGCGTCAAGTGCGAACACCACCTCTTCACGCGGAAGTCCAATGGATTTTGCGATCTCATCCATTGAAGGCTCGCGTTGATTCTCGCTTAAATACTTTTCTTTCACCGCAAGTGCCTTGTACGCGTTATCCCGTAAAGAACGCGAAATGCGAATGGATGAATTGTCGCGGAGATATCGACGGATCTCGCCGATAATCATCGGCACCGCGTAGGTGGAAAACTGTACTTGAAGCGTCAAATCAAAGCGGTCGATCGCCTTCATCAGCCCCAAACAACCGACTTGGAACAGATCATCCATGTTCTCACCACGATTTGAAAACTTCTGCACCACACTCAATACAAGGCGCAAATTTCCCGTGATGAGTTCGTTTCGGGCGGTTTTCGAGCCGTTGTGAAACCGTTGCAAAAGTTCCGTCGTCTGTGCATTCGAAAGCACTTTGAGTTTTGCGGTGTTTACTCCGCAGATTTCCACCTTACAGTGCATGAATTTTCCTCCGTCCAAGAAATTACATGCACATTATCGGCGGCTTTTTCACATTTTATACGGTGATTTTCGAAGTCATTGCATCCTCAAAACGACGGCGAAGTTTGTGGATGATCCGCTTTTCAAGCCTTGAAATATAACTTTGCGAAATTCCCATTGCGTCGGCAACCTCTTTTTGCGTCATTTCGTCGTGACCGTTGAGTCCGAAACGCATTTCGACGATCATTCTTTCGCGTTCGGGCAATTTTTTGACCGCACGGTTCAATTCCATTCGGTCGGTGTCGTCCTCGATCGGACGGCTTACATCGTCGGGATCGGTGCCCAAAATATCGGAAAGCAGAAGTTCATTACCGTCATAATCGGTATTGAGTGGTTCGTCAAATGACACATCGCCACGATGACACGCGTTTTTTCGCAAATACATTAAGATCTCGTTTTCAATACAGCGTGACGCGTAAGTTGCGAGTTTGATGTTTTTATCCGAGCGATAGGTGTTAATCGCTTTGATCAAACCGATCGTACCGATACTGACGAGGTCTTCGATCCCGACGCCGGTATTGTCAAACCGTCGCGCGATATAGACGACGAGCCGAAGATTATGCTCTATCAAGATCGCACGTGACTGTTCGTTACTTTCAATGAGTTTTGCTATTGCATCCGCCTCGTCTTCTGCCGAAAGCGGTGGCGGAAGAGTGTCACTTCCGCCGATATAATAGACAACCGCGTCCGTTTTTTTCAACGATCTCAGAAATGACACTATAAAGTGTATTGCCTTTACAGTGGTTCGATTGACGAATTTACTCATTTCACACCCCCGTCAGTGCCGAAAATTTACCCGTTGAAGATAAAACCGTCGAACTGATAGCGATCAGCACATTCTTTTTTTCAACGCCGTCACATTCAACAAATTCGCATCGAAAAGCCAGTAATAATGAACAAGTTTCTCCGACGGTGTTGAACGGAATTAAGCGAAATACGGACGATCCTTCAAGTTCACAAAGTTTTGAAAACGTCGCAACGGGATTTTTCACGCCGAATACGCGAAGCGTCCTTGCAATATCCCCCGAAAAAAGTTTCTTTGCCACCGCAAAATCAACGATCATCACCGGCTCGCCACTCAACGGATCGGTCAATGTATTTCCCGTATCTGTAAATGCAATCAACTTTACAGTCTTTTCACCATTCCTGAGCAACACTTTACTCATCAGCGCATCTCCTTTTTTTCTCCCGGTCAAATTTAATACCTTCCGGGCTATGTAATAGATAGCGGCAGAGGTGAAAACCGTCACGCAAATCGGAATTTCCGCATAAAAAACGCCCGCCCTGATCTCAGAATGTACCCCGAAAAATCGCGCCGATAATGAAAGTATTCCACCGAGAGCAAACGACGCCAAAAACTCCGCCGCAATCAAGAGGATTGCCGACTGAACCGAGCGAAATCCGTAACAGATCGCAACCATGACGATACCACCGGTGATCGCAATGATCCACGAAAATCGGCTTCCCCACAGATAGCAGACGCAGGCGCAAACTCCGCCGAAAATCGACGCCGAAATCAATCGGATTTTCTTTGCGCGGTAGCCGAGACAAATCCCGCAACCGAGCAACACGATCATGTCGAGATAGCCATTCAGACAAAAGAGCAAATCCAGATACACTGTTCTCATTTTCCCCTCCGCAACGGTTATCATACCACTATTCACGCAAAGAAAATGTCGTTTTGGGCGATAAAAAACACCGAAAGATCTCTCTTTCGGTGTTTGGTCCAAGCAGTTATTTACTTCACAACAACGCTTTCATCGTCCAAAACCTCACGAAGCGTGTCAACAAGTTTCTGCGTCAATCGAATTGCCGCCGCTTCCCGCTTTTTGGTATCGGCAAAATAGAGGATCGCCTGCGCATCGTTCCCGGGCGAATGTACTAAAACCCGCTTGACCTCGTCGGTTAGATCGCAGACCTCAGTCGGCAATTTGATATATAGTTTCGAGCCGAGTGAAGATTCCGGCGGATAGTCTGCATCGGTGATCGGACGAATAGAATCGACCATGATCTGCGGTGATTTTTCATCACGGGCACTGATTTTGCCCTGAATTTTGACCACGCTTCCCACGCTGACATAGGCACTCGACTCATTGAGCACCCGCGAAAACACAAGCATTTCAATCGTGCCGAAACCATCTTCCAGTGTCAAATACGCCATCATGGTGTTGTTTTTTGTCATCTTCGTGCGAACATTGGAAAGTATTCCCGCTAATATGACGCTCTGTCCGTCAAAATATCTACGTCCCGAATCGTCGTTTTCGAAATCCGCAAAAATATCACTGATCCTTGCGGCACCGATCTTTTTCACCTGTTCGGAATATTCGTCCATCGGGTGACCTGACATATACAGTCCCGCGGTATCTTTTTCCATTGCAAGAAGTTCATTTTTGGGATATTCGGGCATATTTGGAACAATATAATCGGATTTTTCGTTTTCAAGACTTCCGAACAGATCTATTTGTCCTTCAAGATTTTTCTGCATCGAGGTTGAAATACTGTCCAAAATTCCCTCATACACGGCGATCATGGCGTGACGGGTGTGCCCCATACTATCAAATGCACCGCAACGGATGAGATTTTCCATCGCACGCTTATTGAGGTCCTTGTTGTACATTCTCTCGCAAAAATCACCCATCGACTTGAACGGTCCGTTTTCGGCGCGTTCCGCCATCAGGCTTTTGATAAAGCCGCGTCCGATATTTTTGACCGCGACAAGACCGAATCGAATGTAATCGCCGCTGACGGTAAAGCCGTCGTCGGATTCGTTGACATCCGGCGGAAGCACACTGATGCCGAGGTTTTTACATTCGGCGATATATTCGTTGATCTTGACAGTCGAGTCGATCACAGATGTCATCAACGCCGCCATAAATTCACGCGGATAGTGGCATTTCAGGTACGCAGTGCGGTATGCGACCACGGCGTACGCAGCCGCATGGGGCTTGTTAAAGGCGTAGTTTGCGAAGTCGAGCATTTCTTCAAACAGTTCTTCCGCCACTTCCCGTGGAACACCGCGTTTTAAGGCACCGTCGATACCTGCTTCGGGATCGCCTTCGATGAAATTTTTCCGTTCCTGCACAAGCACCGCCATCTTCTTTTTACTCATCGCACGACGGACGATATCCGCACGACCGAGAGAATATCCGGCGAGTTGTCGGAAGATTTCCATGATCTGTTCCTGGTAAACGATACACCCATAGGTGATGTCAAGGATCTTTTTCAGTGCTTCCGTTTTGTAGGTGACGGTTTCACGATGGTGCTTGCCCTGAATATAGCGCGGAATGGATTCCATCGGTCCCGGACGGAACAATGCAACCGCCGCCGTGATTTCTTCGATCGAGGTCGGGATCAGTCGGGTGACAACATTGGTCATACCCGCGCTTTCAAGTTGAAACACGCCCGCAGTCTTTCCTGCGGCAAGCATTGCATAAGTTTCCGCGTCATCATCGGGGATCCTGCCGATGTCGAAGTCAGGATCCTTCTTTCTCGCGTCCCGTTCCGCATCGGCAATAACCGTCAACGTGCGCAAACCGAGGAAGTCCATTTTCAGCAGTCCCAATTCTTCCAACGTGGTCATGGAAAACTGCGTGACGACCGATTCGTCGTTTTTTGCAAGCGGCACATAGTTGTCAACCGGCAAATTCGTGATCACGACGCCTGCGGCATGAGTGGATGAATGACGCGGCATTCCTTCAAGAGATTTTGCAATCTCGATGAGTTCGTGCATTTTCTCGTTGGTGTCGTAAATTTCTTTTAACTGCGGCGAAACCTCGATCGCGTGCTCAATGGTCATGTGAAGTTCCATCGGGACTAATTTTGCGACCACATCAACCTCGTTATACGGGATATTCAGCGCACGCCCGACATCACGAATGGCAAGACGTGCCGCCATGGTACCGAAGGTGACGATCTGCGCCACATGGTCATAACCGTACTTCGAAATGACATAATCAATGACCTCCTGCCGACGCTGATAGCAGAAGTCAATGTCGATATCCGGCATCGTGACGCGTTCGGGGTTCAAAAATCTTTCAAAAAGCAGTCCGTATTTCAGCGGATCAATATCGGTTATTCCGAGACTGTATGCGACAATACTGCCCGCACCCGATCCTCGTCCGGGACCGACGGGGATCCCGTGGGATTTCGCAAACGAGATAAAATCCGCCACAATCAAAAAATATTCCACAAATCCCATCGACGAAATGACTCCGAGTTCGTATTCGAGTCTTTCTCTCGCATCCTGTCGACCGTCCGGGTATCTGCGTGCAAGACCTTCATTGCAGCATTTGACCAAATAGTCATACGCCTGCATCCCGTCCGGCACCTCAAATCGCGGCAGATGATATTTGCCGAATTCAAATTCCACATTGCAGCGTTCGGCAATCGTTGCGGTGTTTTCAATCGCTTCCGGCCACTGTGAGAACAATTCCGCCATTTCATCGGAGGATTTAATATAAAATTCATCCGTGCCGAATTTCATACGGTCGGGATCGTCCACGGTGCGGTTTGTTTGAATACAGAGAAGTACATCCTGAATTCTCGCATCGTCTCGCGTCAGATAATGCGCGTCGTTTGTTGCGATCAGAGGCAGATCGAGATCACGGGCAAGTTTGACAAGCACAGGGTTCAATTGTCGCTGTTCGGGCAATCCGTGATCCTGCAATTCGATGTAAAAATTGTCCTTTCCGAACATTTCGGAAAGCCGTCTTGCATAATTGTACGCTTCGTCGAGATCACCGCGGTCGATCAGCCGCGGAATTGCACCCGCAAGGCAAGCGGACAAAGCGATGAGTCCCTCGGTATGTTCTTTGAGCAGATCGAGGTCGATGCGGGGCTTATTGTAAAAGCCCTCGGTAAATCCGCGGCTGACAAGGTAGATCAGATTCTTATAACCGATGTTATCTTTGCAAAGAAGCACCAAATGGTACGCTTCCCGATCGAATTCCGCCTGTTTGTCAAAACGCGTTCTCGGAGCAACATAGACCTCGCAAC
>DCHG01000071.1:4815-5536 GCA_002315595.1 Clostridiales bacterium UBA1758 | reverse complement strand
CATCACGCCGTGATCGGTGATGGCGACGCTTTTTTGCCCGAGTTCGGCACAACGCTCCACAAGCCCCTTGATGCGGCAAGCGCCGTCGAGAAGACTGAATTCGCTATGAACATGGAGATGACAGAAATCCATCATCATTCTCCTTTATTTTCGTTTTCGATTTCCGCGGCAATTTCCATGATCTTTCGGAAACGATGGTTCATGCCGGAACGGCTCATGCTGCCACCCGCAATCTCCACAAGTTCCGTAAGCGTCAGTTCCGGATTGTCCATGCGAAGTTTCGCCGCTTCTTTGAGTTTATCGGGAAGTTTATCAAAGCCGATCTTTTCTTCGATGAGGTGGATTGCGCCAATTTGCATAGCCGCTGCCTCAACGGTTTTTGACAAATTCGCGGTCTCGCAGTTGACCTTGCGGTTGACTCGGTTGCGGATGTCTTTTTCAACCTTCGTTTCAACAAGCGACACCGATGCAACTGGTGCGCCGATCAACGTCAAAAAATCCTCGATATGCGAACTTTCCTTGATATACATCACATAATTCGACTTGCGAAGCATGGTTTTCGCAGGAATTTCATTGTCAAGCAAAAATGCCGAAATCTGCTTGGAAAGTGTAAATCTTGATGTTACAAGTTCCAAATGATACATTTTTTCAGGATCCGTGATTGAGCCGCCCGCCAAAAATGCACCCCGCAAAAAAGCGGATCTGCAACAGTCGTCCTCGA
>DCHG01000071.1:0-4781 GCA_002315595.1 Clostridiales bacterium UBA1758 | reverse complement strand
AAAGCCGATGGAAACCGAGTTTTCGTACTCCAACCCCAACGACTCAAAGATCATCTGTATCTTATTCGGATCGACAATCGTGATCATCACTTTCGCACGACTTTCTTCCGGCGGATAGATCACACGGTCGGGGCCGAAGCCGAACGCATAACTGAAAAGCGGCGAAATGCGTGCGGCAAATTCACGGCTTTCGGTCGTAATTCGGATCTCGTCGGTCGTAAACACCTTTGCAAGCAACAGTACGCCGAAGGCTTCCGCCCTCGCACAACACGGTTTACGAATCGGATTGCGACAAAGTTCCGCTTTGGTTTTTGACGAAAATGACATTTTTCACCTCAAAAATCACTGAATACACGCTCGTAATCCACATAAATCCCGCCTCTCGGACGCATTTCACACGCCACGGCAGTGATCGCACGGGCAAGTTTGCCCGGACTGTGACGGACATAGCCGCCCGCATGGGAAAGAAGCGGGGCATTGACCAGCTTCACGCCGAGTTCGTCGAGCATTCCTTCCCCGGCATACAAAGGCTCCGCACCTTCGGCGGCGTAACGTTCGACATACTCCCGCGGGATGATCTCGTTGTTGGCAAGGCAGTAATCGAACAATTTGGTACCCGCGTGACGGAACAGTTCACGCACATGATCCGCCGCCGAATATCCTTCTGTCTCGCCTTCCTGCGTCATAACATTCAGCACATAAATTTTCAACGCATCCGATCCTGCCACGGCGTCAACGATCCCGTCAACAAGCAAATTCGGGATAATACTCGTATAAAGGCTTCCCGGTCCAAAGACGATGACATCGGCGTCTTTGATTGCATTGATCGCATTCGGAAGCGCCGGCGGATTTTCCGGGATCATTCTGATCCGCTTGATACGGCAATTTTCGATCTTTTTTTGTTCAAAGATCCTGCTTTCGCCCAAAATCTTTTTTCCGTTTTCAAATTCCGCTTCAATATGAACATCCGAAGTCGTCACGGGAAGCACCCTGCCGGTGATCGCCAAAACATCGCTCATGCGGGTGACGGCTTCGTCGAAGGTGCCACAGACGCCGTTGAGCGCCGCCAAAAAGAGATTGCCGAAACTCTGTCCCGCAAGTGAGCCTTCACAAAAGCGGTAATTCAACAAGTCGAACATACTCTTTTCGGTATTGGCAAGGGCAAGTATGCAGTTTCGAATATCGCCCGGCGGAAGCATCCCGAGGTCGGAACGCAGTACGCCCGATCCCCCGCCGTCATCGGCGACCGTGACGATCGCCGTAATATTTTCGGTGTATTCTTTCAGTCCGCGAAGCATCGTCGAAAGACCTGTACCGCCACCGATCGCGACAATCTTGTAACCGTTTTGTCGCACGGATTCCATCGTCAGCATTTCCGATGAAATCTTCATATGATCCTGATCCATAAATTGCTCCGTTATCTTTTTGCGTCACGATGAATTGCACTGACATAGTAGCCCATGCCGGTGATGTGTTCGGCAAGTTTTTCCGCCACTGTCACGGAACGGTGTCTGCCGCCCGTGCATCCAATGGCAATAACAAGTGAGGTCTTGCCTTCCTCTGCATAATTCGGAATTAAAAATTCCGTCATTTCAAACAGTTTTTTCAAAAATTCATGGGATCGCGCACTGTCCATAACATATGTCGCCACTTCCTTTTCCATTCCCGTGTGGTGGCGCAGGCTTTCCTCATAATAAGGATTCGGCATAAAGCGCACATCAAACACAAGGTCGGCGTCCATTGGAATTCCGTATTTGAAGCCGAACGACATCACCGTGATCGCCATACTGTGCTGTAAGCGATCTTCGCCCGAAAAGATACTGCCGATCATTTCGATCAAGCCCGAAGTAGTCAATTGTGTAGTGTCGATAATGTAATCAGCGCGTTTGCGGACGGTTTGCAACATTTCCGCTTCACTGTCAATGATCTCTTCGATCGAAAGACCGAGTTTTTCCAATGGATGACGACGGCGTGTTTCCTTAAATCTGCGGATCAAAACAGGCTTGGAAGCCTCTAAAAAGATGGTTTTGTATGCACAATCCTCTTTTTTGAATGAATCCATTGCACGGAACAATTCCTCAAAATTTCCGCCCGCACGAACGTCAATGACAAGGGCGACTTTTTCGTATCTGCCTTTGACGGAAATGCAGAGTTCGGCAAATTTCGATACGAGTTCCATCGGCATATTGTCGACGCAATAATAGCCCATATCCTCCAAAACAGCCGCCGCCGCACTCTTTCCTGCGCCGGACATTCCCGAAACGATTAAAAATTCCATTCTTATCCCCCGTCAAAACCGACCGACACGGCGAATTTCACATTCGAGTACCACGCCGTATTTTTCATAAACTTCCTTTTGAATAACTTCAATCAACGCCACGACGTCCTTCGCCGTCGCACCGCCCCGATTGATGATAAATCCCGCGTGCTTTTCGGAAACCTCCGCACCGCCGACGCTTCTGCCTTTCAAGCCTGCATCCTCGATCAGTGCACCCGCAAAATAGCCTTCGGGACGCTTGAAAACACTGCCCGCACTCGGATATTCAAGCGGCTGTTTTGACCGTCTTTTCAACGAAAGTTCCGTCATCATGGACTCTATTTTATCGTGATCTTCGGGCTTCAATGCAAGTTTCGTACTCAAAACAATCAAGCCCGAATCACTTAAAAAAATGCTCTTTCGGTAACCGTAATTATGCTCGGAAAGCGGGATTTCACGAATCACGCCATTTCGGTCGAGAACGCGTGTCGAAACGACGACATCCGACATCTGTCCGCCGTATGCACCCGCATTCATGCAGACCGCACCACCGACACTTCCCGGAATCCCGTGGGCAAATTCAAGCCCCGACAGGTTTGCGCGAAGTGCTTCGCTGGCTAGTTTCGAAAGCAGTACTCCCGCACCTGCCGAAATCGTTGTGCCGTCGATTTCGATCCCACAAAGTCCGGAAAGATCGACGACAACCCCGTCGATCCCATCGTCGGAAACAAGCAGATTTGAGCCGTTTCCGAGCAAAAAGGTCGGAATTTCAAGTTCATTTGTCATTAATATGAGACTTTTCAGTTCATCTTCATTTTTCGGCATCGCAAAGACCTCGGCAGGTCCGCCGATCCGAAAAGAAGTGTGTTTACTCATCGGCTCTTCAAAAACAATCGCCATTTCCCGAAGTGCGTCAAAGCCCTTCTTTTGTTTGTCAGTCATCGTCATCCTCCGTAGAGTCCGTGGTCACGCCGTCCGTCGCATACTGATATTATATCAAAATATCGTCGGAAAATGAATGGTTTGCGAATCTTCGTCGAATTTACTTTGCAAGCCCCGTCAATGTGTCGCCCGCGACGCGATAGACCGTCCAATTGTCCATCGGCTTTGCACCAAGCGAAAGGTAAAAGTCGATGCTCGGTCGATTCCAGTCAAGGCAGGACCATTCGAGTCTGCCACACCCGCGTTCTACGGCAATGGAAGCAAGTTTTTTCAAAATTGCCTTACCGAAGCCCTGATTGCGGTATTCCGGCTTGACGAAAAGATCTTCAAGGTAGATGCCGGATCTTCCGAGAAAAGTGGAAAAATTGTGAAAAAATAGTGCAAATCCGACCTCAACTCCGTCTTTCATTGCAAAAATGACCTCTGCCTTGTGTTGATCGAAGATCTGATTTTCCAAAACGGATTTGTCCGCAACGACCTCATCAAGCATTTTTTCGTAGATTGCAAGGTCGCGAATAAATTCCAAAATCAACGGAATGTCATTTCGCTCGGCAAATCTGAATTCAACATTCTGTCCCATGGACCGTCCCCCATTCTTTTTGTATATCATATCATATTTCAGGCAAAATGAAAAGGATAAATCAATAAAATCGGATCGGCAATCAAATTTATTTGAAGTTTTTTTCAGAAAAGTCTTTACAATTTCGAAAATTGTGTTATAATAGACAAGTCAAAGCAATGGGGGCGTAGCTCAGCTGGGAGAGCGTACGGTTCGCATCCGTAAGGTCAAGAGTTCGATCCTCTCCGTCTCCACCAAAGACCTGAAAACAAATGTTTTTAGGTCTTTTTCTTTTGTTGCATTTGCGCTCCGTCGATGTTATAATAGTAAAAAAGCGGGTATGGTGGAATGGCAGACACGATAGATTTAGGATCTATTGCGCGAGCGTGCAGGTTCAAGTCCTGTTACCCGCACCATAACTGTTGCAGTGATTGATACAATAATCGGTCACTGCAATAGTTTTTTTATGTTTAAAAAGCATTAATGTAAGCGGCTTTTACAGAGCAGAGGGTGCAAATGGCTGTCCGCAGCGCAGCGGATGACCGTTTCCGAGGGTTCTATACACCCTTTTCTGCCTAAAACCGCAAAAGCTATCGTTTCAAAACGGAGTAATCGTGTAAAAGTTCAACTGCCCGGAGGTATGACCACAGCGGTCTGCTCCGGGCAGTTTTCGTATATTCGGCGGTCAGATCTCGACCGAAATGTCTGTGCCGTTCTTGAAGCTGAACACAATTCTGTCATCGTGGTAGACCGTGGCATGGTCGATGAGGGAATTCCACAAGCGGTCGGAGAACTCCATCGGCAGTCCGGGCAGAGCCTCTATCTCGAACATAAAGCACTCGATGATATCCACCTCAAATGCAAGCGTCTTCTTGCGATTTTGCAGTTTATCGTACCGCTCTTGCGCCGCATTGAACCTCTGTGCCAGAGCATCGTATTTCTTATTGTAGGCATCTTGGCTCATGGCAACGGTGGCATTCTCCGCTATCAGCTTCTGCGTGAGCAGGGATACCGTCTCCATCT
>DCHG01000033.1 GCA_002315595.1 Clostridiales bacterium UBA1758 | reverse complement strand
CAAGCGGCGGATTGTGACCGGCATTGACAAATTTGACTTTGCCCGTGTTCAGATCGAGAACGCCGAGCCACGCGGTGACAAACATTTCCGCTTCGTTTGCAGCGCAAAGTTTTTCATTTGCCTGCGTGAAAATTTCAGCCGCGGGAAGACCGGTTTCCGCAAGATTTTTGATGACCGATTTCGCATTCATCATGAACATTGCGGCGGGGATCCCCTTGCCCGAAACATCGGCAATCAGGAAAGCCAAGTGGCTATCATCAAGCAAATAGAAATCGTAGAAATCACCGCCGACTTCTTTGGCGGTAAACATTGACGCATAAAGATCAAATTCATCCCGATCGGGAAATGCGGGAAACGTCGACGGAAGCACCGAATGTTGAATGGACTTTGCGAATGAAAGTTCCATATCAATACGCTTCTCGGCGTCGGAAATATACTCCTTCAACCTTGCGACCGTCGCATTGATGTCATCGGACAGTGTGGCAAATTCCTCGTTTTCGCGTATATCTACGCGTGTGGAAAGGTCGCCGCCGGTAATTCGTGCAAGACTATGATTGATGCGATGAATATTATCAACGATGATGTTTTTAATTAGGAAAAACACCATAATAAACAACACGAAAAAGACCACGAGTTGCATAAACGCGCCGATATACACCGAAATATTACGCGAAAAGTTCGCTTCGCTTTCGGGGATGCAACCGACGACCGTATATCCTTCGCCGACGGATTTCATATAATAATAATTTTCGCCTTCGGTGGATTGATATGCCAAAACGACATTATCCTCAATCTCGTCCAAATTCTGCACAAAGAGGCTGATATTTTCCTCCGTCACGGTGTTTTGGGGTGCACTGACCAGCGAATAATCGGAGCCGGACAGAATAAACAAAAAGCCGGTTTGACCGATATGTCTATTGAGCGTAATATCGCTCAAATTGTCCTTGACCGAATCGTAATAATGCTTGAAATCGTACCCGACCTGCAAAAATCCGCCGTCGGACAACGCAACGCCTGCATATTTTCTTGAAATCGCCGAGTTAAAATCAACCGGCTGATAACTCTGCACATAGGTCTTTTCGCCGTTAAGCAGGCACAAAAACTCCTCTGCCTGACCGCCCGATTTCATTTGAAACCCATCGAAGTCCGGGTTCGTGCTGACGCTGATCACGCCATTTGTTCCGACAAGATTGATTTCTGACACGTTGTATGTATCACAGGCATCAAAGAAGCATTGGCGGATCGTTTCACGATCGCTATCCGAAAGCGATTCGTCATTTTCGAACATTCTTGCGATGTTTTTTGTGCGTGATAAGAGGTCGCGATCCGTCGCAAAACGAATATCCTCCAAAACGTCATTGACATTCATCGAAAGAAGGTTGTCGACTTCGACATTGCTGACATTGTTTTGCAAAAAACTCGTAAAAATACTCGTGGCAAGGAACGCCACAAAGATGCAGACAAACAGATGAACCGAAAAAGTCTGTGTGATCGGTTTAGACAGTTTCTTTCTACCATGCTTTCTGCGATAAACCGCTTCCACGAAGACCAATGCCGCCCACAGCGACACTGCATTTGCGGCGATCATGGTAACGGCGGTGTTTTTTACGACCTCAAACGCGGTATAAATATCGTCCATATGCGTCAAAAACACGAGAAGCATATGGAAGACCTCAGTGGCGATGGCGATAAAAACACCATAAAACCACGAAGCCTTCTTGCCGTTGAACATAAATCGATTGCAAAGGGTGCTGATTACGCCGGCTAAGATCGTCGCAATCGTACACGCAACACGGGTATAGGACGGAATGCCCCAATACACACTGAACCAGCGATATACGCCTCCGATCAAACCGGCAAGCACACCCGCAGGTCCACCGAAAACAAGTCCTGCGGTGAGGGGTGCCGCACTTCGGACATTCATCACATACCCGTCAAATGGTACGCCGAATTGTGTTGCAAGGCAGGCAAGCGCACCGAACGTGATGCCAATGATGATCTGTCGCAGACGAACGGAGATTTTGCCAAATCCTGTCCTTGTGTCGGCAAAATAAAAAAGCACCGCAAGCAAAACCGGCGCAATGATTGCGCCAACCATGCGAATCATCGTTTATCTGTCGATCAACCGACGATATTCAAAATATCGGAAAAGCCGGTGATTTCAAAAATGTCGAGAATTTCTTTATTGACATTCATAATCGACATTTTGCCCTGCTTATTCATGGTTTTCTGTGTGGAAAGAAGAACACGCAAACCGGCGGAAGTGATATATTCAAGTTTTGCGAAGTCGAAATTCAGTTCCGTCAAACCCGGAAGATTCTGACCGAGCATCGTTTCAAGTTCAGGGGAGGTCACGGTGTCAAGACGACCTTCCAAAGCGATATTGAGAGTTGTGCCGTTTTTTACTTTTTTAATTTCCATAATAAAAATCCCTTTTCTTTGACGCCATTGGCGTTTTTTTTATTATATCATATTTCAATGATTTTTGTAAATGTCATTGAATAAATCATCTTTTCAGTGACTCACAAAATTGCGGTTAAAGCACCATAAAAAGCGTTCCGGCACCGATCAGTGCGCATCCTATCACGCTCTTGACGTTGAAATCTTCTTTCAAAAACACGAATGCGAGTACCAACGTGATAACAACACTTAATTTGTCGATCGGAACGACTTTGGATGCTTCGCCGATTTGCAAGGCACGATAATAGCATAGCCATGATGCGCCGGTGGCAAGCCCCGATAAAATCAAAAACAACCAACTGCGCTTGCTGATTTCGTGAATGCCGGACTGGGTTCCCGTCAACAACACCATCACCCATGCCATAACCACGACGACCACCGTTCGAATGGCGGTCGCTAGATTGGAATTCACGCCTTCTATGCCGACCTTGGCAAGTATCGAGGTTAGTGCCGCAAATACCGCGGACAACAATGCAAAAACAACCCACATATTGATTCCTCTTTTCGAATGATTCTTTTGCGGAACAATTATACACTCTTTTCAAGGCAAAATCAATTTGTATCGAGAGCAAACGAATTTTACACGGAAAAATCAGGTCTGTTTTCGCGGCAATAGGAAACCCAGTTGCCGTTTTCGATCAATTCCTCCCTGCCAAGTTGACGAAACATTTCCATTCTGCGTGTAGGGTAAACGAGGTATTCGTTTTCCGCCTGCTCAAATAACGCCGCCATTTTTTTGTGGTCGATGCTTTTGCGTTCCAGTGATTGTTTGCCGTAAAATCCCGAAAAAAAGACCGTTACGGCGGAAATACAACCCCAAATGATTTTCAACCATGTCCGCAAATTCAGCCCGAAAACGACGCGAAAGGCGACATCGCCGAAGCCATATTCCAACAAGGTGACGATCACCCATGTCAAAACCGTACAGATGATCATCCGCCTTGTCACTTTTTCACGGATCCGATGCTTTTTTTCATCCCGTCTGCTCGCGTTGCGATGATAATTTAACTGACCGTCAAGCCATGCGAATTTCACCGCTTCAATCGGAACAGTCGCCTCTTTTCCCCCGATTAAAAGTGCACACACCGCCTCTTTGATCCATGTGCTATCGTGCTTTTGTGTCCATGTAAAATCGTCGCAGACACTTTCGGAAATTCCGAGCGCATGAAAGTACAACTGAACGCGAAGAGTTTCCGCCAACGCACGGTATTGGAGGTACTTTTCATGCTGACGCGCCCCGGTGATCGTACGGTAGATCAGCGCATAAACCGCAACCGTTGCGCCGTAGCCGAACAGACAGAATTTCCATTCTGCTTCATCATAGAGCAGATAAAAAAGCACCAAAAGCACGCCGAACACCGCAAACGCACCCATGGTTTTCATGTATTTCCCCTGACGGTCACCCGAAAGTCCGTCCGCCACGGAATACACGGACTGCAACCGACCGCGAACATTGCCGACAAGGTATTCTTTTGGTAACAATCCGTCCTCGTTCGATTTTGATTTTTCGACATCAAGATTGAATTCATCGGTCGTTTTTATAACATTTTCGAGGCTTCCCGGCTCGTTTTCCAAAAGTTCGGTCGAAATCGGAAATGGTTTTTGCCCGGAAAGACGGGGCGTTTTAATATGAATAACGGCTCCGTCATTTGCCGCACGAAATGCGTTGCCGTCGTGATAATTCCCGTGTAACATAAAATCAACCGCTTCTGCGGTACCGCAACCATATTCCGTTCCGGCTTTTCCGTCCCACAGTGCCATCAGAACATGGCTATGCACGGCAACATAAATTCCCGCCTGACGGTACAAAAAATCCCGACCTTCAACGACTGGTTCAATCGGCTCGACAACAAAACATTCCGTTGCATTCGCGATCAAATCGCGAAATTCGTCCAGTTCCTCCGCAGCGAAATCCTTTTCATACTCCGTTTGTTCCATTGGAAGCGGGCAGATCAAAGAAATGCCCATTTCCAACGCCACACGTGCACAAAGCATATCCGCCCCTGCGGCAAGGCTTGACAACAACCAAACCTCGGAATGTGGGCACTGATATTTGATTTTTGTGAACTCCGCCATCACCGCCGAACGCAATGCGGGAAGATCCTCTTTTCGAAGATCGCGGTGACCGGTCACGCCCACGACAATCGGGATGTTTGACATCATTTCCTCACATTCTGTAAATGGTCAGACCATCATACATACGAATCAATTCAAGCATTTTTTCCATCGGTGCGGAGTCTTTGACTTTTTCCGCACTGAACAGTTTTTCGAACGGCACAAGATCGTGGTGCATCCTCGTGCGTTCCCGCAAAACATTGTCGTTACCGCCGTCCGCGAGTTTTCCGATATGAGCGTCCCCATACACCCAGCCCATCTTTTCTTTTTCAGCGCACCAACGCTGATGCTCGGCTTCGGAAATCTTTTCAATATCCTCATCGGTGAACTTCGTCACCGGTGCGTAATCGACGGCACGATCAGTATAAAAGCACCCGATTTTTTCAAGCACACCCGCAAAGCCCTTCGCCTGTGCAATGTTGCAAAGTTTATATTCCAATGAAATGTCCTTTTCGAAAGAACGACGCATTTCATCGGGGGACTCCACCGCACAATATCTTCCGTTGAGCGCGAGCGCAAAATGATATAAATTCAAATAATTGCTGTCGGACAAATAAAGTCCTGTGCGCTTTGCCTTTTCTTCGGTCGTGACAAAAATCGAATTGCTCCGATCCGGCACATCGACATTGCTTTCAAACCGCGGGCAAATATCACGAAGCGCAAGAATTTCGTCGATGTCGTCCAAAAATTTACTGCGTCCGTTGCGAACTGCTCCCGATTTTTTTGTATATCCGTCACAAAGCATACTGCGGTAATTTTTGCTTGACATTGCGCGGTCTACATAGGTTTTATCGTAATAATAATTCCATCTGACATTTTCGTGGGCATCGAATTCCATATCGAAATCAAACGCAAAAATGTCGTTTCGCGTATTTTGACCGTAACTTGCACGATCCCAACACTGCAACTCATCGCAGAGCATCAGCAAATATGCAAGCGGTTGCCCGTCATTCAGACACAAGTTCTCGTCGGTATGCAAGGCACGTCGCAGGGTGAACTTGAAAAGACTGTTGTGAAGAATAATGGCACAAAAACTATCCAAAATCGGCGTCGGGAACTGCTCCTGCCGTTCCACCTCACGATGATGATTGAGGTAATTTTTAGCAAGGATCAGCCCGCTGAAATAGGCATGATCCATATAAAGATAGTCTTTTTCAGCAGGGTTTTCGTGGACGGCGCGATCTTTTAAGATCTTTTGAAGTTTGTGGCGGCAAACATATTCCTCCGCTTCGGTGCGACCGAGAAAACTTTCCGCCATTCGATCGGTAATTGCCTGTGCAAACAGATCATTCAGGTCTCCCAGCCGTGAAACACAAAATTCATCCATCCCGCGGTAGGAAATATACGGTGCAAAACCACGGTCGTCGTTATTGTTTTTATCGAGCAAACAGACATACGATTTCATCTGTTGATGAGCGATCTCAAACGGATAGCCAATATCATGAAAAAGGCTCGTCATGCCCCAATATTCAAGGAAATGGCACGCCGCCTTATGGTCATCTCCCAAACCGTACCGTGTTTGATATGCAACACGGAAAGGGCGATAATTGCGGTAAAACGCCAGCCCGACAAGAAAGACATAGGCACTGTGCGAATAGTGGTCACGATGCTTCATCATCAATGATCCGGCGTTATATTCGTGTTCGGAGAGCATTTCAAGAAGCAACCCCGCAGAATCATAGTCTTCGCCGAACGGATGAAAAATTTCGCAATAGCAATAATAAATGTCAAACGCATCTTCACGCGATCCGGTATTCAAAAAACGTGCAATCGCCCCTTCAAAACTCATTCGGTCGAGGTCGCGTTCCATATTGTAAGGAATCTGCCCCTTTTTACCGCTTCGACCGTCGGAGTCTTCCAGATCGACGCGTTTCGGATCAAATTTCAGATCCACGCACCAATCGCGCAAGAATTCAAGCGCATCGCGTCCATATCGACGACGGCAATCCGGCAGTGTCGGAATTTTCACGGAATCCGCAATTCCGTAATCCGACAAATTTTTCTTTTTCATCTGTTCCAGGGCACGATAACTCATAGTGATACTCCCATCAATTGATATACTGGACGATAAACGGCGCGTTTTCAGGGATCTCCACCGGCAAAGAACGGCCTGTCAACTGAACGATTTGAAGATTTGCGCATTGAAGTAGTGGCACAAGTGTGGTAAGATCACCGCTTTGGACGGTCAGTTCCGTAAGTTTCGGGAAATACTGCATATACTCCAAAAGTTCGTCGTTCGCTTCCTGAAAAAACAGGCCTTCGTTTTGGCAAGTGGTCAGATTTTGATATGTCAGCGGAGTTTCCTGCCCCCATTTGTAAAATTCGATCGACTGATAAAGCATCTCACGTGTTTCGTCCGATTTGAAGTCGATTTCGCGCATCAATTCCTCGTTCGTCTGTTCGACGATCCCACGTACAATGGCGTTGTTATCGGTATCGACGATCTCTTTTTGCGGATTTTCGGTCACTTCCACCTCGGCAAGTCCCGGAAGAATCGTATCAAACCATCCGTCATTCAATCCGTAAATTCCTACGCCGAGGGCAACGATCAGGCACGCGGCAACCGCTATGATCAACGTCCAAAAATTACCGCCCTTTGCCGTACCGACACCACGATCATAACCCGTGACACCGTCACCGAGGAACGAATCGTCGAGATTTTCGCGCAATTCTTCGTAGGAGCCCACTGCCTTACATTCCACAAGTGCAGGATGAGATTGCTCACCGAGTTTGAACTGAAACACCGACCGATCGGCGGGCTTTGCGTTGACGACCTCGTTTTCACAGTTCGGGGAAGCCAAAGACTCCTCCGACACGAATACGATCACGCCCGCGGCATCCCGCAGATGATCGGCGATGTTTTTCGGCCATTCACTGCCCGGTGCAATTCCTTCATCATACCAAACACGAAAATGATCGGCAAATAAAGCCTCGATCACGGGGTAAACTTTTTCTGTATTTCGGTGTGCGTAACTGACAAAAAGATATGGCTCGCATCCTTCATATGCATGGATTCGATCCGACATTTTCTTTTCCCCTTTCAGTGCGTCACCACGACGGTGATTCCCGCATCACATAGTTCTCCGGCAAAAATGCGTTGATCCTGCGAAATTTTAACGGTTTCGATTCCTTCCATCAGCGTCAGCGGCCAAAGCGGTACCTCGATGGAAATGTCAGAAACATTGACCGTGGTGGCGAAAACATCCTTCATCGCAGTTAAAGTCGTGAATTCACCGCCCGAAAGGTCGAGTTCGCCGACGGTTTTGCCCTTCATTCCATCAATGCCGTCGTCGCCGAATTTTGCGATATTCACATATTCGCTTCCGTCAACATTTCGAAGAACATATTCGGGCGAAGTCCGCTTCTGAACCACAACAAATGCCGCCGTGGCAAAAACCAGCACCGCTGCCGTGATCATACCGAATAGGATCAGGTTTCGTTTGCGGTTGTATTCACGCCGCATCATCCCCGCACCGAGCATATCCTGCGTCAATACGGGGCATTGCAAAAGTTCATTCATCGTTTCATCCACGGAATGAAACGCGATCTGCGGGATATTCGCAAGTTGCATTTCCAGTCCGTAGGAAAGATCAAAATCGCCTATTTTGACGCATACAAGTGGCTTTCTCAAACTCAAAAGATAGTTGATCGTGTTTCGAAAAGCAAGATTTTCAATACTTTTTTTCGATACGACAACCACCGCACCGGCGCAATCATGAATCCCGTTTGCCGTTTCCGAAGGCGTCAGCGCAAATTTCGACTCGCAGGCATCATTGAATACGCGAAAACCGCGATTTACCAATTGATCTACGATTTCCGCCGCAATCGGCTCATCATCGGCAAAGCAACCGAAATATGCGTATGGCTCTCTGCCTCCATAAGGCAGGAAATTGAAGCGTTTCTTCATCCTCTTCCTCCTCATCCCCATTTGTAATCAATCACAAAATGTGCGTCCTGCAACTGTTTCTCTGCCATTTCGCGCATATCCGGGGATAATTCCAGTAATTCAAGACTTTTCAACCGCAAAATCGGTGTTAAATCGTCAAAAGTAATCGGATCGCCTTCGTGGTGGAACAACCCGAGCGTCTTGATTCCTTCAAAATTTTCAATTCCGTCTAGCGTCGTTAAAAAATTGTTGGCAAGACATAGGCTTCCTTCGGAAACGATATTCAACCCGAAAAGATCCTCGATCCTTTCCACGCCACACCACCCGACAAAGGAAATCGGCTTACCCGACAAATACGGTACCAAATCCTGTGGGCGCATACAATCATCCATTGAATCGATATACAGTTCGTTGAAACTGGCAACATCGGCGATCGGAGAAAGGTCATAAATCCGTAATCCGCGCAGATCAAGGGTGAAGTTTTCCCATTTTCCGAATTTCGGCAATTCCGTGACCTGCGTATTCGACATCATCAGCGCATCGAGCGTTTCGATTGACTCGATCCCCGTCAGATCCGAAATATAGGTGTTGTCGAATTGCAAATGTTGTAAATTCGGAAGTTCCAAGATCGGCGACAAATCGGTAATATTGGTGCCGACAATACTCAACGATGTCAGGCTACTCATTTTTTGAATACCTTCGAGCGACGAAATCGGATTGCAATTCAACCAAAGCGAACGAATATCGGTTTCAAAAATCGGCGAAATGTCCGTGATCTGATTGCCTTCAAGTTCCAAAATCTCGAGATTTGGCATATACCGAATGATGTTCAAATCATCCGAGGTGAGTTTCCCGGTAGATATCGACGGTTGATGTTCCATCGAACCGTCGACATTCAAATCATAGGCAACCATCGTTCGGTCGTCCGATTCATACCACGCATGAACGGAAGCGTCAAAGACCTGATCCCCGACTATGTGGAGTGCGGTGACTTTTTTGAGATCCTCAAGCGTCAGCCCCCATTGTTGGGCGATATTTGCGGTACTCATGGTCGGTGCGATCAAAAGCGGATTGACCACCGTCAAAAATATCACTGCCGCGGCAACGATCGGTGCGGTCACGGCAATCACTGCACGATTTCGTTGAAATTTCTTCTGTGCCTTCGTCACCACCATATTGCCGAAAATCAACGCTTGTCGCAGTTTTTCAATCAAATCGTCCGTATCACCGTGATCAAAAACCGCCTGCTGTGTGCCAAGTTGAAGTTCGCTCCACGGCGTCGGATCGATTTGATCCACGTACACGCAAAGGATCCTGTGCCCGCATTTTACCGCTGTATCAACGACCATATGAAAGCGTTCACTAGATGCAAATTCGGTCGTGACAAATAAAAGTACCCCGAACGCGCCCTTGATACGCCGCTTTTCGCGTGAATCAAAACGATTTGCGTACCAAAATTGCACGCCGTCGGAGTTCAACGCTTCCATTACATCGTGCGCACGCTCCGTCTGTGACGGAGCAAACGCGGCGTAAATATACGGTTTGTCGTTTTTACAATAACGAATCATGGCGGAAATCCTCAATTTTCGGGATATTCGATCACAAATTTTGCTTCTTTCAACTGTTCTTCGGCAAGCGACCGTAATTCAGGCGCCAATGCGACATATTCGAGCGAATCAATGGTAAGCAGTGGCGTCAGATCTGTGATCGCTTTTACGCCGCGAATATCCAAACTCCAAATGCCGTCAAAATGTTCAAGTCCATCCAGCGAAGTCAAATCCGTCCACGCCAACCCCAAATAACCGATGACATCAAGGGATTTCAGTTCCGTCAAACTTGTGATATCTGTGCCAGCCCAACCAAATTGTTCGATCGTCTTCCCCTCAATGTACGGCAAAAGTTGACTCGGCGTCCCACCGCGCAAGCGTAGTTTTTTAAAGCTTTCGATCGTTTTTAACGGTGAATAATCGGAAACCGAAGTTGCGTCGATTTCCAGCGTGATATTTTCGGTACGGGAAAATGCGGGAAGCGAAGTGATCTCGGTGTTGTTTGCAATAAGTAATTCCAGATTTTTATTCTCGCTCAACATGGAAACATCGGAAACATAGGTGCCTTGTATATTGAGATGTTCCAAATTCCTGAGTTTTTCAACTCCCGAAATACTTGAAACATTCGTTAAATCTATCATCACAAGGCGAAGTTTCGGGCAATCCCAAAGTGGCGACGGATCGGTAATATCTGTCGTGGTCAGTCGGATGTCCTCCAAATTCTCAAGGGCGGAAATTCCTTCCAGAGAGGTGATCGGATTGGCGTCAAGGTTCAAAAAATGCAATTTATTACATTCGAAAATCGGGGAAATGTCCGTAATTTGATTGCCGCAGATGACAAGTTCTTCGAGGTTCGGCATATATTTCAAAATCGACAGATCCTCGGAATTCAGCGTCCCGACGGGGATATAGCCAATGGATTGATTGTTCCCGTCAACAAATTCATTGGCAATGATCTGATTGCGATTTGGAAGTTCAAAATACCCCGAAACCTCATGGTCGAACGACTGATCCCCCGCAATGTAAAGGGCGGTGATGCTTTCCAAGTCCTCCATCGTCAACCCCCATTGCTTCGCCAATTTTTCAGCCGCAGCGGCAGGTGCGATCAAAAGCGGATTGATTACGGCAAAAAAGAGTACCGTTGCCGCAATAATCGGTGCCGAAATCATCGTCATCGCTCGTTTCCGCTGAAACTGCTTCTGTGCCGTGGTCACTGCCATTTCGCGAAAAATATATGCCTCTTTCAGTTTTGCAACGAATGCTTCATCCAATTGTTCGGCAAAAAGAGCCTGTTGCGTTCCTAGTTGAAGTTCGCTCCACGGCGTCACGGGAACATCATCCAAATAAACCGTGAGGATCTTTTGACCGCATTTTACCGCAGTATCGACGATCGAATGAAATGCTTCGCTTCGCGCATATTCAGTCGTTGCGAACAATAGCACGCCGAATGCGCCCTCAATGCGTTGTTTTTCACGTCGATTAAATTTTTCGGAATACCAAAAGCGCACACCTTCCTCGCCCATTTTATCCAAAACGGATATCGCTTCCGTTCTTTTTTCACTCGGAAATGCCGCATAGATATAAGCCTTATCATACTTCGCGTAGCGTTCCATTTATGTTCTCCGATCAAAAAACGCCGCACAGCAATGCTGAACGGCGTTTTTTCGCGCATTTGTAGGCGAAACCGCCCACCGTATATTTATTCTAACTGATTTTGGCAAAAAATGCAATATCTATGCTCGATCTTTTGCGGTTTTACATTTTTCGCAGACTTGATCACGCTTTGCATATTTCGCCTTTTTCCATCGTATATAAATTAGAAAGAGGGTGGATTCCCACTCTTTTAATCAACCGAAAATTTCACTCTCTGAGTTCACGACAGACGGAGTATCTTCATCGGGTACAATGCCGGGATACTCACCGTAAAGTGAGAAATAATAGCCGTATCCCCTGTTCGTCGGGAAATTACAAAGTTAATCGCCCTTTGCATGAATGGCACTGCTTTTTGACCGAATTGATTATAACAAAAAACAGCCGATATTTTCAAACACAAAATATCGGCTGTTGCATTAATAATACAATTTTTGCAATGGCTATGCTTTAAAATTATATCCGCAGTCATGGCAATAGAAGATGCGTTTATTACCCGAAAACCACTTTCTACACTGCCAAACATGGCCTTTTCCGGATGATTTTTTGACAATTGCCATCCACCAATCGTAGAGAATAAAAATCATTGCGCCAATCATCCATTTGAAAGCCAGCCAAAAAACATAGATCCATCCAAGTAGAATAAACCATAAACACCCATGCTTGCTTCTTTCGTTGGACAACTGAACATGTTCACCACCGCATTTTGGACATTTTCTGTTTACTGCCATTTTTTCTCCCTCCATAAAGTCTATTTGTAGTCTATATAGTATCATATATAGCCCATTCTGTCAAGATGAATAACATAAAATATTGAGGTGGAGGTGGAATATGCAGACCTACAATACCGTCAAAAACAGAATCCTGCAACTTTGCAACGAAAAGCATTATACCATTAACAAACTTGCGACTGAATCTGGAATTGCACCATCGACAATTAAAAACATACTATACGGAAAAAGCATAAATCCGGGGATCGTCACTATCAAGATGCTTTGTGACGGTTTCAATATTTCTCTCTATGATTTTTTTGACACAGAATTGTTCAAAACATTGGAACAAGAAATCAAATAATAAAACCACCCCTTCGGGTGGTTTTATTATTGACAAATATATACAAAGTCAGTTCGGTAATGTCCCGGTTTCAAGCCAGCCGAGAATGTCAGTTGCGCATTTTTCCGGCATTTCGAACTGGATATTATGTCCGATTCCATCGTAATTTCTGTAACATTCCTCACCAACGTTGAAGATTTCGCAAAGTTCTTCCTGATATTCGGTCACCGTCATCGAATCTTCATTGCCGTGAAGGATCAGCACGGGAATACTCGAATCAATTTGCGAATATAGTGGCTCTAGATCGTTGACCGTCAGCCCCATAAAGATATTTCTCCATGCCTGCTTTGAAAGACATTGTGCTTCTTTTTTCATATTCCCCAAAAATTCGTCGAAAACATCGGCAAACTGTTCTTCCTGCAAGGTCGTCGCATACCAAACATCCATAAACTGATCCGATGGATGCCCGTCTTCCGGCAGTGGCTCAATATAATTCGAATACGCGGCTAACAGTGCTTCACTTTGATAGTTTTTCATCGGAATCGAACTGACCAAAACGATTTTTTTGCATCTTTCGGGGAACATCAGCGAAAAGGTCTGCACTGTGAAACTTCCGAGTGAATGTCCCACAAGGACTGCCTTTTCGATACCCATCGCATCAAAAAACGCTTCCATATCGGTCGCATATGTGATTGGTGTGTAGAAACCATCCGGCGCATCGCTCTTTCCCATGCCCCTCAGGTCGGGAAGGTACACATGATAGCCCGCCTCGGTAAAGTACGACGCGGCAAGGCTCCACGATCTGGAATTGTCCGTCATACCGTGCTGGAGGATGACCGCCTCACCATTCGGATCACCCATTTCGACATATGCCATCTTGACTCCGGTGGATAATTCAACGAATTTCTTCGAATCCGCCCAATCCTGCTGAGAGATCGTCATCGGAAGTTCCTTGGATTTCTTCTGTTCGGCATCGTTTGCTTTTTTGCAAGAAGCCAGCGAGAAAATGCTAACAAACACCGCCGAAAAGCAGATCCACTTTTTAAAGGTGATTTTTCGTTTCATATTATATTCCTCCACTTGATTGAGTAAATGAGAATATTTTATAAGGGATGAATCACATATTGAAATCTCATCATCAATATTATATCATATTTTCGATAAAATGAAAAGAATTCCTGCGAGTATTTGAATAAGATGTGATTACAAACCGTTTTATCAACTTTTGAAAAAAGTTAAATAGGTGTACCTACCTCGTTTAAATTTCCGTCAAGATCGTAAAATCTGACAATCTTTTGTCCCCAATGGTGCGTCATAAGGCGATTAACATATTCGATCTTCGGGTAGAGATTTTCCAACCGTTCCACTAATTTTTCAATTTCCGGCTCGACAAAATAAAGTAAAGAAAAGTCGACATATTCGAACTTCTCGAAAATATCGACTTTTTAACGCTATGATATCCAGAATGGTTCCTCAAAAAACACTGTCAGTCCGCCTCGTACTTTGCCCATTAACAATCCCTCCTTACAGATTGAAATGAGCAAAGAACGGACAACCCGGAGGGGCAGGTTACTTACCCTGTTTTTGCAGGGCGGCCGGGCTACCTACCGGCTCTGGCATACTTGACAGTACACGTTGCGTTTTTATCTTTGCTGTATTTATAATCAA